>DAIDLI010000195.1 GCA_027449545.1 Acidobacteriaceae bacterium | reverse complement strand
CCGGTAGACGAGCTCGTACTTGGAGCGGATGTTCTGATTGATGGTCTGAATGACATCGGGCAGCGACGCGGCGAAGACGGGCTGGAAGTACATGCCGCCGGTGTAATTGGCGAACGTCCGCAACTGGTTTTCCGCCTGGAGATAGGTGAGGTCGTACATGCCGCCGCGCATTCCCCCGCCCATGCCCTCGGTCAGTTCCATCAGCATGCCGCCGGTAGCGATGGAGAAGATGGTAATGTCGCGCGTGTTCTTCACCTTCTTGAGGATCTGGTCGAGGGTGAGCTTCGACATACTGTCGACCCCGGAAGCGATCAGGATGATGTATTTCTGACCCTGAATACGCGAGAGCCGATCAATCGCCTCAGAGAGGGCGTCGAAGACGTCCGTTTCCGAGAAGGCCGCGGCCATGCCCGGCCAGGCTTCCATGCCCAGTTCGTTGAGACCTTCCTGAATCTGGCTCCTGTTCTGCGTGAAGTCGCTCACGATGTGGGTATTCAGATCGAAGGTCATCATGGCGACGTAATCCTGGGGCCGGAGTTGCTGGGTGAACGCCCAGGCAGCGTTCAGCATATCCATGCGGAAGATCCAGCCGCGGGCAGCGAACTCGCAGAGCATGAGCGCGGTGATGGGGGCATCGACGCGCTTGAAACCCTCGATCTTCTGAGGAACGCCGTCCTCAAAGATGCGAAAGTTGCCGGGTTTGAGACCAGGAACGAACTGGTGCGTCTTTTGTAGCAGGACGCCCACGTCCACGGTGACCTCGGGGACTTCGACCTTGAGGGTGTAGTTGGGTGCGCCGACCGGGTTTTTGAAGTTCTGATCCGGCGAGGGCGGAGGCGGAGGAGCCGGTGGCGGGTTGTCGTCCGGATTCTTCTTCGGGATGGCGATAGCACCGTTGTCGCCGCTGGGGCCGCCGTCCTGGGGAACCGGCTGGGCCTGGTTCTGGCCCGCCTGGGATTGCCCCGAGGTCTGCGTCTGTGCGAGGACGGGATTGAGGGGCACGGCCGCCAGCGCGAGCAGGGCAAGGGAAAACAGGGCGGCGGAAAGGCGCCGGGGAGTGAGGAATCTGCGCGGGATGGACATGACAACCTCTTTGAACACCAGCATACGGGATTCAGCCGGGGTCATCGAACGGCAGGACGGGGAAGACTGGTCTCCGGCATCCACTTGCCGTGGAAGCGGTGGCAGCCCGGCTCGCGGTACTCTTATAGACGTGAAAGTTTGCCTGACGCCAACCCAATTGCGGTTCTCTGCCCTGCTTGTTGCCTTCTGTCTCGTCCTCACCGCGGGGATTCCTGCGCATCTGTGGGCGCAATCCCCGAGCGAAGGAGCCGCGGCCAGAAACGTCCCGAGCGGGCCGCCCGCGACCACCGAGTTTTTCCCGCTGAGCCAGGTACATCGCGGGCTGATGGGTACGGCCTGGACGGTATTTCAGGGCACCACGCCGGAGCCGATGCAGGTGGAGATCCTGGGAATTCTGCGCGGAGCACGCGGACCCGGACAGGACATGATCCTGGCCCGTCTGCATGGGGCCAAGCCGGATTTCACCGGGGTGGTGGAAGGGATGAGCGGCAGTCCGGTCTATGTCGGCAACAAGCTGCTGGGCTCGCTCTCCTACCGCATCGGCCAGTTCAGCAAGGAGCCGATCGCAGGCATTACCCCGATTCAGCAGATGTTGTCGCTGCGCGATCTGCCGGCCGGGCCGGCGCAGCCGCGCCCCAAGCTGGCCACTCCAGTGGAATCACCGGTAGCCCTGCTGTCCAAGACGGGCGGATTGCCGGCGTCGTCCGCCGGGCTGCCCGTATCTCAGTCCGGAATGAACTTCCAGGGAATGGAGACGCCCCTGGTGATGAGCGGCTTCCGGCCTGATGCCATCCGCCTGTGGCAGGAGAAGATGGCCGGCACGACCCTGCAATCGGTGGCTGCCGGCGGGATGGGCAGCGGCGCATCGGAGGCGGACCCGGCGATGTCGAAGAGCGCCGAGGCCACGCTGAAGCCCGGTTCGGCGATCAGCGCCCAACTGGTGCGGGGCGATGTCGAAATCGCGGCGACCTGCACGATTACCTATATTGATCCGAAGCAGTTGCTGGCCTGCGGGCACCCGGTGTTGCAGGCAGGGCCGGTTTCACTGCCCATGACGACGGCGGACGTTGTGGCGACGCTGGCTTCGCCGCTCAACTCGTTCAAGATCATCAACACCGGTCAGACGGTGGGCGCATTCACCGAAGATCGCGAATCCGGAATTCGTGGCGTGCTGGGCGCGCAGGCACACATGATCCCCATGCACATCGGGATCAAGGGGCCGGATGGTCCGCGCAACGTCAACGTTCAGGTTCTGGATTTGCCTTCCCTCACCTCGCAGGCGGTGCTGGTGGTGCTCTATAACTCGCTGCTGGAGTCGAACGAGAGCACGGCGGAAACCAGCTATCACGTAACCGGCGCCATCAATCTGGCCAACTATCCCTCTGCTCCTCTTGACCTGTGGGTCTCGTCGGGAGGCATGATGCCGGCCCCCATGCTGGCTGCGCTGCAAACCGGCGAGGAGTTCGCCAAGCTTTACGCGAACGATGCCCGTCAGGGCGCCATCAAGAACATCGATCTTCACGTGGATGTGATTCCACGGCGGCTCCAGGTACAGTTGGTGAGCGCGCGCCTGGTTTCGAACGATCTGGTGCATCCGGGCGACACCATCACCATCGAAGCAACGCTGCGCCCATGGCAGCAGCCGGAGCGCAACGTGCGCATTCCGGTAAAGCTTCCGGCCCGCCTCGATAGCGGCAACCTGCGCCTCCTGATCTCCGATGGAGCTACGCTGGATCGAACGCTGCGGCAGCCGCAACTGGGACGCGCACAGGACATGGAAACCGTGCTCGAGGAGGCACGGCGAGCGCATCCGGCAGACAGAATCTATGTAAGTCTGCTGGCGCCCGAGGCCCAGGCCACCATGGATGGGCAGACGCTTACCAGCCTGCCTCTGTCGGTGGCGAACGCCCTGGAGCCGCTGCGCAGCGCGCACGACCTGAGCCTCAACGGGGAATCGGCGGAATTGGCAGCAGCGGTGCCCGCCGGCGGAGTGCTCAGCGGTTACCAGATCCTGGATGTCCATCTGGTAGACGGCGGCGATTTACACTAAGAGAGCAATTGCACTTTTCTTTTGAGCGCGGTGCGGAGAGATGTTTCCGTCCGTGTTTCCGGGTCCAATCTCAGCGAGGAGCCCCCAATTCCTATGGCTCACATCAAGGGACTTGCAGCGCATGCGGCAGGAGCAGAAGTACTGCCCTTCCACTATGATCCAGGCCCATTGGCCGCGCATGACATTGACATTGAGATCTCCCATTGCGGCGTTTGCCACAGCGACCTTCACCTGATCTCGAACGATTGGGGTGTGAGTCAGTTTCCGTTCATTCCCGGGCACGAGGTCATCGGCAGGATTCTGGCGCTGGGCAGCGAGGTGGCCGGCCTGGAGAAAGGCCAGCGCGTCGGGCTCGGCTGGCAATCGAACTCCTGCGGCGTGTGCGAGTGGTGTATCCAGGGCAAGGAGAACCTATGCCCTGCCTCGGAGGCGACCTGCGTGCGGCGGCACGGCGGCTACGCCGACCGGGTGCGCTGCAATGCGCGCTTTGCCATTCCGATTCCCGAGGCGCTGGAGAGCGAGAACGCGGCGCCTCTGCTCTGCGCCGGCATCACGGTTTACAACCCGCTGCGCAGCCACGGGATCAACCCGGCATCGCGGGTCGGCGTGGTAGGCATCGGCGGCCTCGGACACCTGGCCATCCAGTTTGCGCGCGTCTTCGGCGCTGAGGTGACGGCCTTTTCCACCTCCACCTCCAAAGAAGCCGAGGCGCGGGCGCTCGGCGCGCACCGATTCGTGAATAGCCGCGAGACCAAGGCCATGAAGGAAGTCGCCGGATCACTGGATTTCATCCTGAACACGGCCAACGCCGACCAGGAGTGGAACACCTATGTGCAGGCGCTGCGGCCCACTGGGACGCTCTGCTTCGTGGGAGTGCCGCCGTCGCCGGTTACAGTAGCGGCCTTCCCGCTGATCTCCGGACAGAGAGCCCTGTGCGGAAGCCCGATCGGAAGCCCTCATACGCTGCGCGAGATGATGGACGTGGCGGCG
Source organism: Acidobacteriaceae bacterium (assembly GCA_027449545.1). Classification (GTDB taxonomy): domain Bacteria; phylum Acidobacteriota; class Terriglobia; order Terriglobales; family Acidobacteriaceae; genus Telmatobacter. Next base: position 12,945 of record DAIDLI010000195.1, on the reverse strand, counting down.
CGCCATGGCATCCAGGCGAAGACTGAACTGTTTCCTATGGCCAAGGCGAACGAAGCCATTGACAAGGTGAAGAAGAACAAGGTGCGTTATCGCGCGGTGCTGGCGAACTGAGGGTCTGCCTCTCATTTCGGTCAGCACCTCTGCATTGCTGGCCGGCGGTCTCTTCCCAAAGCTGTAGTCTGTTTCTGGGATACCTTCCTCCGCCGGCGGGTGAACTCCGGCGGCGATCCCTCAGAACACAAATTTAAGGAGTTGAACGTGTCTTCCGATGTCGAGCTGAAGCGGATCCGGCGCGCCCTGCTGAGCGTGACCGACAAGAGCGGGCTGGTGGAGTTTGCGCGCGAGCTGGCGGCCTTTGGCGTGGAACTGATCTCAACCGGAGGCACGGCCAAGGCGCTGCGCGAAGCGGGCCTTGCGGTGAAAGACATCAGCGAGCTCACCGGATTTCCGGAGATGCTGGACGGGCGCGTGAAGACCCTGCACCCGCGGGTGCACGGCGGGCTGCTCTACGTCCGGGGCAACAAGGAGCACGAAGCGGCGGTGTCCGAACACGGCATTCAGCCGATCGACATGGTGGTGGTGAACCTGTACGCCTTTGAGAAGACTGCGGCACAGCCCGGCGTGGCCTTCGGACACTTGATCGAGAACATCGATATCGGCGGCCCGTCGATGGTGCGCTCTGCTGCGAAAAACTTTGAGGACGTGGCGATCGTGACCCGGGTAGACGATTATGCAGGGATCGTGGAAGAGCTGAAGGCAAACAAGGGCGCATTGGGGCGGAGTACCCGCTGGCGTCTTGCCCGGCAGGCCTTCGCCACGACAGCGGCCTACGATGCGGCGATTGCCGGAACCCTGGAGCGCATTGCCGAACCGCCCGCGGTAAATGCCGCGGCGGCTCCCGATCAAGCCGCTCTGCCGCAGACCCTGCGCATCAACTTCCCGCTGGCGCAAAGCCTACGCTACGGCGAAAATCCGCACCAGCGCGCAGCGCTGTACACAGACGGCAGCGGTCTGGGAATTGCCGGCGCGACCCAGTTGCAGGGTAAGGAACTTAGCTTCAACAATCTGGTGGACCTGGATGCCTGCTGGGAGATGGCGCAGGAGTTCGAGGAGACTGCGGTCATCATCGTGAAGCACACCAATCCCTGCGGTGCGGCGACCGGCGTCTCCGTCAAGGAAGCCTACGAAAAAGCCCTGTCCTGCGATCCGCTCTCCGCCTTTGGCGGTGTGATCGGCATCAATCGCGAGGTGGACGGCGCGGCGGCCGAGACCATCGCCAAGCTGTTTGTGGAAGCCATCGCCGCCCCCGGGTTCACGGAAGAAGCCAAGGCCCGATTTGCAGCAAAGAAAAATCTGCGTCTGGTCCAGGTGCGGCCGGCGTCGCCGCGGCCGGTGGTGAAGCACGTCTCCGGTGGATTGCTGTTGCAGGATGCCGATACCGGGCACATCTCCGAAGCGCGGCTCAAGATAGCGACCGCGCGACATCCGAGCGGCGAAGAACTGCACAGCCTGCTGTTTGCATGGAAGATCTGCAAGCACGTGAAATCGAATGCCATCGTCTACGCGCATAACGGGCAGACTCTGGGCATCGGGGCCGGGCAGATGAGCCGGGTGGACGCGGCGCGCTTTGGCGCCATGAAAGCGGTACTGCCGCTGGCCGGCTGCGTGGCGGCTTCGGACGCCTTCTTTCCCTTCCCAGACGGCCTGGAGGAGATCGTGAAGGCCGGCGCGACGGCGGTGATCCAGCCGGGAGGCTCGGTCAACGACGAGCAGGTGATCGCGGCAGCCAACAAGCTGGGCGTGGCGATGGTGTTCACGGGAATGAGGCACTTCCGGCACTGAGACCCGGAAAAACCTGCGGCCCTGGGACCGCTCAACCCGCATCTAAGCCGGGAGCCGAGTTGCGGAACGAGCGGCCGCGGTGCGCATGGCCTGGACGACCAACCGGCGGCCGGCCACAACAGGACGGAGGAAGCGCCGGAATTCCGTCCCGTCGATGCGACAAACGGCAGTTAGAATCGTCTGTAGAGTAGGACCAGCACGGCCATTGGCCTCGCCCTTGGATTCTCCCTGAGCCAGTTGTGCCGGTCCGTCCGAGGGAAAGGGCGCGTATCCCCATCATGATGAATCCGAAGACGTTCGCCTCTGCAACGCGGCTTGCCGCCGCATCTTTCCTGCTGGCGCCGGCGCTTGCGTTCTGTGCCCAGTCCTCTGGCGGCAGCGGCAGCGCGCCCGCCGCAGCCCAATCCAAGACTGCACCGTCGTCCGCCTCCCCCACTTCCAATGGGCTGGATTCCGACCGCGCCAAAGCGTATTACCACGCGGCCTTAGCGGGCTTGTACGAGGACGAAGCCATCTCCGAGGGACATCCGGAGCAGGTCACCAACGCCATCGAGCAGTACAAACTGGCTCTGCAGCACGATCCCGATTCGCCGTCCCTGAATGACCAGTTGGCCGACCTCTACTTCCGCTCCGGACACGTGCACGAAGCCGAAGGAATTCTCAAGAACCTGCTGGTGAAATCCCCGAACGATGTATCGGCACACAAGCTGCTCGGCCGGATCTATCTGCGGCGGCTCGGCGAGGAGCAGAGCGGAATCTCCTCTTCCTCTCCTGCCGGAAACACCTTGGACAAGGCCATCGCGGAGTACGAGAAAATCTGCGCTCTGCAACCCAGCGATGTGGAAGACCGCATGGTGCTGGGCCAGCTCTACACCGTAAAGCACCAGCCGGACAAGGCGGAGGCCGCCTTCAAGAGCGCCCAGGCCATTGAGCCGGACTCGGAAGACGCAGTTCTGAACCTGGCGCGCCTGTATGCGGAGAACGGCAATCTCAAGCAGGCGGTTCAGACGATCGAATCGGTGCCGGAAGGCAGCCGCACGCCCAAGATGGAGTTCACCCTGGGCGCAGCGTACGATCAGATGAAGGACTCCAAGAACGCGGTGCAGGCCTACAAGCGCGCCGCCGAGATGGATCCATCCGACCTGCAAACCATCGACGCCCTGGCCCAGGCGCTGATGAACGATAAGCAATACGACGCGGCGCTGAAAGAGTACCAGGATCTGTCGCAGGCGGACCCGGAGAACAGCGAGGCGCTGGTTCACATTGCCGAGATTCTGCGCCGGCAGGGCAAGTACCAGGATGCGCTGGCGGCGGTAAAGAAGGCCCGCAGCATCGATCCGACCTCCCTGGAAGCGGGCTTCAACGAAGGCATGCTGCTGGATGTTCTGGGCCATCTGAACCAGGCGGCACAGACCTACCAGGCGATGGTGGATCAGACCTCCCATGCCAATGGCGCCTACACCTCGGCCGAGAAGAACAATCGCGGCATCTTTCTGGCGCGGCTGGGTGCGGTTTACATCGAGCAGAACAAGATCGATCAGGCAGTCGCGACCTACCAGAAGATGATCGATATGGGCGGCGACTCGGCGGTACAGGGTTACCAGGGCCAGGTGGATGCGTATCGCACCGCTCACCAGTACGACAAGTCCCTGGCCGTAGCAAAGCAGGCTGCAGCCGCAGATCCGAAGAACCGCGACATCCAGCTGATGCTGGCGGGCGAATTGGCCGATCGGGGACAGGTCGACCAGGCGATGAGCCTGGCCAAAGCGCAGCTCAAGGGCAACAACGACGATCGCACGGTGTACTTCGCCATAGCCCAGATGGACGTGAGGCTGAAGCGCTGGAAGGATGCCGAACAGGCGCTGGACAAGGCCGAGCCGCTGGCGACAAAGAAAGACGATAAGATCTACCTTCTGTTCCTGCGCGGCGAAGTGGCCGAGCGGCAGAAGCATCTGGACCTCGCGGAGCGCTACTTCCGGCAGGTTCTGGATCTGGACCCGCAGAATGCGATGACGCTCAATTACCTCGGCTACATGCTGGCGGACAAGAGCCAGCGGCTGCCCGAAGCCCTGAAGATGATCCAGAAAGCGGTGTCGCTGGAGCCGTGGAACGGCGCGTATCTGGATTCCCTGGGTTGGGCATATTACAAGCTGGGCGACTACGAACTGGCAGAGAACAATCTGCTCCAGGCCGTGCAACGCGATCAGACGGATCCGACCGTCCACATGCACCTGGGCGACCTGTACGAGAAGACAGGGCGCATCCGGCAGGCGGCGGCGCAGTGGGAGATGTCTCTTTCGGATTTCGCCAAGTCCGCCCCTGCGGATGTCGAACCCGGCGACGTGAGCAAGGTGCAGAAGAAGCTGGAAACCGCGCGCATCAAGCTCGCCAAGCAGGATGAATCGCTGGGGCAAAAACCGGAATAGCTGCCGATGACCAGCACGATCGGGACATCTGCGCATCTGCCTCCGGGCATCGCCGTACACGGCGACGCCGGCTGTGCGCTCACCCAGCGAGCGCACCTGGAACCATATCATCCCTACCGTTCTCCTTTCACCCGTGATACCGCGCGCGTGCTGCATGCGCGCGCCTTCCGGCGGCTGGCGGGCAAGACCCAGGTCTTCACCCGCCTGCCCGACGGGCCGCCCGCGGACCACTTCCGCAGCCGGCTGACGCACACGCTGGAGGTGGCGCAGATCGCACGCACCACGGCTGCCGCGCTGGGACTGAACGCAGAACTGGCCGAAGTGCTCGCGCTGGCTCACGATATCGGACATCCTCCCTACGGACATGCCGGGGAACGTGCCCTGGATGCGGCACTGCGCGGCTACGGCCTCAGCTTCGATCACAACCTGCACGCGCTGCGCATCGTTACCTGGTTCGAGGAGCGCTATCCAGCATTCCGCGGTTTGAACCTGACGCTGGCGGTGCGTGAAGGCATTGTGAAGCACTCACGCGATTACACCAGTTCCGAACAGCCCGAACTGGCCGAGCTATTTCTGGGTCAGTTCCCTCCCCTGGAAGCACAACTGATCGACCTGGCGGACGAGATCGCCTACCTGACGGCCGATCTCGAGGATGGGCTGGATTCCGGCATTCTGGTGCTCGACGAAATGCGCGAGGCGCTGCCGCTCCTGCGTGAATTCCACGACGACGCGCTGCGCCTGTATCCAGATTCGGCGCCGCGGCTGGTCTACTCCGACGCGCTGCGGCGGATGCTGGATATGCTGGTGACGGACCTGATCTACGAGATCCGGGCGGGGGTGGCGGGATTGGGCGCGACGACCTTGAAAGAGATCCGCAACGCCCCGACGCGACTGGCCGCGCTCAGCCCCAAGATGGAGACGGAACGCGCGCGGGCGAAGACTTTCCTATACGAAAAGCTTTACAACTCCCCCGGCCAGGAAGAAGTGCACGCGCATGCCGAACAGGTGGTGGCGGACCTTTTTGCAAAGCTCATGGCCGAGCCGGGACGAATGCCGCCTGATCACCGGGCACAGATCGAAGCCCAGGGCTTGGCGCGAACCGTGGCCGACTACATCGCCGGCATGACGGATGGGTACATCGAGGAGTTGTGGAGCCGTGTGAGGCAGGATTGACTGCAAAGCGCGCCGGCGCGGCAGGTGGGATGTGTGGGCCGGGAGGCCCACACGACAGCCGGCCAGGAGGCCGGCGCTACTCTTCTTCTAATCGGTCGGGACGTGCTACTGGACGGATCCCTGGGGGCGCAGACGGCGGAGGTCGAGGGCGCAGGCGACGGCGTTCTGGGCCTGGAGACGCAGGTTATCGCTGGCGGCCCACAGCCACAGCCGGGTGATCTCGTTGGGATTGCGGAGCCCGGGCTCGGGACGGACGCGAACCAGCACGTCGTCCTGTCCGGTGGCGGCCAGGTTCGACGGTGAGTCGGTGTCCTCAAGGACCAGATCCATGTGATCGCCGCTGAGTGCTGCTTCCAGAGCGGACCTGTCGACGGGGCGTTCCAGTTCGGCGGCAATCAAGAAACTGTGGCCGTGGAAGGCCGGCGCATGGATGACCTGAAGGGCCAGGGCCGGACCGCGGCCGCCGGTGAGAGCCTGGTAATGGCGGCGAATGCGGGCTTCCGTGTTCCCCATGCTGACGGTCGCGCTCTCGCCAAGACCGCTGAGCAGGTTATAGGCCACCTGCGCGTCGTAGACGGCGCGGGGCAGGTTCTGAAAGCTGAGCAGGTTGACGGTCTGCTGGTGGAGCTCATCCATTGCGGCCCTGCCAAACTCGCTCGCCGGAACAAGAACCGTGGCAGCGGCAAAGCGAACCGGCGCGGCCTGCTGAAGCCGTTCGAGCAGAAGCACAAGCGCCAGCGCGGCCGGGTGAGCCGGGGCGACGGCGGGCGTGAAGAGGTCGACGGCAGCGGCCGACGTGCCCAGCCAGGGAGCGCGCACCAGGACTCCGTTCTCCTGATCGAGTGCGCCGGACAGGTCGAGCACGGTTGAGCCCGCGCGCAACGCATCATGCCAGTGGCGGCGGGTAAGGGCCTCCGATCCGCAGAAAAAAGTGAAGTCGGCATGCTCGAAAGCGTCCTGCTCGACCGCCTGAATGAAGGTGGCTTCGTCACCCACCTGATCGAGCTGTCCCTGGGCCTCTTCTTCGTCAAGCAAAGCAAAATTCGCAGCCGCCAAAGGCGAGTCGGAGATTGCGTCTTTCAGCTCGCGGCCGACCAGGCTCGAAGCACCGACAATGACAATCTTGTACACGTTGTTCTCTCTTGGTTTTCGGGTGGCACAGCGGGCGTGCGTGCAGTGTTCGCGGGAATTCAGTGCCCGATGAGTGATTGTATTGCACCGCGACGGGATGCGGAAAAGGACGGCATCGCAGCAGCGATTCAGATCTCTCCGTCCCAGCGGTGGGAATGCTCTTGATCCTCAAAAGATTCCGGCGGCGGCGGCGGTGGATAGGGAGTGAGCGGCCGCAGGCGGCGGCGGCGCGACCAGGAATAAGCCGCGCGCGCCCAGATGCCGGAGAACATGTAGACCAGTGCGACCAGGAACAACACCACGTTGGAGAAGCGGAAGGTGAGCCACGCAGCAAAAGCGAGAGGCAGCAGCAGTTGGAAGGGATGGCGGCGGCTGAAGTTGATCTCCTTGCCGGACCAGAAGCGCCAGGTGCTGACCATGAGGAACGCGGCGAGGCCGACACAGCAGACCCACAGAATGGCGACCCACCAGGCCTCGACCGGATAGCCGTAAAAGAAATGGACGGTGGCGGCGACAAGTCCAGCAGCGGCCGGAATCGGCATGCCGACGAAGTACTTGCGGTCGGGGCGGCCGGGATTGCGCGGCTGGGGATCATGGCTGATGTTGAACCGCGCCAGGCGTGACGCACCGCCCATCAGGAACAGAAAGCAGAAGAAGACCCCGGCCTTGATGATGTGCTGCCGCAGGGTTGGGTTGATCGAGAGGGGCAGGAAATGAAAGCCCCAGATCATGGCCAGGAGGCTGGGCGCGACGCCGAAGGTAATCACGTCGGCCAGCGAGTCGAGCTCTTTGCCGAACTCGCTGGTGGTGTTGGTCATGCGGGCGATGCGGCCGTCCAGCGAATCGAACGGAATAGCAAACAGGATGGCGATTGCGGCCCAGTCCAGGTGGACGTGCGGCTCGCCATTGTTGCCGAGCGAGGCGAAGGTCTGCGTGATCGAAAAATAGCCGGCTGCGATGTTCCCCGCAGTAAACAAGGAGGGGAGCAGAAACATGCCGCGGCGCAGGCGGGCCTGATTGCGCCTGCGTGCGAAATCCGAGGCCGCGTCGCTCATGCGCGGGGGCTCCCAGGCATGGCGGCAAGAACCGTGGAACCGCCCTGGACGGTCTGGCCGACCCGGACGCGAATCTCGGCTTCTGCTGGAAGAAGAACATCGACGCGGGAGCCGAACTTGATGAGTCCGACGCGCTGACCGCGGGCAAGGGTGTCGCCCGGACGGGGATCGAAGACGATGCGGCGGGCCAGCAGCCCGGCGATCTGTTTGAAGGTAACCTCAATGCCCTCACCGCGAATGGTTGCGGCATTCTGCTCATTCTGCTCGGCCGAGGCGGGATTCATGGCATTGAGATATTTGCCCTTCCGGTAAGCGACTTCGGTGAGCACGCCGGCAATGGGGGCGCGGTTCACGTGCACGTTGAAGACGCTCAGGAAGATACTGATGCGCTGGCGGGGGCCGGCAGGGGTTTGAATCGTGACCGTCTCGGTGACTTTGCCGTCGCCCGGAGAAACGATAAGCCCTTCCCCTGTAGGGATTTCCCGCTTGGGATCGCGGAAAAACCAGAGGAAAAAACATGCCAGGAGCAAGGGCACAATTCCCCACGCCCAGTTGCCTGTGAACCACACGAGAGCTGCGGCTACCGCCACCAGTCCCACGCCGTAGATATAACCGTCGCGTACCATAATCCCCCCTGATTATACGGGGGAATTGGCGCGCAAGCTATTGAACGGGCAGCTTCAACGGCACACATACCACACGGCCGCGGCGGGGAGCTGCGTGCTCAGCGAATCTGGGGAACAAAACGTCGGACAGTGGTCAGGCAACGACCAGGGTACGGCGTTCCAGAGCAAAGATCAGATCCTTGGCGTGCAGCTTGAGCTTCTTGAGCCGAACCTCTTCAAGCTGTTCGTCGGCGCTGAGATACGGTTTTTGAAGCAATTCTTCCAGCCGCTGAGCGTAACGCTGGTGTTCCGCGTGCAGCCGACCAAGTTCTGCGCTCAGCGTGGCATCATTTACTTCATCCATCCGGCACCTCCTGATTTTCTTTATCCGAACACCTACATATAGCTCCAAGTACGGCTCGGGGGCAAGCGGGTAAATCACCCATTCGTGTGCGCGGCTGTGCATAAACCGGGACGGCAAGAGAAATGGCTGTGATGCCGGAGACCCGTGCTCAGCGCAGGGGCAGGAGCATCAGCAGGGCATCTTCCACCGGATCGGAATAGTACCCGCGCCGGCGGCCGGTTTCCTGGAATCCGAAGGCGCGGTAGAGGGCGATGGCCGGCGCATTGGAGAGACGCACCTCCAGCCAAAGCTCCGCAACCGAGGCGCGGCGGAGTTCGGCGAGAACTACGGAGAGAAGCTGACGGGCGATCCCGCGACGCTGTTGGCCGGCCGAGACTGCGAGGGTCTGGAGCTCGGCTTCGCCGGCCGCTACGGTGGCGATGGCAAAGGCAGAAAGGCCGGCTGCATCGGCGGCAACCAGCGCAATGTGCGGAGGCTTGATGGCCTCTTGCCAGGATCGCTCCGACCAGCGAGGCACATTGGCGAGAGCGGTGGCCATCTGCATTACGGAACCAAGGTCCGCGGCCGTCATGGGGCGGATGACCAACTCGGCACTCACCTCGGACGAGGCGGCGCGCCGGGCTCCCCGAAGATCTCAGCGTCGGAGCGGCGCAGGTAGTGGCCGTCGAGAAGCGCGACGTCCGCGAACGTCTTTGCCGCGATGCGCGGGGCGCAAAGTTTCAGGGCATCGGCGGCGGTGGGCGGCGCGGTGCGCACCTGTGCGGCGGCAGGCCAGACGGATGCGAGCAAGGCGGCGGCACTGTCATCGCAGACAGCTATGCGCGTGGGCGCAGGCGAAATGGGAATCAGCTCTTCCCTGCCCGCCAGCAGTTCACGAGCTTGATCACCGGGCTCAGCTAGGCGCAGAAAAACTTCGTTGCGGTGGGCGTCCAGGGCTGCGCAGGGCAGCTCCGCGAGATCGGCGAGAACTTCAAGCCGCGAGACGGGAACGACCCCGATGCTCCCTGCTTCGGCGAGACCTTTCACAGCGCTGAGACCGACACGCACGCCGGTGAAGCTACCCGGGCCGTTGACCACGACCATTGCATGGAGTACCGACAGGGAGGTCCGCGCCTGGATGAGAAGCTCAGCGATCGCCGTGACGAGCGTGGCGGAGTAAGTGCGGCCGGCAAGCTCGGTCTGGGCGAGGATCTCAACATCGCCCTCGCTCAGGCGCGCAAGGGCTACCGAGCCGGAAGGGCCGCAGGTATCGATGCCGAGAATGAGACTCTGGCTGGAGATTGCAATTTCCTCAAACCAAAAGCGGCGAGTCAGCCGCACTGCGCCATGGCACGTTTGCGAGGCAGCGGCTCAGGCTGAAGCTTGGGCGCGTCAGGGCTTCACACCTTAACGCGCCTGTTCAACTACACCTTGGCGAGCGCCTGTTCGAGATCGGCGATGAGGTCTTCCTTATCCTCAATGCCGATGGAAAGGCGAATGCGGCCTTCATTGATGCCCATGGAACGGCGCACTTCTTCGCTGACCGAGCCGTGGGTGGTGGTTGCCGAGTGCGAGGCCAGCGACTCGACGCCGCCGAGCGACTCGGCATTCAGAAAGATCTTAATGGCGGCGAGAAAGCGCGCGGCCTCGTCGCGGCTCTTCAGCTCGAAGCTCATCATCGAACCGAAGCCCTTCTGCTGCCGAACAGCGAGCTCGTACTGCGGATGCGACTTGAGGCCCGGATAGGCGAGTTTGCTGACCTTGGGGTGCTTCGAAAGGAACTCGGCGACGGCGCGCCCGTTCTCCTCGTGCTGGCGAACGCGCAGGGGCAGCGTCTTGATGCCGCGCAGAACCAGGAAGCACTCGAAGGGCGACATGACTCCGCCGGCAGCCTTCTGCACGAGCAGGAAGCGCTCTTTATGTTCCGGCCGGGTGCCGACCAGCACACCTCCGAGGCCGTCGGAGTGGCCGTTGAGGTACTTGGTTGTGGAGTGCATGACGATGTCGGCGCCCAGCGCGATGGGGCTCTGCAGCACCGGCGACAGGAAGGTATTGTCGATGCTGACCTCGGCGCCGCCGGCATGGGCGATCCTGGCGACTCCAGCAATATCGGTGAGCACCATGAGCGGATTGCTGGGCGTCTCGATGTGCACCAGCCTGGTGTTGGGCTTCATGGCCTTCTCGACAGCCTTGAGGTCGCTGGTGTCGACGTATTCGATCTGGATGCCATAACCGGAGACGATCTGATCGAACAAACGGACAGTGCCGGCGTAGACGTCGCGCGAGCAGATCACGTGGTCGCCGGCGCGCAGCATAGCGACCAGCGCGGAGAGGGCGGCCATGCCGGTGGTGAAAGCGTGGGCGCAGTGGCCACCTTCCAGCGCAGCAATCGCGGTCTCTAGGCGGTCGCGGGTGGGGTTACCGGCGCGGGAGTAATCCCAGCCGCGGTCGGTTCCGATGCCGGTAAGCTCGAAGGTCGAAGAGAGGTAAACGGGGACGTTGACAGCGCCCGTCTGCGGGTCGGGATGCTGGCCGGCATGCACGGCGAGAGTGGAGTATCGGTATTCAGGCATGGGGACTTGTCACTGGCTCCTGTCCTCCAGAATATCGCGGAGAGGCGGAATTCCGGAGCCTGGAAGGAAGGTCCGGGAAGGGCTTTTCATCGACAGGCGCTCCGCGGGGCAATTAGCATGAGGCCCGCGTGTCAACAAGGAGATGCAGGATGAATCGAATACTGAAGATCTGGAGCGGGAGCGTTGTATTGATCCTCTCGCTCGCCATCTTCGCGGCAGCACCGGCGTGGGGGCAGGAGCTTGCGGTGCCCGGGTATCCGGCAGCCAAGGATGTTCCCGGCGCAAAGCAACTGCCGAATCCGGCCACGTCCTACAAGGTCGTGTTCGACATTGGCACGGCAGCGGCGTCTCCCGACAAACTGAATCCCGGGCTGGCCGGCGTCGCGAAGTTCGTGAACACCCTGGCCAAATACGGTGTGCCGAAGGAGCATCGCAAGGTCGCCATCGTCATCCACCAGAAGGCGACTCCGATCGTTCTCGACGATCAGGCCTACGCAGCCAGATTTGGCGGCGCTCACAATCCCAACATCGCCCTGATCCAGAGCCTGACCAGGGCGGGTGTGGCCTTTCACGTGTGCGGACAAGGCGTGCTGGCAAACCACATCGAACCAAAGACCATCCAGCCGGAGATCCAGCTCGATCTATGGGCGCTGACGACCATGGTGGATCTGGAGACCGAGGGGTACATCCACTTCAGCGAGTGAGCGGGGTTCCAGGTCTCGGCCTCGAGAACCTGGAGAACCCTGATCATTTGCTTCGCGAACGCCCCGAAGGGCTGAAATCAACTACTCCACGCCGAAGGTGAACGCAGTGGTTTGGTGGAACACTTCCCCGGGGCGCAGCACCGTGCTGGGAAAGTTGGCGTGATGAGGGGCGTCGGGATAGTGCTGGGTCTCGAGGCAGAAACCGGTGCGCGGGGTGTACTTCTTCCCGTAGCGGCCGGTCAGCTTTCCGTTCAGCATATTTCCGGAGTAGAACTGCATGCCGGGCTCCGTGGTTTCGACAGCCAGAGTGCGGCCGCTGGCGGGATCGGTGGCCCTGGCGGCGAAGCGCAATTCCCCGGGTTTGCCGACGATGATGAAGTTGTGATCGTACCCGCCGGCCAGCCTGAGCTGTTCGAAGTCCTCCTGGATGCGCGCACCGATGATCGTGGGGCGGCGGAAATCGAGCGGCGTGCCCTCCACCAGCGCGATCTCACCGGTGGGTATCTGCTCGCCGTCGGCGGGGAGATACTCTTCAGAGTTGATCTCGAGGACATGACCGAGAATGTCGCCGTCGTCATCGCCGCGCAGATTGAAGTAGGCGTGGTTGGTGAGGTTCAGAATGGTGGGCTTGTCGGTGCTGGCGGAGTAGTCGAGGCGCAGGGTCTGGCCGCTGAGGGTGTAGCGCACCTTGGCGGTCATCGTGCCAGGGAACCCCATGTCGCCGTCGGGACTGACGTGGGTGAACTCGATGGCGTCGCCGATCTCTTCGGCGCCCCACACGTACTGGTCGAAGCCGACCGGCCCGCCATGGAGAGCATTGCGGCCGTTGTTGGCCGGGATCTCATAGTGATTGCCGTCGATGGTGAACTGGCCGCGGGAGATGCGGTTCGCGTAGCGCCCCACCAGCGCACCGAGATACGCGTTGGGCCGTGTCACATAGCCCTCCAGGGCGTCGAAGCCGAGAACGACATCCTGAACCCGGCCACTGCGATCGGGAGTGCGCACGCCGACCAGGTAGGCGCCGTAATTGGTGACGCGGACTTCGAGATCGCCGCTGGTGAGCGTGTAGAGATACACGTCGGCGCCGTCGGCG
>DAIDLI010000194.1 GCA_027449545.1 Acidobacteriaceae bacterium | reverse complement strand
GGCTTGCAACTGCCTGAGAAGGTAGAGCTGGCCGTTGCCTACACCGAGCCTGGTGCACGCGGGGATACCAGCGGCAATGTGACCAAGCTGGCCCGGCTCGAGACGGGCCTCGAAATCAAAGCGCCGCTCTACATTCAGGAGGGCGACAAAGTGAAGGTATACACCGAGACGGGGGAGTTCGCAGGACGAGCCTAAGCGCCCGGTAGCCGCAACCTGAGAGTCTGTTCCCGCTCCGAAGAAGGACATCAACTCCCGCTGGGGAGAGAGTTGGATCGGGTGATCGAGAGCATGTATCCGCGGCGAAAGCCCCGCCTTTGGCGGGGCTTTCGCGTTCCGGGAATTGGAGTACAGCCGGTTAGGGCGTGCAACTAATGGTGGCTGTATCCGAGGGGCTACCCTGAAATACCGTGGAAGCATCGGTGCAAACGGGGAAGTTGCCGTTCACGCTGGTTGCGGACAGCGATCCGCAGCTTGGGTTTTGCACCTGGATGGTGCAAGTGCCGTAGCCTGATGCGGACTCGATGCTCCACGGGGTGGTGGTAAAGGTATCGTTGACCAGCCCGGTCGGCTTGTTGACGACCACACTGCAATAAGAGAAGCCGTTCTCCGGGCTGGTGAATATCTGCGATCCGCCTGCCCATGAGTAGAGGGTGTTGCTGCTGTTGGCGCCGACCGTCGCCGTGAAGGTGTCATGCGGGCAGGAGCAGACAGGGGTTCCGTCGCTCCCAAAGCCAACGACGACGCTGCCGGCGGGGCACCTGAATCCGGCAAAGGCGGCTGTTCCCGAGGGGCCTTCCGGTCCCGCTGGGCCCTGCGGGCCTGGGGGACCTTGGATTCCTTGGGGACCCTGGACGCCCTGAATGCCCTGCGGACCCTGCGGACCAACGGCTCCGAGGGTGACAATGAACGCCGCGGATCTGCTCATGTCGTCGCCATGATGATCGGCGCCGCGGTCATGATCGCGATCCTTATCCGGCACCGCCACAATCAGGCGATAGCTGCCGGGGGGAATGTTGGTCGGCAGCTTCGCCACGAGTTGCGTGTCGGTGCTGCTGGCGACGCTGAGAGCCATGGCATTGAGTGTTACGATCGGCGTCTGTGTGCCGAAGTTCTTGCCGTTGACGGTAAGCGTGTTGTTGGTGAAGTTGGGTTGCGCATTCAGGATGATGGGCCGGTGCGGCCCGTCCGCCGGGTGTGGGCCATCAGCCCGGGAAAGAGCGGCTGAGGGGACCAACAGGGCGAACAGCCCGATTGCTGGGAGGAGTTTCTTCGATAGATGACTCATTGTCCATCTCCATACTGGGCAATGGGGGGAGCAGGAATCTTCACTTGGGCATTTTCCTGGATCAGCTTGCCTGAGTTCGTTTTCCCCCGGTTGGCTCGATGGGAAAGCAGCGGGCGTGTTGTGATGTGTTGCCGCGCCGTGGACGCAGACACAGGTCTCCCGTGAAGGGGGGCCCGGTGTTTTTGCTATCACAGGAGGGGGAAGAGAAGTATTACTAGCTGTATTTTGTATCGCATCCGGGCGGCGCTGACAAGGAAAATGCGGTGAAGATTTAACCAGGGGTTCTTTCCCGGGCTTCTGTGGATGCCCAATGGGAAAAATATTGCCCCCGCCGCGGATCGCTTTTTCTACTTTACCGGCTTGGCCTGACCCACCTGCTGTGCGGTTGCGCTATAGAGATGGCATCCGTCGGTGGTCTCTTTGAAGCGGAAATAGGGGTGGAAGAAGAGCGCCGCGCGGGCGTCACCACTGCCTTCGGCCAAATCGGTGAGCCAAACGCCGTCCGGCTCCGCATGGTTGTGAATGTGTACCCAGAAGCCCTTGTGCAGGTTGGCGAGCAGGCCGCCGCCCAGCTTGATGTCGGCCACAGAGCGCACATTCAGGTCGATCATCTCGCCGCTCCGCTCATCGAATGATGCCGTGCCTTTCAGCACCGTGGCGATGTGCTGGTTGAGCGTGTGGGGTTGGAACCTGGGATTGGGCACGATGTCGTACTCGAGAACGCTGCGGCCATTCTGGAGGACACGGCGGCCATCGGTGAGCATCATGGCCTGGAGAAAATCCTGTACCTGCTGGTTCTGCTGATTGGTGCGCTTCTGCGCCGCCGACTGATTGGAGTACTTGACGGTCTCTTTCATCACCCGCTGGTCCTCCTTCTTCATTGCGGAGGCAGACAGCGACTTGCCGTTTTTCGAAAGCGTGTGCTCGATGGGAACGCCGTTGACGAAGAACTGATCATCGACCTCGGTGGTGGTCTTCTTCACATTGCCGTTCTTGTCGGTCTGGATGAGCTGGTCGGTGACGCGGCATTCATAGCGCTCCTGCTCGGCGGCCATCTTCTTTTCGTTGGCGATGGCGCGCTGGAGGAGTTGCATGGGATCGGGCAGGGGAGCGGCGGCGGGCCGCGTCTGTGCCGCCAGAGAAAAGGCGCAGACGGCGAAGGAGAGAGAGATCGTGTTCCGTAAGAGAGGACGCATCGGCAGGAGCGGGTGCTCCGCTGGACAGGCAAAGAAACGAATGCGGAGCACGATGTTTCGCATCCGGCGCGCGCTTGCCTTCTCAACGCCGGATAGAAGACGGCACGCCCGGCGGTTAGCGACAGGCGTGCGCTGCATCAGGCAACCACAGGCATGGAATCGATGCCCGCGGGCAGGCGCGGGAGCTGGCCCTGGGACTTGGCTTCTTCGACGACCGCGTCGAGCTGGGCGAGCACTTCCTCAACCGACATGGTGTAGATCTCGCGGCGCGCGTCGTAGCCCTCTTCCACGATCTGCTTGAGATAGCGGCCGGCGATCTGCGCGGCGAGCTGGTCGGTGATGACCAGGCCGGAGCGCTTCTTTTGCGCTACCCATGCTTCGTTGGGCAGGGCAATCCACATGGGCCGATCGTTGACCGCGAAGCGCACGTCTACGGCGTCGGCGTGACGGGTGGCAATGGCAACGATGTTGGCTTTCCAGACGCAGTGCAGATCTTCGCCGCTCCAGCGGTCGATTACATGGAAGTCTTCGTACATGCATTCAGGGTAGCGCCGCGGTGCGGAGCGGAGCAAGTATGCGGTGCCGAGGATGGAGGCAGGCCGGGGCTGCCGGGGTCCGGCTGGCTCGGACAGCCGGATCCCGGGCGGGCGCTTTGGCAGTCCGGGAACAGCTTGCAGGAATACCGCAAAGCATATGGACCGCGCGGTTTGGCGCTTGGTAGACTAATAGTTGCAGTTGCAGTGCCTCCCACCGTGTCCTTCGGCCGTTTGGACCGCCTGCAAGTCTAGCGACGCCTGCAAGTTTCTTCGAAGGGACATCGATCTCGTGGATACGCAAACCCGTCACGCACTCAAGAAAGACAAATTCGCCCTGGCAGCGGCGCAGAGCGCCAGCTGGGTTGGCGAGCACCGCAGCAGCGTGCTGCGCTGGACGATCACCGGGGTGGTGGTGGCGGCGATTGTGATCGGGGGACTGATTACGTGGGCGATGCGCTCCTCGGCAGCCACTGCCGCTTTGGGCGCCGCGATGGACATCTACAACGCGCCGTTGACCATGGCCGGGCAGCCGGCGATGCCGGGCGACTATCCCACTGCGGCAGCGCGGTCCAAGGCGGCCAACGAGAAGTTCGTGGCGGCCGCCCACCAGTACGGCTGGCTGAAGCAGGGTAAGATGGCCCGGTACTTTGCCGGCATCACCTACCAGGAGCTGGGGCAGAACGCGCAGGCAGAGAAGGATCTGAAGGCGGTGGCGGGCTCGTGGGATCGCAACCTGGCGGACCTGGCGAAGGTTGCGCTGGCCAACCTGTATCACCAGACCAACCGCGACAGCCAGGCCGTGGATCTCTACAACCAGGTGATCGCCAAGCCGTCGACCACTGTTCCCGCCACCGTGGCGCAGCTTGACTTGGCGGGCCTGTACGCTTCCGAAGGGAAGGTGGACGAGGCGCGGGCGCTGTGGGCCAAGGTGCAGGACGCCGATAAGCAGGGAGCGGCCGGAGCGATCGCCGCGCAGAAGCTGGCGGCCCGGTAAACACGACCGGCCGCATCATGCGGTATTCTTCCTCTGACAGGCCGGAAATCGAACCGGCTGCGAGCATTTTCCTCCAGGCCTGCGTCTGGTGCATGTATGAGCACCAGCCAGGCCATTTACGCAGGGTGGATGGAGATTCCCGACAGGGCGATCCAAGAGCAGGCACACGCTGAGGAAGCGGCGCTTGCTGCGCTCGTGGACGAGTACTCCGGGACGCTGTACCGCGTTGCGTTCTCCGTTCTGCGCAATCCCGCCGATGCCGAAGACGCGGTGCAGGAGACTTTTCTGCGCGTCCTGCGCCACCGGCATACCCTTCATGAAGTTCGCGATCATCGCGTGTGGCTGATCCGCATCGTCTGGAACGTGGTTCTGGACCGGAAGCGCCGCGCCAAGACGCGGCCGGAGACCGACGATGTAGCCGAACTGGCGCGGGTGCTGCCTTCCAACGGCCTGAGCGCCGAGGCGATTGCGGCTGCCACACAGCATCATGCGCGCGTGCTGGGCTGCATCGATCAGCTTCCCGAAAAGGAGCGGCAGGTGTTGCTGCTCTCCGCCTTCGAGGAGCTTTCCAGCGTGGAGATTGCGTCGGTTCTGGGGATCACGGAGTCGAGCGTGCGCTCTCGTCTGTTCCGGGCCCGCAATCTGATGGCCGAGCTGCTGAACCATACGAGGAGTTTGCGATGAACGTCACACCTCACAATCCGGGCGGCTCTGAGAACGGCTCGTTCGAAGCGACTCTGCATGGGATTACACACATTACGGTGCCTGCGGGGCTGGAAGAGCGGGTGCATGCGGTTTTGCAGGCCGCCCCGCGCCAGGCGCGAGTTTTGGCCTGGACCTCGCCGTGGTCGGAGAGGAGCTGGACGGCGAACTGGATGCGGGCGGCGGCCGCCGCGGCCATCGTGGTGGTGGTAGCCGGGGGAGGCTGGGGGGTGTACACCCGTGTGCAGCAGCAGAACGGCAAGATGATTGTGGTGCCCGCGCCGGTGGTTCCGGTGGGAGCCGGCTTCTCGAGCGC
>DAIDLI010000193.1 GCA_027449545.1 Acidobacteriaceae bacterium | reverse complement strand
GGGTTGGGGGGGCTCCCACCCTAGCCGCAAAAGGCGCGGCTCGGATGGGGCACCTGGCTTTCGCCCTCCACCCCAGCGCACAAATACGGTGCGCCGGGGACCCCGGCCCTGGGCTATTCTCGCGTCTCCCTCCGGGAGATGGGCGGTGCCACGTTTATGTTTCAATAGAACAGATGGGCACTGGGCGGAGAGCAACTTTGCAGGGGCGGATGGCTTGGCTGTCGCGCAAGACGCGCGAGTATGCGATGGTGGCGCGTGCGCTGGCTTCCACCGATCACCCCGTCCTGGCGCAGATCGTTCCCAACCGCTTCTGTAATCTGAGCTGCGCCTACTGCAATGAGTACGACAAGGTCTCGCAGCCGGTCCCGACCGACGAGATGCTGAGGCGGATCGACCACCTGGGACGGCTGGGGACGGCGATGGTGGGGATCTCGGGCGGCGAGCCGCTGACCCATCCCGAACTCGACGCGATCATCCGCCGCATCCGCAAAAACGGGGCCATTGCCGGCATGATCACCAACGGTTATCTGCTCAACGTGGAGCGGATCGAGAGGCTGAATCGGGCCGGTCTCGATCATATGCAGATCTCGATCGATAACGTCGAGCCGGACGAGGTTTCGAAAAAGTCCCTCAAGGTGCTGGACAAGAAGCTCCAGATGCTGGCTGAGCACGCTACCTTCCACGTGAACAGCAACTCGGTGGTGGGCGGCGGGTTCAAGGACCCGCAGGACGCGCTGACGATAGGACGGCGCGCGCTGGAGCTGGGATTTGAGTCGACGATCGGGATTATCCACGACGGCGACGGCCAGTTGAAGCCGCTCAACGAGGCCGAGGCGCAGGTCTACTATGCGATGAGCAACCGCAAGAAGACCAACTACGCCCAGTTCGACAAGTTCCAGGAAGCCATTGTGCAGGGGCGGGCGAACGACTGGCGCTGCCGGGCCGGATCGCGCTACCTGTACATCTGCGAGGACGGGCTGGTGCACTACTGCTCGCAGCAGCGCGGCTACCCGGGCGTGCCGTTGGCGGAGTACACGACCGCGGATGTGAAGCGGGAGTTTTTGACCGCCAAGAGCTGCGCGCCGCATTGCACCATCGGGTGCGTGCACCGGACCAGCTACATCGACCACTGGCGGGCGCCGCAGACGCGCATGGTAGCGCCGGGCTGCGGCGGAGGGCAGGAGCTGGTGAGGATCGAGGGAACGAGGGAACAAGGCACCTAGGGAACCAGGCAGGAGCAAAGAGCAAAGCCGGGGCGCGCGCCCCGGCTTTTTTTATTGAGGTGGTGTTTTCTCGCGCCCTCGTTCCCTTGTTCCCTGCTTTACCGTCCGCGGGTCTGGGCGATGGCGGCGTCGATGATCTGGTAAAGCTGGTTGGGGTTGACGACCTCCACGTAAGGAGCGGCGTGGACGCCGTCGGTGACGATCCAGATGGTGGGGGTGTGCTGGATGCCGATGCGCTGTCCGAGGGCGTAGTCGGCCTTGACCTCGGCGGCCAGCTTGCCCTGGGGATCGACGTTGAAGGGCAGGTCCAGGCCGTGGGCCTTGGCGAAGCTCTGCGTCCACTGGACCAGCGCGGCCGGGGTTTCGATGCGCGGCTGGTTGGCGAAGATGTAGTCGCGGTAGTCATCACCCATCTGCTTGCTGTGGGTATCGAACCAGCGGGCGTAGACGGCCGCCTGGAAGCTCCAGGGGTGGAAGGGCAGAGGGAAGTCGTGGCGATACCAGGGGATGTGGTAGTGCGCGGCGGCCTGCTTGAGGACCGGGTTCTGGGCGGCGCAGTCGGGGCACTCCATGTCGTCGAACTCGAGGATGGCCACTTTGACGCCCGGAGGCGGCTTGAGGGCTGCGGGGTCATGGACCGGGGTGGTGTCGGGCGCGCCAAACTGGGCGCGGGCGGCGACGGGCAGAGCGAGCAGGACGGCGAGGGCGATCCAGAGGCTGGCGCGGTGACGCAGAAGACCCCCGAGGCGGGGGAAGGCACGAAGATCAGGCATATGTTTTGGACGGCTCCCTGGGGGCATTGTAACTGACGGGGAACGGGGTCGGAGGGAACCGTGAGAGCGGCGGTTTGGTCTCTCACCCCCGCGATAAGAACGAGGATGTCGCGAGGGTGGGGCGACGGGATGGATCTGGGCCGCTAGAGTTTGCGGCCGCGGGGATCGGGGTGGCCGGCGACCTTGCGGGTGCTCTTCTTCTTGCCTTTGCCGTTTTTGGGGTGCAGGTTGCGGTGGTGGCGCTCGCGCACTTTGGCGCCGTCGGCCTCGAGGTCGAAGGCGGCGTTGACCAGGGCGATATGGCTGAAGGCCTGGGGGAAGTTGCCGACCATGCGGTTGTGTTCGGGATCGAACTCCTCGCTGAGCAGGCCAACGTCGTTGCGCAGGGCGAGCAGGCGGTGGAAGAGGTCTTTGGCATCACGTTTGCGGCCAATGGCTTTGAGGGCGGAGACCATCCAGAAGCTGCAGGCGAGGAAGACGCCTTCGCCGGGAGGCAGGCCATCGGAGACGCGCGAGGTGTCGTAGCGCAGGACGTAGCCGTGGGGCATGAGCTCGCGCTCGATGGCCTCCACCGTGCCGCGGACGCGGGGATCGCTGCCGGGCAGGAAGCCGACCGCGGGCATGAGCAGCAGGGCGGCGTCGAGCTGATCGGAGCCGTAGGCCTGGGTGAAGGAGTTCTTCTGCCTGTTGAAGCCGCGCTCACAGATCTCGGCGTGGATGGCGTCACGCAGCGTCTTCCACTTTTCGATGGGGGCTTCGTACTTGAGCTGCTGGGCGAGGATGACGGCGCGGTCGAAGGCCACCCAGGCCATCATCTTGGAGTAGGTGAACTGCTGAGGACCGCCGCGGGTCTCCCAGATACCCTCGTCGGGCTGCTGCCAGATGTCTTCGAGATGGTGCAGCAGGAGCGAGAGGACGCGGAAGTCGTCCTCGGTATGGCGGTGCATGCTGTGCTGGGCATGGAAGAAGGAGTCGAGCATCTCGCCGTAGATATCGAGCTGGACCTGCTCGGAGGCGGCGTTGCCGACCCGGACCGGCTTGGAGTTTTCGTAGCCGGGAAGCCAGGGAATCTCGCCTTCGGTGAGGCGCTGCTCGCCGTGCAGGCCATACATGATCTGGACCTGGTCGGGGCTTCCGCCGAGGGCGCGCAGCAGCCAGTCCTGCCAGGCCTCGGCCTCTTCGAAGTGGCCTCCGTTCATGAGGGCGAGCAGGGTAAAGGTGGAGTCGCGCAGCCAGCAGTAGCGGTAGTCCCAGTTGCGGGAGCTGCCGATCCACTCGGGCAGCGAGGTGGTGGGCGCGGCGACGATGCCGCCGGTAGGGCGAAAGGTGAGAGCTTTGAGCACCATCAGCGAGCGGGTGATGGCGTCGCGGTAGCGGCCCTCGTACTGGAGACGGGAGTTGAAGCGACGCCAGTAGCGGACGGTGTCGGCGTGGGCCTGCTTCCAGTGGATGGGCTCGGGATCGGGCTTCCACGAGGAGCCGTAGGTGAGGGTGAACCAGGCGCGCTCGCCTTTGTTGATGGTGAAGTCGGCGACGGTGGTGAGGTTCTCGCCGCGCACCGGCACGGAGCAATGGAGGACGGCGAGGTTGGGGCCGGCCACGGCGCGAAAGCCGTCTTTTAGGCGGGTGACCCAGGGGACAGCGCGGCCGAACTCGAAGCGCAGGGCCAGCTCCATGCGCATGGGGACGCTGCCGGAGACGCCTTCCACGATGCGCACCACGTCGGAGTTGTGTCCGCGCGGGGGCATGAAGTCGATGACGCGGGCCACGCCGCCGGGGTGCTCGAAGGTGGTTTCAAGGATGAGGGTATGGTCGCGGTAGGCGCGTGAGGAGCGCCAATCTCCCTCCAGGGGAGCAATCTTCCAGAAGCCGTGCTCGGGGGTGCCGAGCAGGGAGGCGAAGCAGGCCTCGGAGGAGAAGTCGGGCCAGCAGAGCCAGTCGATGGAGCCTTCGCGGTCAACGAGGGCGGCGGTTTCCATGTCCCCGATCAGGGCGTAGTCTTCAATCTTTGGCATGGTGCTCCCGGGTGAGTTGCACTGGGCGGCGTATGGTCGTGAGTCCGTGGTTCGTGGTCCGATTTATTGCTCGTGATAGCTGCGCATGAGGCCGCCGTCGATCACATAGGTGGCCCCGTTGACGTAGGCGGCGTCCTCGGAGGCCAGGAATGCGACTAAGCCGGCGACGTCGTCCGGCTTGCCGAGGCGGCCGAGGGGAATGTTCTTGAGCAGCGCATCGAGCTTGGGCTGGTCGGCGAGCAGGGACTTGTTGATGGGCGTTGCAATGGCTCCGGGAGCGACGTTGTTGACGGTGATGCCGAGGGGGCCCAGTTCCACGGCCAGGTTGCGCATCAGCATGCGCAGGCCGCCCTTGCTGGTGCAATAGGTGGCGAAGCCGGGGAAGGCCATGTCCTCGTGGACGGAGCTGATGTTGACGATGCGGCCGGGGCGCTGCGCCGCGCGCAGCTTCTGGACGAACTTCTGGGTCAGAAAGAAGGGGCCGCGGAGGTTGACGGAGAGGATCTTGTCGTACTCGGCCTCGGTGGTGTCCCAGAAGTTGGACTTGTGCTCCATGCCCGCGTTGTTGACCAGGATGTCGGCGGAGCCGTAGGTCTGCCAGGCGGTGTCGACGAGTGTGTCGATATCTTGGCAGACGGTGATATCGGCCGCCTGGATGTGGGCCTCGCCGCCGGCTTTCACGATGGCCTGGCGGGTCTGCTCGGCTCCCGCGGGGTCGCCGATGTAGTCCACAATCACCCGGGCGCCCTCGCTGCCCAGCCGGATGGCAATGCCCTGACCGATGCCGGTTCCGGCGCCAGTGACGATGGCGACTTTGCCGGCCAGACGTTTTTCCATAGCGGCCACACCTCCACAGGCGCGGATGGTGGTGGGGAAGCCGCGCCGTATCTCTATTTGTTTGGATGCAGAAGGCTCGGTGGAGTCGTTTCGCGTGCGGCGGGCAAGCGGCGGGGAGTCAATCGGGAGCAGGCGGGAGGCGCAGCGGGCAAAGGAGCGACGGTGGCCTCCAGGTCCAGCAGTTGCTTCAGGACACGAAGCGTGGTGAGGCATTCGCTGCACTCGCGCTCCGCCTCCGCATCCTGCCGGCGAGCTTCTTCGAAGCCGGGAAAATCGTGAGCCATGGCGGCCTGATGCATGCGCGTGGTGCTGGCTGCGCGCCGCTGTGCCGCATGTGAGAAGGACTTGGCCAGCCGATCGAGCAGGTCAAGCTCTTCCTTGGTAAGTGAACTCAGGGAGCGAGGCATCGCCGGATCAAGGTCCAAAAAAAGTGGAGTGAACGAGCGAACTCGGAGACCGAGCCCATCGCCTAGATCAATATCAAAAGGACGCACACGATTCAAGAGGGGGAGCAGCGAGGCGCGGCGGAGGGTCACAAGCGGGAGTGATGCGAGTCACGACATGGATTCGCAAGGGGGGCTTAGGATCGGACGATCCTGTGGGGAGGGTTGGGTGCAGGGGATCCGAACTGCCATGTATAGCCGCACTCAAAACGAGAATGGAAGCTTCAATACCCGCTGCCTGGATTGTTTTATGACGATCGGGTTTGCGGTGGAGTCGGAGCTGGAGCTCGACGAGATCGAGGTCCGGCATCTATGCCCGGAGCGGGTGCTGTCGGAGCTGTTCCGGCGGGCCGCGGAGCAGGAGACGCTGAAGCGGGCGGCGGGGTTCTAGGCGCTGATCGGCGCCGGGGCTGAAGCTCGCGATCCTTTTCAAAGGCTGATTCTGCCACGACGGTGCAGCTTGCTGAAAAAGCCGTGCCCTGCCGCTGCGTGTCTGCATGCGGACAGGTGCTGTTCGCGCTTGCGCAGGGCGGGGGGGGCGCAGGTCGTGGCAGCGCGGAAGGCGCCGGCTAAGGTTGGGGATTCCGGCCTCGCGCAGGGAGAGGCCGGAGGAGCGGTTACTTGGATTTCTTCAGGAGGTCCTTGGCGCCGTCCAAGTGCTTCTGGAGGACGGGGAGAGCGGTTTCGGCGTAGGACTTGAGGACCTGGTTCTGGGCTTCCTGGGCTTCCTGCTTGTAGACGGCGATGGCCTTGGTGTGGCCGGCGATCATCTCCGAGATGTACTTGTGATCGAAGGCAGCGCCCTTGAGCTTGTGCATGGGGCCGATGAGGGCCTTGTTGTGCTCGGTGTCGATGGCCGTGGGGACGGTGAGGCTGGCCTGCTTGGCTGCGTCCTGGAGCTGGGTGTAGTCGCTGGTGTGGTCGGTGTCGAGCATCTTGCCATAGTCCTTGACGTCCTGGGACTTGGCGGCGTCCTGAGCGAGCTGGCCCAGGTTGGCTTCGACCATGTCGGTCTGACCGGCGAAGTCAACGAATTGCTGGTCGGTCATGGGAGCCTTCGCGGACGCCGTAGCGGGGGCGTGGTGGTGTTGCGCGAGGGCAGGAATCGAAGCGAGGGAAAGGCAGCAGACGGCGCAGAAGAGACGTTTCATCAGATTCCTCCGGAGTTGAATTGGTGAGACAGGGATCGCGCGGTGTGGGCGGGGGTACAGCAGCCGGGTTGGCGGGCACGGCCGCGGATTGGGGAGGAAACCGGCCCGGCTCCGGGTTGGCACTCCGCGCACACTTCCACACGCCATAGGATGCAGAAAATGCAAAATCGTGAGCACCTTCGGGCGGGAAATGGGCTGGGAAAGTTTGCCGCGGGACGGGTGAGGAGGCGCGAGGTGGGGCGAGGGGGAGCCCGGCTGGGCCAGGAGGCCCACACGACATCCGGTCCGCGGGGGCTGCGGGACGGGCCAGGGACTGTGAGAGGGATCACGCGGGAATGCGTTGACACTCCTGTAGGGTTGGAGGAAAAATGGCGGGTCGAAAGGATTGCAAGGTTTCGACGGTCCCAAATTATCGGAGGAAATCGTGAAGAACCCGGGGAAAATGAAAGGTTTGCTCGCCTTGGCACTTCTGGGGGCGGGCCTTGCCGTGGGTGGCTGCAAGTCGGCGCCGCCATTGACTAAAGAACAAGCAACCGCCCTGATTCAGGCGAAGTATGACTCGACAGACGCGGCCCCAGTCACCATCTTCGTGAACGATCTGGGGATGCGGGAGGGGGTGAGCGCAAAGTACTGGGTGGGGACGAAGCGATATCCGAACGGCTACTGGGCCGATTTCAAGGTGACGCCGGACGGAGCGAAGGTGCTGGCGCTGACCGGTGGGGGAGACACGATTCAGTGGCGCCCCTCGCAGCCGCAGGATCCGCACTACGGGATCACCATCAATACAGTCACGAAGAACCATCTGAAGGCCGATGACGTAGGGGACCCGCAGGATGCGGCCGGCAACACGAAGATTGTGACCTTCGACGAAGACGTGGTGTGGACCGGCGTGCCGGACCCGCTGCAGGGCATCGGGCACAATCCGGGGAACACGCTGAGCACCCAGCGGACGGCGACGTTCGCGCTGGAGAACGGGGCCTGGAAGCTGGAATCGATTAATTAGAGAAGTGGTTACTGGAAGTCGGGCGTCCCTTGGCGGCCGGGGGAAGAGGTAGCGCGATGCTGAGGCGCCGCCAGGGATGCCAAGGCCAGGATGCGGGCGGGAAATGTTTGACCCGTCCGCGTCTTTTTGTTACTGTAAGAAGGTTCGCAAGAACACAGCTTTCCGCGTGTCTGAAGCGGTAGCTGGGTGGGAAGCAGCCTGAACCGTTCCACGACGGAGGCTGATTCGGGCCGGAGTTGGAACCGGCCAGACAATCCCTGGTTTGGCTCTCGTCTTGCGGAGGGCAGCCGGGGCCCGGATGACAGGTTGGAACCCGGGTGAGACAGGTCGCATCGGCGCCCGCGCGTTCTCCACCTTGGAGGGCTATGCGGGCCGGAAACGGCGAAACGGAGTCGGCTTTCTGAAGCAGAAGCGCTCGACCACCGTCCCGGTTCTCGTCTGAGATTGGATCGAAGGCAGACGCGAAGCAGGTTTTGGGGCTTCTGTGCGTTTGAGTGGGCTTGTAGGGCCCGCGCAAATGCAGAATCGCCCGAAGGGCTGCCGCGCGGATGCCGGAAGTTGTGAAGGAGTTTGGGTTTGCCTACCTTTAATCAGCTTGTCCGCAAGGGGCGTACGGCCCCCCGCTACAAGACGGCGTCGCCCGCGCTGCAGGCTTCGCCGCAGCGTCGCGGTGTTTGCACCCGCGTGTACACGCAGACGCCCAAGAAGCCGAACTCGGCGTTGCGCAAGGTGGCCCGCGTGCGGCTGACCAACGGGATCGAGGTCACGACCTATATTCCCGGCATCGGCCATAACCTGCAGGAGCACTCGATCGTGCTGATCCGCGGCGGCCGTGTGAAGGATCTGCCGGGCGTGCGCTATCACGTGGTGCGCGGAACGCTGGATTCGGTGGGCGTGGCCAATCGCAACCAGAGCCGTTCGAAGTACGGCGCCAAGCGCGCCAAGGGCGGCGCGGCAGCGGCGAAGGGCAAGAAGTAAGCGGTTGTCGCCCGGAAGCTTGCAGCCGGCC
This sequence comes from Acidobacteriaceae bacterium, assembly GCA_027449545.1. Lineage (GTDB taxonomy): Bacteria > Acidobacteriota > Terriglobia > Terriglobales > Acidobacteriaceae > Telmatobacter. The sequence goes on along the minus strand of DAIDLI010000193.1, from coordinate 199 downwards.
GTAGTCGCGGCTGGAGCGGATGTGGCTGACGCGAGTGATTCGAACTGAAAGCTGATAGCGGAAGCTGTTAGCTGCTTTTTTGAGGATTTATGCCGAGAAAAGGGCACATTGCGAAGCGGGAAGTGGCGCCGGACCCGGTTTACGGGTCGACGCTGGTGACCAAGTTTGTGAACTCGATGATGTGGGGCGGCAAGAAGTC
>DAIDLI010000192.1 GCA_027449545.1 Acidobacteriaceae bacterium | reverse complement strand
CTCTCGCCACAGGCTGTTGAAGTCTGAAGGGAGATATATCGGATGATAGAGAACACAAGAAGGACTACAGGCCAGCCAAGGGGAATCAGCAGCGCAATCTGGATGCTGCTCACCGGTTGTTTTCTGGTCTTCGCGTTGCTGAACCCGGCGGCCGCACAGGCGCCGCAGCATCCGGTTCAGAACCTCAAAATCACCATCCTGTCCACCAATGTGGCCGGCGCTCCCAACCACACGATTGCGGAATGGGGCTTTTCGGCGCTGGTCGAGGAAGACGGCCATCGCTTCCTGGTCGACACCGGATCCCACCCGGATACGGTGCTGAAGAATGCTGAAGCCATGCACATCGACCTTTCCAACGTACAGGAAGTGATCCTGACGCACCATCACTGGGATCACGTCAGCGGGCTGCTCACGCTGCGGCGCGAACTGATGAAGCAGAATCCCAAGGCGCTCTCCATCGTTCATGTGTCGCAGGGCATCTTCTACAGCCGTCCGACGCCGAAGGGCGAAAACAACCCGATGATCGCGATCCGCAAAGAGTACGAGGCCACCGGCGGCCGCTTCATCGTGCATGCCACGGACGCGGAGCTGTTCCCGGGCGTCTGGTACACCGGTCCGGTTCCCCGCATCTACCCGGAGCATAACTGGAGCGGATCGGGAAAGGTTCTGACTCCGCACGGGCTGGTTGAAGACAATATCCCTGAGGACTCCTCGATTGTCTTCGACACGCCCAAGGGCCTGGTGATCCTCACCGGATGCGGGCATGCCGGCATCGTGAACATCACCACCTTTACCGAGAAGCACTTCTCCAACCAGCCGGTGTACGGGATTGTCGGGGGGCTGCACCTGTTTGCCCAGACCGACCAGACGGTCGACTGGACCGCCTCCAAGCTGAAGGGTTTTCACGTGGAAAACCTGCTGGGCGCGCACTGCACCGGGATGGAGGCCACCTACCGGCTGCGGCGGGAGCTGGGGCTCGATCGCAAGACCGCGGTAGTGGCGACGGTGGGTTCGTCGTTTTCGCTGGCTAACGGCGTCCAGACCGGCCCGTTGGCAAGATAGGGCAAGCAAAACCACGCCAGAGTCGGCGGCCCAGGTTCCCTTTTCAGGGACTTGGGCCGCCGCGGACTTCCCTCCCGGCTTTTTTCCTCATTTCCTCTGTCCGTCCACGTTCTCAACAGGTTTCCCTCCATCTCCGCCTGGCCTACACTCATCCCATGGCCACTTTCCCGGACCTGACGCTCGAAGCAGGCCTTCCCGCCAACATTGACGCCGAGAAGACGATTCTGGGCGCCATCCTGCTCGACAACACGTCCCACGCCGAAGCCGCGGAGCGCCTGGAGCCCGACGACTTTTCGCTCGACTCGCACCGCCGCATCTTCCAGCGCATGACCGACCTGCGCGACTCGCAGCGCACCATCGACATCGTGACGCTGGCCGAGGAGCTGGCCCGCTACAAGGAAGTCGAGTCGGTCGGCGGGGTGGCGTATCTGGCGTCATTGACGGAGGGACTGCCGCGCCGTCCGGTCATCGAAGAGTACATCCGCATCGTCAAGGACAAGAGCCTGCTGCGCCGGCTCATGGGCATCTGCTCGGCCGCCATTGCGCGCGCCGCCGACCAGAGCGAGACCGCGCTGGAGGTGCTGGGCGATGCCGAGGCCAAGCTGCTCGAGGTCAGCGAGAAGGGCATCGTCACCGGCCTTCAGCCGCTGGACCAGATCGTTGCCAACTCCTTCGGCTCCATCGACAACCTCTACAAAGAGAGCCGCGAGGTCACCGGCCAGGCCACGGACTTCACGGACTTCGACCGCATGACCAGCGGGCTCCAGAAGGGCGAACTGGTCATCATTGCCGCCCGCCCGTCGATGGGCAAGACCGCCTTCGCCATCAACATCGCGCAGAATGCCGCGGTCAATCACGGTTCCACGGTGGCCGTCTTCAGCCTGGAAATGAGCAAGGAGTCGCTGCTGCGCCGCATGCTGGCCTCGCAGGCCTGGGTGGACCAGCGCAAGCTCCAGCAGGGCTTCCTGGGCCGCGAAGACCACAGCAAGCTGCAGAACGCGCTCAACCAGCTCATCGAGTCGCGCATGTTCATCGACGACACGGCCGGCGTCTCCCTGGCCGAGATGCGCGCCAAGTCGCGCCGCCTCAAGCAGACCTCCGGCAGCCTCGACATGATTGTGGTCGACTACCTTCAGCTCATGTCGGCCACGCTGCCCACCCAAGGCGGCAAGCGCTATGAGAACCGCACGCAGGAAGTGTCGGCCATCTCGCGCGGTTTGAAGGCGCTGGCCAAGGAGCTGGATGTGCCGGTTGTGGCGCTCTCCCAGCTCTCACGTGCCAGCGAGCGCCGCGGCGACGACAAGCGCCCCATGCTGAGCGATCTGCGCGAGTCGGGTTCGATCGAGCAGGACGCCGACGTGGTCTGCTTCATCCACCGCGAGGCCTACTACAACCGCGATGAGGAGATGTCCGAGGCGGACCGCGCCAAGTCCGAGATCATCATCGCCAAGCAGCGCAACGGCCCCACCGGCACCGTGTATCTCAACTTCCTCAACCAGTACACGCGCTTCGAAAACGCCGATAACGTGCACCAGGAGATGTAAGGGCGGGAGTGTCCCGCTCTTACCGCAGCGCCGCAACCACTGCCACGGTGATGAACAGCACCATGCCCTGGTGGAAGGCCACGATCAATCCCGGATTCTTCGGCTTCAGATTCACTGCGTGGAACAGCAGAAATCCCACGGCGATCTGGGCGACGGCCGCAAAGAAGGCCACCGGAAACACGGGCATGAACCACCCGAGGGCGGCGACCACCGACAGCGCCGAAAGGATGTGCAGCGCCACCACCCAATGGACAGCCCGCTGTGGCATGTAAAACGCGTCAATTGGCTTTCCGAAGCCACGCTGCCCGGTGGTCATGCCCCCCAGAAACACCGTGACCAGGACCGGATGCAAAACCCACATCGCCCCCAGATACGGCCAGAACGCCACGCCGTGGAAGAGGAATCCGGCTAGATAGCTGAGAAAGACTCCGTAAGCCAGCAGGCCGTGGGTGCCATGGACAAAGGAGGGAATCCGGCCCGACAGCACATGCAGCGTTCCGACTCCGAGCAGTGCAGTGAGCACGACCAGTGCCAGGCCGTTCCCCGTCGCCGAGCCGGGGGCGAGAAGGACCAGAGCCACAGCGATGAGGCCCACCAGCGTAGCCACCACGCGATGCGCCGCCTCAGGATCGCCCGTGACCAGCAACACAAAAATGTTGCGCGTGTAAGGCCAATGGGTGCCGAGCGACAGCCCGAAGCCAAAACCTTCTACGAGGCTGCCAAGCAGGATCAGGACAGCGGCCAGCAAGATCTGCGTAAGAAACAGCCCGTCCACCAGTGCTGCTCTGCCGTGCTGCGAACTACTCGCCGCCTCCCAAACGCCGGCGGCGATGGAGCCCAGCACGAGAGCAGCAATCAGCGAGCGCACCACCCGCACCGCCGGCGTCAACTCTCCTTCCACGACAGACGAGCCGGCCGCTTGCACGGCAGTTGGTTCGAAGGTTCCCTCGCCCGGAAAATTCCGATCAGCCATCCGCAACACGCCTCAGGAAATGGAGAATCACAGGACACCCGCTGCGCGAGCGAGGCCGTAGCGTTGCAGGCCATTGGATCTCCCATCCTCTCGCAATGGAACTGCGAGAGGATGGGAAGGGAGTGCCTAGGGGTTGGAGCTGCTACCAGAGGGCGACGGAGAACTGGACGAAGGGCTGGAGGAGGAACTGCCTGCGCCCGGCGCGGCTTGCGCAGCGGCGCCGTTGCCTTGGGACTCGCCTGATTTCGGCAACGGCACGATCACCACGTCGTTCACGTCAGCCTGGATCGAGGCTCCTCCACAGTCGCTGTTCTTTCCGGCAGCATCGAAGCGGCAACCGTAGAGACCCTCCCGGGGCACGCCGCAATCACCGGCGTGCAGCTCCGATACCCACCAGCCCGAGCCGGCAGGCCGCTTGCGCGTATTTCCCTTGGCATACACCGCCATCAGCGTTGAGCCGGTGGCCGTCTGTCCGTCGCCGCACATGAAAGTGCGATCGTTGCTGACGTAAAGCACCTTGTCGTGATTGTCCCAGGCCTCATCCACAAGCACCGGGTTTCCAGAATTATCCACATCAATCTGCTCTGTCCAGAAAGATCGAGTCTTCGGCCGTCCCTTGAAGTGAACGGTTGCTGTTCCTTTTCCGAAGGCCTCCGTGGCGGTTTTCCTGGTGGCATGCGGCCCAGGCCGGGGAGCCTTGGCCTTGGCCTGCACAGCCGGAGAGACCTTGATGTTCGGCACGGACGGGGCAGGCTTGGGCGCGACCTGTTTCGCAGCCTCGGGCTTCGGGGCCTGCTTGCAGGCGCTCGCCAGCAACGCCAGGGCAGCGATGAGCGGAAAGACCAATGTACGGCGCTGTCGAACTTCCATGCTTCTCCTCCCTCCGACGGCAACTTCTCTCATCAGAGTTTGTGAAAATGATGTGTTGCGGTTCCCTCTGCAGAATTTCGAGTGCTAAATCGAAAAAAGGTTGTTATTGGGCCACGGTGAGACGGCAGAAGGGCTGGCTTCCCGGGCACGGCGCGCACGGTGAAGCCTGCCTCCGGAGCTCTTCGTGTCAAACCTCATCGACGATCAGCGCCACCCGCCCGGCGATCAGGTCTCCGGGCGCCTCGCCGGGCGCAATCTCCAGCAGGTCCACCGGAAATGTGGAGACCGCCGGCCGCAGCACCAGCCGGTTCTGGAGAAAGTCCAGGTAGCGCAAGCGCAGGTGCGCCCCGTGCCGCACGGCGTATAGGCTGGGCCGGTTGGGGCGGTAGGCATGCAGCGACGTGTAATGGCGGTCGATGAGCACCAGCGCATCCGGCTGCACCAGCGGCTCCATGGCCAGCGCCTCGGCCGGCGTGATGCGCACCGCTACAAACCGCCGCCAGGCATAGCGGTTCTGCGCGGTCCGGCGTTGCAGCGATTCCAGCAGCCCGGCCGAGAGGTGCAGGAACCCGTGGACCGCGGAGGGCCGGATCACCGGCTCAAAGAGCGCCACCGCGTGGGACACCACCGGAACCGTATCCCGCGTCTCCAGTTCAACCGGGTCCATGCGCGCCGTCGCCGGCAGCAGTTCTTCCGCGGTCAGGTGCTGTGCGGCCAGAACGCGGTCCATCGCGTCCACTGAAAGCCTGCGCCGGGTGCGCAGAAAATTCGACAGGTGGGCCTGTGCCAAGCCGGTCTCCCGCGCCAGCAGCGACACACTGAGCGTGCCCCGCTGGATCCTGCGCAGCAGTTCCAGGCGGAGTCCCTCGTGCATCTGGGTGAAGTTCATCTGTGGATCGTTCGCCGGCAGCAATAGGCGCCAGGTCTCATACTTTTCTCCAGGAAATGGTGCTTGCGCGGATTGGCCTTATTTTCCGCGCTCCGACTTCGATTGCAAAGCCAGCGGGCAGAAAAATGCCGTCACCGGTTGACGCGCGGGAAAGGCCTCACTAGATTGTGTTTACTTCATCGCAATGAATTGTGGGATTTCGATGGGAACCCTCTCGTCTCCAAGGGCTCCGCGTCAGGCGAAGCATTGCCTGCGCGGGCCGGAGTTGAACACGCGCCGGGCAGCATGGCCGGCGCGCGCGTGGTTTCCGGCCCGCGCAGGCACGCCGCGGCTCGTGGCTCTGCCTGCACACTTCAAAGCGGTAACCCAGGATCTGCGCGCTGCGGTTAAGACACGAAACCAGACCCGCACGGCAGTCCCCCGTCAGGACGCAACAGTCCTGATGCGCCGTCGCCGGTTCTCCTCATCCCGCAAGGCTGCTGTCTTGCTTTGCCGGGCCAAGTACGACATGAAGGGCCGGAGAAACAAACATGGAAGTGCGCGTGCAACTGAAAATTTGCGAGAGCTGCGGATGTCTTTGGTACCGCGGCCAGGCACAACAGAACATCTACTGCAAGGAGTGTGAGAAGAAACTCAAGGAATTTCCGGAACCGGCCAGCCGCAAACGGCGCGGCCGTCCCGCGCGCGCGGTGCTGCCCCGCGTCTGGGGTGTCGCGGAAGCTGCGGGAGGTGCGCAATGAGCGCAGCCCTTCAGATCTTCGCTGCCGCCTGGAGCGCCAGCCCGCGCCAGGCCGTGTTGGACATCGAGCGCCAGCGCGCGCAGCAGACCCAGCGTGGTCCTCATGCCCATCCGGCCTCCGAGCCGTCCGGCAAGCGGCCCACCGAGGGCTTGGCCTTCTACCGCAAGCATACCGAGAGCATCTTGCGCCGCTATCTCTACGCTTCCATGCAGGTGGGCCGCGCGCCGTCGGTTCTGGCCGATCCGGTGGGCCGCGGCTGGGCCTCCAGCCGGCCCATTCGCACCTTCGAGGACGCGGTCATCTTCGTTCTCGACGTGGAGCGCTGCCTGGGCAGGCTGGGCGCTCTGGACCGTCAGATCCTCAGCCGTATTGTGCTCCAGGAGTACACGCAGCCTGAAGCGGCTGTCCTTCTCGGTATGAGCCCCAGGAGCATCTGCACCAAGCTGGGCCTGGCGCTCGACCGGCTTACCGCGGAGCTGCTGGCCACCGGCCTGCTGGTTATTCCGGACTAATCTTCTTACCTGCAAAAAGAAGAGCGCCGGCAGAGGGCAATCGCTCTCTGCCGGCGCTGTCGTTAGCGTTGCAGCACCGATCCCCCGGATCGGCTGTCGCGCGGGCCTCCGGGCCCGCAGAATGCTGCCGGTTTTGAGCCGGCCTACCGATGCCACGGAATCAGGTGTCGCGGGCTGGGGTCGCCGGCCTGCATCAGCACAAACGAGTTTCCGTCCGGGTCCTGCACGAAGAGCAGCTTCTTGTCCCTCACCACGCGCAGCTTTTGCCTCTTGAGCTGGTCCGCCGCGCGCCGCGCGTCGTCTACCGGGAACAGGAACTGGGGCTGATCATTGGCTCGCGCCGGATGCAGCTCGATGTGCAGATCCTCGTTGGCCGGCAGCGTGAGCCGCACATTGTGTCCATCGGCCTCGGCCGTGAATCCCAGCTTCTCGTAGAAACTGCGGCCCGCCGTCACGTTCGTCACCGGCATCTCGAACCCGATCAGCTCATCGGATACGCGGCTGTCGCCCAGGTGCTGACCCCGGTCCATCATCTGCCGGCCCTCGGGCAAATACTGGGTAAATTCCGTTTGCCGGCTGTCGGTGTCGAGCACGGAAAAGATGATGTTGTTCTCCGGCGAGGGCCGCGCCAGCGTGGGCCGCAGCCCCTCGGCCTGATAATGCGCGCGCAGCGCCTTCAGGTCGGGGGTCTCATAGCAGACGCGCATCAGCCCCAGCGGCTGGTTGGCGTCGGTGCGCGGAAACAGCTCGATGAACTGGCGGTCGTTGATCTTCAGAATCACTGCCAGGGCATGCCCGTCCACCACATGGGAGAAAGCTTCCTCGTAGCCGAGCTTGCCGAAGAAGTTGGCTTCCTGGTCCACGTCGCTTACCCGGAAGGCGATGTGCGAGATGCCGGTCAGTTCTGCCGGGTTCTGGTTCGCCTGCTGCGCCGGGAGCAACGCTGCTGCCGCCAGCACCACACCGGCCACCATCCACGATAGCTTCATCCTCTGCTCCTCAAACGCCGGATATCACACCGGCTTCGTCGGTCAGGCCCATCGGCTGCTTCCGTGCGGCAGCGCCACTTCCCGCTTGCGGCTCTTGCCGGGGTTGCGGAAGAAGATCAGGAAGGGGATGCATAGCAGGCTCAGGTACGCCAGCAACCGGAAGTCATCCATATACGAAGCCAGTGTAGCCTGTTGCACCATGTTTCGGTACATGACCGCCTGGGCCAGTGGAAACGGACGACTGCTCTTTGAGCGCCCGCATGATCTCCTCCGCCGACTCCAGGCGGTGCCTTGGTCGCTGGTTCCCTGCTTCACTACAATGCAGGAACGCGCTTCCCGCGCCGTTCGCCATGCACATTGCTGCCCTGATCGCCGGCATCGCCTGTCTCTGGATCGTGCTGCTCGACGCCTTCCAGACCATCATCCTGCCGCGCCGCGCCTCGGGCCGCTTCCGCCTCACCAGCCTGTTCTACTTCGTCACCTGGCGGCCTTGGGCCTTCTTCGCCCGCCGCATCCGCACCGCGCGCCGCCGCGAAACCGTATTCAGCTACTACGGCCCGCTCTCGCTCATCCTGCTGCTGATGGTCTGGGCCGGGGCCATGATTCTTGGCTTCGCGCTTCTCTTCTTCGCCGCCGGCAGTCCTGTCCTGGATGCGCACGGGACCTCAGCGGTGCGCTCCGACCTGTACGTCAGCGGCACCACCATCTTCACGCTTGGCCTGGGCGACGTTACCCCGCTGAGCGCCGCGTCGCGCGTGCTCACTATTCTCGAAGCCGGCACCGGACTCGGCTTCCTGGCCGTGGTCATGGGCTACTTCCCGGTGCTCTACAGCGCGTTTTCGCGGCGCGAGGTCTCCATCGCCCTGCTCGATGCGCGCGCCGGTTCGCCGCCCACTGCCGCCGAGCTCATGCGCCGCCACTCCCACGAGGGCGCGGACCGGGCGCTGGCGACGCTGCTGATCGAGTGGGAACGCTGGTCGGCCGAGCTGCTGGAAAGCCACATCTCCTACCCGCTGCTGTGCTACTTCCGCTCCCAGCACACCAACCAGAGCTGGCTCTCGGCCCTCACCGCCATCCTCGACGCCTCGGCCCTGCTCATCTCCGGGATTCGCGGCTCTGAGGCCCGCCAGGCACAGCTCACCTTCGCCATGGCTCGCCACGCGCTCGTGGATCTGGCCCAGATCTTCGGTCTCGCGCCGGTGGCCAACGCCCCCGATCGCCTGCCGCCTGAAGACTACAAGCAGCTCTTTGCGCTGCTCTGCCAGAGCGGCATCAGCGTTTGCCGCGACGACTTCTCCGCCGACCGCCTGCGCCAGATGCGCGCTCTCTACGAGGGTTACGCCCAGGCTCTGAGCCGCTATCTGGCGATGCCCCTGCCGCCCTGGATTTCGAATCAGACCCACAAGGACAACTGGCAGACGGTGGCGCGGCTTCGTGCGCAGACCGAAGCCACCGAGCGGCCGGCCGGTGCCGCCGACCCCCCGGCAGCGACCGTCTTCCACGACCCTCCGCACGATTTCTGATCGCGCGACAGCGCTGGTCTCCAGACCGGCTGGGGCATGGGTCTCCCGACTCACGCGCCAGTGACTCGCGCCGCGCGTTCTTCCCAACCGGACAAACTTTAACAACTAACTCGTCGAAGGCTTTTGTTACATCCCTGTAACATCCGCCGCCTCGCGTGTGGAAATGTATCTGCAAATCCTGTAACTCCAGCGACAGATTTACATCGTGTTGATTCGGCGTTGAAGGTCCATTCACACTTGCAGCGTTCAATCGAGACACCAGGCCCCTGCATCGCCAGAGGGATTGCAGCGATCTTGCCTTCCCGCTCTGCCGATTCCCCACATGTGCAACACAGTCGATTGACCAATAGAAACACGCTCTTGCGGAGCCGGAAGAGACAGAACATCGCGTTCAGCGAGCTGCTGCAAGCTGATCCGGCGATTCCGCAGTCACGAACTCGATTTACACACTGGAGGTCCACGATGAAACGACTCGCAGCACTCGCATCTGTTCTGGCAGTCAGTTGGGTAATTGCGCTTACCTCGATCTGCAGCGCTCAGGGCTTCTTCTCCATCCAGGGCAAAGTCACCGACGCCGCCGGCGCCGCCATTCCGGATGCCCAGGTCACTCTGACCAATCTGGCTACCAATAAGGCGAGCCACACCACCACCGGCGCCACCGGACAATTTATCTTCTCTGCGGTGACGCTCGAGCCGCAGCTTGTCACCATTGAGAAAGCCGGCTTTCAGTCGCTCGTGCAGCGCGTGACGCCTGGCACTCAGCCTACCGCCACCCTTGATCTCCGGATGAGCGTAGCGTCGCTGGCCTCCAGCGTGGTGGTGCGCGGCACCGTGAATCCCGAGGCCACGCCGGTGCCCACCCGCGAAGACGTGATGCTCACGCCCGACACACTGCGCGTGCTCGACCGCAAGCAGCTTGACGCCGCGGGTCCTGTTGCCGGCGGAGCGCAGATGATCCAGCAGACCCCCGGCGCCAATGTCATGGGCTACGGCCAGACCGGCGGCACCAAGTACTCGATTATGCTGAATGGCATTCAGCAGGGCTGGGCCGGCGAGGCGACCAGCTTCACGGCGCCCGGCTCGCTGGGCGTTACCTTCGACGGCATTCCCGTTTCCGATCCTGCGACCGGCCTCTGGCAGTCGGCCACCTTGCCGCAGAACCTGGTGATGCAGGACCTGTCGGTAACCTACGGCCCCGGCCAGCCCATGAGCCGCTGGTACAACAACATTGGCGGATCGGTGGAGTTCACGCCCATCCAGCCCACCGTGGGCCGGCACCTCAGCGCGGAGGTTTCGCAAGGCCCTTACGGCCAGCAGAACTTCGCCTTCGTCGGCAACACCGGCAACTTCGAAGGCTGGTCCACAGTGCTCGGCGGCGGCCTCGGCCGCGGCGACGATTACCTCCAGGGGCCCGACGGCTTCGGCAACCAATCCACCAACGGATCGGTGTTCGGCAAGACTCTGAAGACCTTCTCCGCGGGCAGCATCGCGATGGGCGTCTTCTATGCCAAGTCCGGCGGCTACCGGCCCACCACCATTCCGCTCACCGACGTGGGCCTGCTCGAGCCTGGTTCCTCGACCCACTTCAGCGAGCCGACCAGCGGCTACTACAGCGTGATGCCTTACGCCGACTACAACAAATACGACACCAACGAGATGTTCCTGGCCTACGGGCGCGAGCGGCTCTTCCTGAGCAGCAAAAGCACGCTCGAGAACTCAACCTGGTACAACCACATCCGCCGCTTTCACCGCCGCAATGAGGATGCCCTCAACCTGGGTTCGCAGGTGAATGAGTGGAACAACCCGTTCAGCAACATGTTCGGCGACCAGATCAACATGTCGGTGGTCCTGCCCCTCAACACCGTCAACTTCGGCGGCTATCTGATTCACGAGATCTATAACTCGCATAACCTGTTCTTTGATCCCTCGACCGGGGCCAGCGGTGCGCGGCAGATCGTCGGCGCCGGTTCGAAGTTCCGCTCCGGCTACTTCCAGCAGGACAACGTAGCCTTCTACGTGCAGGACGACCTTCACCCCATTCCGCGTATTCACATCATTCCGGGCTTGCGCGTGGTGGGCTTCGGCACCAGCTACAGCAACCAGGCCTATCGCGACTTCACGGTTCCGGGGGGCGTGTACCCCTCCACCAAGTGCTCGCTCTATCCGGTGGTGCCCAAGGGCGACACCCTGGCCCAGGGGCGCGCGCTCGATCCCTTCTATGACATCTTTGGGGTCGATCCGAATACCGGAAAGACCAATGCCATCGACCAGGGCTCCATGTGCGGCGAGCACAAGAGCGACTCGGCCGTCGAGCCTTCCATCGACGCCTCGGTGACGCCGGTGGACTGGCTCACCCTCTATGGCGGCTATGACACCAGCTACCGCTCGCCGGCGCTGGGCGGTGGCGGCGGCATGTTCCAGTCCGTCGATCCGCAGTACTACATCCTCGCCAAGGGTGCCTACAGCCAGTTCGGCGGCAAGGTGCACTTCATGCACGCCAAGGGTCTGGGCAACTTCATCGCCGGCATCGACTACTTCCATCTGGCCTATACGAATCAGGAGCTCGATTACGAGACGGCTACCGGCGTCACCGGCACCGACGGCGGCAACTCCGCCTACCACGGCGTGGATCTCTTCTTCGACGCCGACCCGCAGAGCAACCTGCACTTCTTCCTGAACTTTGCCGGCGAGTCGGCAAACTTCACGACCTACGTACTGGGCGGCACGCTGGCCTCCTGCGGAACGCCCACGAATCCCGCCAACGGCTGCCAGTTCTACAACAACAGCCCGGTGTCGTACGTGCCCAACTTCACCCTGAACACCGGCCTCTACTACGGCATCATGCACCACAACCACGAGCTGCTCGAACCGCGCTTCTGGATCGAGTCGACCGGCTCGCAGCACCTGTGGTCGAACAACACCGGCGCACCCACCACGCAGACCATGCCCTCGTTTACTACGGCCAATCTGTCGTTCACCGCTCCGCTCAACTTCATCGAGAGGCAATCGGTGAATCTGAAGATGGACATCATGAATCTGGCGAATTCCCGCTACAACCAGTTTGAGTACATCTCGAGTGGCGGCTACTTCCAGCCCCTGGCGCCGGACCAGAACAACGTTCCCAGCGGCTACATCAACGCCTATCCGGGCGCTCCGCGCGCCATCTACGGCACCATCAGCTACCAGTTCTAGCTGGGGCCGCGGGCCCTTTAGTCAGGCGCGGATCGAAAGCGGCATTTTGAGAGGTTCCTGTGCAAACAGAGATCCTCTCAAGATGCCGCTCAGATTTCCG
>DAIDLI010000191.1 GCA_027449545.1 Acidobacteriaceae bacterium | reverse complement strand
AAGAGATATTTCCTGAGCGGTGCCGTTGAGATCCTCCCTTTCACCGAGGCGATGGCCGAACGCTACAGTCTAATTCGGGCAACACATCGCATCAGCCAAGCTGACGGAATTCACATCGCCGCAGCCGCGGAGGCCGGTGTCGACATTTTTTTCACGAATGACATTGCTCTGCGCAGGCTGTCGATTCCCGGCATCAAATTCTTCGCCGATCTGGATGGCAAGGTGATTTGATCCTGGAGCAGTAAGAAGCCAGGGGAAGCGGGATACCGGCCGTGTCTGTGCTCCTCAAGATGACAACCGTGCACAAAAAAAGGGCCGGAGCCGCCTGCAAGCGGCACCGGCCAAAGGCTTTCCCCAGCTTTAATTCATCTGATCGACGTAGCGGGCCAGCAACACCAGGTTCCCCGAGGTGGGGTCGCGGAGCAGCAGTCCGACGACGCGGACATTGGCATTAGCACTGATCTCCGAGAAATCAGAGAAGCCATCGCGGTACTCGGCGTCGGAGCCGATGTAGACCGTGACGGTTTGCGGCACCAGCACGCCCGCAAAGCCGTTGATCTGCATCTGGAAGGTGCCCTGGCTGCTGTTCACGCTGTTGGCCACCACCGTGCCGTTAAAGCCCCAGGGGCGCAGCGAGACGCGCGTGACGCTGACGGCGCTGGCATTCGCGGCGCCCGTCGCCGGTCCACCCACTGCAATCGACTGGCCGGGGACGATGGCGCTGGCGTTGAACAGGAACTGCGTGATGTCGTTGTGCATGCGGAAGACTTCGAACTTCTCGCTGCCGCTGAGGTCAACCGTGGCAATTTGGCCGAGCGTGATGCCGGTGCCGGAGGCAGGCTCGAGGCTGCGCACGTAGAGATCGAAGCTGGTGGCGGCGCCCGTCGCCGGCGTGACAAAGGTGACCTGGCCGCTGGCGAAGAAGCCATGTTGCGAGATGATGTCCACCTCGCCGGCATCCAGAGTCTGGTCAGCCGGATCGAGGTGGCCGGAGACCTGCACGATGCTATTGGTGGTCAGGTCGCTGATGGTCGCGTTGCCATCCCACTCGGTCTGGGCGTTGACCTTGATGGTGAACTGCTCGCCATGCGGGCCGGCCACGACGAAGGTCTGCGCCGCCGCATCTACGCTCAGCACGCTCGCGGTGTACTCGTCGATGTGCGCGTCGCTGTCGCCCTCGCCCACCGCGCTGATCTTGAAGGTGGGATTCACCGTGCCGGTGATGTTGCCGCTGGAATCCACCTGGATGGACTTACCCAAATTGAAGTCGACGCGCAATCCGGCGGGCGCACTGGCCTGAGCAATCACCAGCGGCTTCGCCAGGGTCACGGTCACGGTATTGGTGGTCAGCGTGGCTGCCTCGGTTTTGATGGTGGGCGCGCCGCTGCCGGTAACCAGATAACCGAGCGTGGCATTCGAGCCCAGCGTGACCTTCACCGAGGTATAGGTGCCCACCGGCACGTTGTTCATATCGAGCAGCGTCTGCAAGCCGTTGTAGCGCGCGAAGTCGACGGTGGGCGAGCCGCTGATGAGGGAGACGGCATTGCCGCTCGCGTCGATGGCGTCGACGCTCACGATTTGCGCCTGGAACGAAGTAACGGCAGCCATCGGCGCATCGGTGCCGACGACGAAGGCGGGAGCGGTGACGGCGGAGCTGGCTGCTCCGTTGAGATTGCTGCTGCAGCCCGCGGCCAGCAGCGCTGCGGCCCCGAGCGGGACCAGAGCAAATTTGCGTAACTTGCCATCCAATGCGTGGAACATCCAATACCTCCTCAGCGGTTCGTTGAGTTGAGCGCAACCGAGCGGGCTCGCTGAGCCGCTCTGCCAAAAACCAGGCAATTCCCTTATAGCGGGCTCACGCCCGCGGTGGAGAGAACTGGGAGCGAAGCGCACATGCGGACGAGCAACCGCGGCAGACGCGTGGGGACACCACGCCCTGGGAGCGGAATCCGAATGTGCTGAAGGCAGAGATCAGGGACGACACTCCCGGCGCGTGCGCGCAGAGAGCAACGCTGAAACAGAACTTGCGGCAGGGCTGTGGTTTGAACTGAAGCCTGCTGCCGTTCGTGAAAACACCAGGAGCAGCAAAGAAGTTGCGCGGGATAAAAAACTTTTTTATGGAGTGGATCGAAGGTGAGGACAACGGGGCGGCGCAAGGGGTCCGGCAGATTGCGCGGGATGGAAGGTGTGGGCCGGGAGGCCCACACGACAGCCGGCCTGGAGGCCGGCGCTACTAATCCATGCGGCGCAGGATGCGGCGGAAGCAGGAGGCCGGCGGTGCGCAGGCCTCAGGCGCGGTAGGTGGCCGGAGAGGGAGCGCTCTTGAGCAGGCCCAGCTCGCCGGCGAGTTTCTCAAGACGCGCCCGCGTGGCGGCGGTGGGCGGCACCAGCGGCAGGCGCACATGATCGCTGCACCAGCCCATCAGGCTCATCACGGTTTTCACGGGGCCGGGATTGGACTCCCAGAAGTTGGCCTCGAAGAGCGTGGCGTACTGCGCTTCCAGTTCGCGCGCCTCGGCCCAGTTGTTGCTGAGCGCGTCGCGGACCATGCGCGTGACCTCTTTGGGCAGTTCGTTGGAGGCCACACTGATGAGGCCGTGACCGCCGACGGCGATGGCGGCGAGAGCGAGATTGTCATCGCCCGAGAAGACGCGGAAGCCATGCGGCAGCAGGCGCACCAGCTCGGCCATCTGCGTAACGCGGCCGCTGGCCTCCTTGATGGCCTGGATGTTGGGAGCGGCGGCGGCAAGGCGGGCGACCGTGGCCGGCTCCAGATTGGAACCGGTGCGGCCGGGCACGTTATAGACGCAGACCGGCAGCGGATCGACGGCGCGGGCCAGCGCCAGGAAGTGCTGGTACTGCCCTTCCTGGGTGGGCTTGTTGTAGTACGGATTGGCGGAGAGCACCGCGCTGAGGCCGTGCACGCGTTTGAGCAGCGCCGCCTGCTCCAGCAGCGTCCTGGTGCAGTTGTGCGTGCAGCCGCCCCACACCGGCACGCGGCCGGCCGCGGCTTCAATCACGACCTGGATGGCGTGCAGCCACTCGCCCTCGTCGAGGGTGGCAGCTTCGCCCGTGGAGCCGCAGGCCACCAGGAAGTCGATGCCCGACTCGATCTGCCAGTTCACCAGCGCCGTGAGCGCCGGCTCGTCGATCGAGCCGTCTGCCCGAAAGGGCGTGATAATTGCCGTACCGCAACCTGTCGTTTCCATGACAAGAAGAAGTTTATATGAGCCGGGGGTGTGGCGGAGGTGATGGCGAACGGTTCTATCCATCGTCTCCCAGCCGGCTCTTCAGGAAAAGTGGAATTTCACGGGAGCCTTGTGTAACAGCGAGGATCTCAACGCGGCTACCGAGGATTCGGTAGATGATCAGATAAGCTCCGACCGGCCAGAAGAGGACGGAAGAGGAGGCCAAGTCTCTTCGTCTGTGTCCTGCGTGCGGGTTGGCGGCCAGCATGGCAAACGCCTCGCGCAATTTCGTATCCCAGCGATCGGCAGCGTCGATATCGTCGTGTGCGATGTAGTCCCAGATATCGTTCAGGTCCTGATCCGCTTCCGGAGTCAGCAGGAATTCGCTCATGCAGTGAGCTTTCTGCGCTGGGCAGACTTCTCTCGGATGCGCCGTAGCGACTCTTCCGGCGTGACAAACTCGCCGCGATCGGCAGAGTCGATGCGCCGTTGCAGTTCGCGGTTGAACTCCTCCAACTGCTGAGCACGGGATTTCTCGTGGTTCTCGAGCAGGCGCAGCGCCTCGCGTACCACTTCGCTGGCCGAGGTGTAGCGTCCGGAGGCGACTTTCTCGGCAACAAACTTCTCGAGTTCGGGTGTCAACGACACATTCATGGGGAAGTTCTCCTGCAAGCCATGATGTGCCCGATAACAGAAATTGTCAAAGTTCGTTATTCGCGAGCGCAGCGCGCGGAGGCCCTGGCAGGGTTGCCCAGAGGCTCTACAGCCGATCGAAGATCTCGCGGAATTCCCAGGCGCCGGACTTGCCGGCCAGCCATTCGGCGGCGCGCACCGCGCCCAGGGCGAAGCCGCGGCGGCTGGAGGCGTCGTGGCGGATCTCGATCTCGTCCACATCGCTGGCGGCCTTCACGATGTGCTCACCCTTGGCGTCGGCAATGCGGTGGGCCTCGATGGGAACGTCGATGCCGGGCCGCTCGGCAAGGATGATCTCCTTGAGCGTGAGCGCGGTCCCAGAAGGCGCATCGAGCTTGGTGACGTGGTGGGTCTCGTCGATGGAGAACCGGTAGCCTTCGAGCTTGGCCAGCTCGGCGGTGAGGCGGAAGAGCTTCTGCACGCCGATGGAGAAGTTGGTGCCGTAGAGCAGCCCCGCTTCACGGCGGATGGCCAGCGCCTTCATCTCGTTCAGGTGGGCGTACCAGCCGGTGGTGCCAACCACGATGCGGCCACCGAGCGAGAGCACCGCGCGCATGTTTTCGAGCGCCGCCTCGGGCGCGGTGAAGTCCACCACCACATCGACGCCAGCCAGGTTGGGCGCGGTGAGCGCCGAGGCATGCTGGTTTTCCGTGATGTCGAGAGCGCGCACGCCGTGGCCGCGCTCGCGCGCGATCTCCGCAACCAGGCTGCCGGTCTTGCCTTTACCGAGAACGAGGATCAGCATGGGGCTCCTTGGGACAGTGGACAGTGGACAGTGAACAGGGAACAGTGATCTCAACTGTTCACTGGAATCTGCTTTCTCGCTTCCACGTCGAAGATGGCCGGATCGGGATTCTGGAAGAACGCTGCATGCAGCGAGCGCACCGCTTCATCGGCATCGTCCTCTTCGATCATAAAGCTCATATTGATTTCGCTGGCGCCCTGAGAAATCATGCGCACGTTCACGTGGCGAATGGCGTTGAAGACCTGGGCGGCGATGCCGTTCTGACCGCGGATATCCTCGCCCACCATGCAGACCAGCGCCTTCTTGCCTTCGTACTTTACGTCGGCTAGCTTGCTCAGGTCGGCGGCGATCTCGGGCAGCTTACTGTTGGAGTCCACCGTAAGCGAGACCGAGACCTCGCTGGTGGAGACCATATCGACCGCGCACTTGTGCTTGTCGAAGACCTCGAAGATCTGGCGCAGGTAGCCGTGAGTCATGAGCATGCGGCTGGCCACCACGTCGATGATGCTCAGCTTCTTCTTGACGGCGATGCACTTGAAGGGGCTGTTGCAGTGCGGCGCCAGGGAGATGATGCGCGTGCCCTCGCAGGCGGCGTTGCGGCTGTTGAGCACCAGCACCGGGATGTTCTTGCGCACCGCCGGCAGGATGGTGGCGGGGTGCAGCACCTTGGCCCCGAAGTAGGCCAGCTCGGCCGCCTCTTCAAAGCTGATGACCTTGACGCGCAGCGCATCGGGGCAGACGCGCGGGTCGGTGGTCATGATGCCGTCCACGTCCGTCCAGATCTCGATGGCTTCGGCGCTGAGCGCGCCGCCCACGATGGCGCCGGTGAAGTCGGAGCCGCCGCGGCCTAGCGTGGTGGTGAGGCCCGCCTCGTTGGAAGCGATGAAGCCGCCCATCACCGGCACCTTGCCTTCGCTGACCAGGGGCAGCAGCTTCTCCGGGACCTTCTTGTCGATGATCTCGTCCTGGGGAATGGCCTTCTGGAACTGCGAATCGGTGATGATGATCTCGCGCGCGTCCACGTGGGCAGCGTTGACGCCCTTTTCGCGGAAGGCGGCCGCCACAATCTGGCTGGAGATGCGCTCGCCGAAGCTGACAATCAGATCGGAGATGCGCGGGGTCAACTCAAGGATGGCGGCAAGGCCGCGCAGCACCTCGTCCAGCGCGTCGAACTTCTCGTCGATGTGCTTCAGCAGCGCCTTCTGTTCCTCGGGCTTGGGGACCAGGGCGACGGCAGTATCGCGATGGCGTCCGCGCAGACGCGAGCTGATGGCCAGCGCGCCGGTGCGATCTCCCTGCGAGGCGGATTCCGCGGCGCGCAAGAGCTGGTCGGTCACCTTGGCCATGGCGCTCACCACCACCACCGGGCTCTTGCCCATCGCCACGCGCCCGGCAACGATCGCCGCAGTACGCCCAATAGCCGCCGGATCTTCCACCGACGTGCCGCCAAACTTCATCACGACAAGATTCATGCGAGATTCCGAAAGCAGCTGTCAGCTCTCGGCTGTCAGCTCTCAGTTGGGTTGCGGAGCCCGGTTGATAGCGGACTCCGCCAGGTGCTGCAAGCGCGCCGCTGGGCAATCTGCACATCGGCGGAGCTGGGAAAGACCGTTACGCGCGCGCGGCCGCCACGGCAGCAGGTTCCAGTTTGCCCAGGCTGGCCAGCAGCTCCGCGTTGAGGATGGTGGCTCCGGCCGCGCCGCGCACCGTATTGTGCGAAAGCAGAACGAACTTCCAGTCGAGCAGGTTGCAGGGCCGCAGCCGGCCCACCGTGACCGCCATGCCGCGCCCGCGGTTGCGATCGAGGCGGGGCTGAGGACGGTCGGGCTGGTCGGCCCACTCCACCGGCTGCTCGGGCGCAAAGGGAAGGTCGCGTCCGGCCAGCGGACGGAAATCGCCCCAGGCCTCCAGAATCTGTTCGCGCGTGGCAGGACGGCGCAGCTTGAGGGAGACGCACTCGGTGTGGCCGTCCACGACGGCGACGCGATTGCAATGGGCGGTGATTCCGGCCTTGAGGGGCTGCACGGCATGGCCGTCCACGTGTCCCAGCAGCTTCAGCGTCTCGGCCTCCATCTTCTCTTCTTCGCTGCCGATGTAGGGCACCACGTTGTCGAGAATGTCCATGGAGGCAACGCCGGGGTAGCCGGCGCCGGAGACCGCCTGCATGGTGGTCACAAAGATCTGCTCGATGCCGAAGCGCTCTTCGATGGGCTTGAGCGCCATCACCAGGCCGATGGTGGAACAGTTGGGATTGGTGACGATGTAGCCGCCGGACTGCTGGCGCGAGGGCTGTTCCTCGATCATCTCCAGATGATCTCCGTTGACCTCGGGGATGACCAGGGGCACATTGGGCGACATCCGGAAAGCGCTGGAGTTGGATACGACGGCGCATCCGGCGTTGGCAAAGGCCGGCTCCATCTCGCGGGCAATGGCGGCATCGACGCTGGCGAAGATCACCTTGGGCGCGCCCGCCGGCTCCGCCGGCGAAACGGTCATCTCGGCGATCCGCCGCGGAAGAGGAGTATCGAGCCGCCATTTGGCGGCTTCTCCGTACTTCTTGCCGCTGGAGCGGTCGCTGGCCGCGAGCCAGGCGATCTCAAACCAGGGATGGTTTTCGAGGAGCTGGATGTAGCGCTGACCGACCATGCCGGTGGCGCCAAGGATGCCGATGGGAATCTTGTTTTTCATGGCCTGTACACTTCAGTGTACAAGAAAGGCGGTTGGAGGAGAGCCGCAGGACGATCGAGCATGCAGCCGCAAACTGGTGCGAATTCCCTCCCCAGCCCAGATCGCGAGACGTCGCGTCCGGACTGGAAAGCGGAAAGCGCGATCTATTGCATCGCCGCCAGCACAGCGTCGGCAAACTGCGTAGTGCCGGCCGTCCCGCCCACATCGCGGGTGAGCGTCTTGCGCTCGGCGTAGACCTTTTCAAGGGCGCGTTCGGCCCGGTCGGCGGCCGCCATCTCGTCCAGGTGGCGGAGCATGAGGATGCCGGACTGGAGCAGCGCGGTGGGGTTGGCGACATCCTTGCCGGCAATGTCGGGCGCCGAGCCGTGCACCGCCTCGAAGATGGCGCAGTCGGCGCCGAGGTTGGCGCCGGGGACCAGACCGAGCCCGCCGACGAGGCCGGCGCACAGGTCGCTGACGATGTCGCCGTAGAGGTTTTCGAGCAGCAGCATGTCGTACTGGAAGGGATTCATCACCAGTTGCATGCAGGTGTTGTCGATGATGTGCTCGCCGTACTGGACCTCGGGAAATTCTTCGGAGACCTTGCGCGCGCAGCGCAGGAACAGGCCGTCGGACATCTTCATGATGTTGGCCTTGTGGATGGAGTGGATCTTCTTGCGCCCGTGCTTGCGCGCGTACTCGAAGGCAAAGCGGGCGATGCGTGTGGAGCCCTTGTCGGTGATGACCTTCAGGCTTTCGACCACGCCGGGAATCACCTCGTGCTCCAGGCCGACATACTCGCCTTCGGTATTTTCACGCACCACAATAATGTCCACGCCGGGCCAGTGCGTCTCAAGGCCGGGAAGATTGCGGATGGGACGGAAGTTGGCGTAGAGATCGAAGCGCTTGCGCAGGGTGACGTTGATGCTCTTGAAGCCGCCGCCGATGGGCGTGGTCACCGGGCCCTTGAGGGCCACCTTGTTGCGCTCGATGGATTCATAGAGCGCGGCAGGAATGTACTCGCCCTGGGTCTCGAAGGCTTCGGCGCCGGCGGCGAACCGCTCCCACTCGAACTTGACGCCGGTGGCCTCGAGGATGCGCACCACAGCCTGGGTAACCTCCGGGCCGATGCCGTCGCCGGGGATGAGGGCAATTTTATGAGTCTTGGTCTCTGACATTTTTTCCTTTCAGCGAAGCAGCTTTCATCTCTCAGTTTTAAAGTGCCGTTACAAGCTTCGAGCTGCTTCCGAGGTTGGAGGTTCGATCCAATTCGGCTGTGCGGGCACATCCGCCGGCTGGGGCCTGAGCGCTGTCGGCTAGGTCTTCTTCGCGCCGTGGCTGCGCAGCAATCCTTCCAGCTCCTCTTTGAACTCGTGCACATCCGTGAAGTCGCGATAGACCGATGCAAACCGGATATAGGCGACCGTATCGAGGCCCTTGAGCTCGTCCATGATCAGTTCGCCGATTTCGCGCGTGGAGCGCTCGCGCTCCGGAGCATCCACAACAAAGGCCTCGGCCAGATCGACGATCTTCTCAAGCTGCATGGAGGAGACGGGGCGCTTTTCGCAGGCGCGGAGCAGGCCGCTCAACACCTTCTGCCGCTCGAAGCGCTCGCGCCGGCCGTCCTTCTTGACGACCATGTAAGGAATCTCGTCGATGCGTTCGTAGGTAGTGAAGCGCCGGTTGCAGCGTTCACACTCCCGCCGCCGCCGGATGGAATCGGCTTCTTTGCTCTCGCGCGAATCGACCACGCGATCCTGCCCAAATCCGCAATAAGGACACTTCATCTACTGGCGATTCTACGGCATACGAGGGCAGCCCCGGAAAACTGGGGTGGCCGGCGAAGCCCGTACATCGCTCAGGCAGGTTGTGTGGCGTCGCGCCGTCCATTCTCGCCTGGGAGCTGTGGCGCAGCGATCGTGCGCGGCTCCGCCCCGCCCTCTGGTCCGGCATGAGCCTGCATCAGAGTCTCGACCTCGGCGCGATAGCGAGGCAGGCTGCCGGGGTGCTTCTTTTGTAGGAAGTCCACCAGCTTCTCGCGCACGTAGCAGCGCAGGTCCCAGGCTT
This sequence comes from Acidobacteriaceae bacterium, assembly GCA_027449545.1. Classification (GTDB taxonomy): domain Bacteria; phylum Acidobacteriota; class Terriglobia; order Terriglobales; family Acidobacteriaceae; genus Telmatobacter. The sequence goes on along the minus strand of DAIDLI010000191.1, from coordinate 622 downwards.
CGCCGGAGTTGCGCGCGTCCATCAAGGCCCGCAGTTGCAGGGTGCTCTGAAACGCATCGGAGACCTGAAGCACGCACACCTTCTTGTTCCACAGCGGCGTCGATTCGCAGATTCTGCGCAGCTCCGCGCGCAGTTCGTCCACCGGCACCGTGTAGTCGGTGTAGATATAGCAGTGGCCCAGCAGATCGGCGCTGGTGCGGGTCCAGTTCTGGAAGGGGTGATCGAGGAAGTAGGAGAGGGGCAGGACGAGGCGGCGCAGGTCCCAGATGCGGACGACGACGTACATGGTGCCAATCTCTTCGATCCAGCCCCACTCGCCTTCGACGACGACAGCATCTTCAATGCGGAAGGGTTGGGAGAAGGCGATCTGAACGCCGGCGATGAGATTGGACAGCGTACCCTTCATAGCCATGCCGACGACGAGGCTGGCGAGGCCAGCGGAGGCGAGGATGCTCATGCCGATGTGCTTGATGGCCGGGAAGGTCATGAGCATGAGCGAGACGGTGACGATGATGACGAGGATGACAGAGATGCGATGCAGCATCTGGAACTGTGTCTGCATGCGGCGCGCCAGTAGGTTGTCGGCGACATCCACGCGATACCGTCCCGCCATCACATCGGA
>DAIDLI010000190.1 GCA_027449545.1 Acidobacteriaceae bacterium | reverse complement strand
GGCACGACTGCGGGAAGTCCTGGTAGCAGACCGGGCGAACCCAGCGGTTGATAGCCAGCGCGCCCACCGACGTGAAGCGGCTGTCGCTGGTGGCCGGGAACGGTCCGCCGTGCACCATGGCGTGCGCGACCTCCACGCCGGTAGGAAAGCCGTTCAGAATCAGCCGGCCCGCCCGGCGCTCCAGAACGCCAATCAGATCCGGATAGTAGACCAGATCGTGCTCGCTCGCGTGAATGGTCGCCGTAAGCTGCCCTTCCAGGGAGTGCGCGAGGGCGAGCATCTCGTCGCGGCTGTCGTAGCGGATGATCAGCGTGCTGGGGCCAAAGATCTCGGCGGTCAGCTCGCGGTCTTGCAGAAAGTCGCGGCCGTCGATCTCGAACAGCTCCGGAATCGCCCAACACGTGGTCAGGTCCGGCGGAGCGCAGCCCCGGGCGATCGTGCGCACCGCCGATTTCGCGGTGCGACGGTGAATCCGCGCGCGGTAATCGAGCGAGATGCTCTCGCTCAGCATGGCATGGGAGCCGGCCTCCTCCACAAGCCGCTTGAGCTCGGCAATCAATGCGTCGCCATCTTCGTTCGCCGGCAAAAAAACCAGTCCCGGCTTGGTGCAGAACTGGCCCACGCCCTGGGTAAACGAAGCAAACAGGCCGGCTGCGATCTCGGCCGCGTTCTCGCTCAGTGCGCTGGGCAGCACGAACAGCGGATTCACGCTGCTCATCTCCGTGAAGCAGGGGATGGGACGGGGACGGCTGGCGCACAGGTCCATCAGCACCTTGCCGGCGGTCAGCGATCCGGTGAAGCCCACGGCCCGGATCTCAGGATTCTGCACCAGCGCCGCACCCAGTTGGTTGTCGCCGAAGAGCAGCGCAAAGGTCCCGGGATGCAGTCCCTGCTCGCGCACGGCATTGGCAATCACCTGGCCGACCAGTTCGCTGGTGCCCGGATGCGCGGGATGGCCCTTGGCGATCACCGGATTGCCCGCCGCCAGCGCCGATGCCGTGTCCCCGCCGGCCACCGAGAAGGCCAGTGGAAAATTGCTGGCGCCGAACACCGCAACCGGGCCGATGGGGCGCAGCATCGAGCGCAGATCGGGCCGCCGCGAAGGCTTCCGCTCCGGATCGGCAAGGTCGATGCGCGCATCCACCCACGAACCCTCTTCCACAATCCTTGCGAAGAGCCGGAGCTGACCCGTGGTCCGGGCCATTTCTCCGCTCAGGCGCGCCTCGCTGAGCGCCGTCTCCGCCTGTGCCCGCGCCACCAGTTCCGTGCCGATCGCCTCGATACCCGAAGCAATGCGGCGCAGGAACTCGGCCCGCTCTTTGCCGGTGGTCAGGTGATAGCTGATGACCGCCTCGCAGGCGAGCTGACCCGCCCGGTGCAGGTCATCCAGCGACGCAGTGTGAAACTGCGGTGCGAGCGTCTCCCCGGTCGCCGGGTTCAAGGCTGTAAAGGTGCTGGCGCCGCTCTTCAGCGGCTCCCCGTTCACGATGGAATATCCAGAGATCATGAGTTCTCTTCACCACAAGATTTTCGCCACGCAGCGCGGAGCTCTGCGGAGCTCGGCCTTTGCCGAAAAATATTGACTGCGGCGGGTCTGCATCCTTAGACCCGATTCCCGCGGCCAGGTTGTGTGCCGGGCACAAACAGGCCGGCCGCAACTGCTCTCCGCAGCCATTCTAGCAATGCCACTGCGGGGCGCGCCGGGCCACGGACGTCGCTCCGCCGCTCTCTCCGCCCGCCAGATTCTCCAGCCCTTGCGGCACGCATTAAATGAAGTCTCGTTCATCTGTGTTCATCCGCGTGCAGTACGGAAACTCGCTTGTTTTCAAGCCAATAACCGATTTGCTTGGCTGCCGTCGCCAGCACAGTGACGCGCTTCCTTGCTAGAGTTCGCGCTTATCCGGTACAACTGCGTGTTATGGGTCCGGGTCTCGGGCCGCTGCCGCGCTTTCCTTGGCACGCCGAAGGCCGGGGGCTCGAGCTATTCAATATCTGCGCACGATCGCATTCCTAAATAGATACAACCGGCGCCGTCCGGCATAAGGAGAGATGCATGAGCGTAGTTGGCTCCTCGGTAATCCCGACAACGAACAAGCACCTGATTCGATGGGTGGAGAAGATGGCGGAGCTGTGCCAGCCGGCGCGGATCCACTGGGTAGATGGCTCACAAGCCGAGTACGATTACCTGTGCGAAGAGCTGGTGCGTGCCGGCACCTTCACCCGCCTCAACCAGGAGCTGTGGCCCGGCTGCTTCTACGCGCGCTCCGCGCCGAACGATGTGGCCCGCGTCGAAGACCGCACCTTCATCTGCTCGCTCTCCAAGAGCAACGCCGGTCCCACCAACAACTGGCAGGACCCGTTCCAGATGCGCAAGACCCTCAAGCGCCTCTTCCGCGGCTCCATGGCCGGCCGCACCATGTATGTGCTGCCCTTCAGCATGGGCCCGGTCGACTCGCCCATGTCCCAAATCGGCGTGCAGCTCACCGACTCCGCGTATGTAGTCGTCAACATGCGCATCATGGCGCGCATCGGCGCCCCGGTCTTCGCCGAGATCGATAAGGACATCAAGCGCGTGGTGCCCTGCATGCACACCGTCGGCATGCCGCTCGCCCCGGGCCAGCAGGACGTGCCCTGGCCCTGCAACGACACCAAGTACATCGTGCACTTCCCGGAGACACGCGAGATCTGGAGCTACGGCTCGGGCTACGGCGGCAACGCCCTGCTCGGCAAAAAGTGCTTCGCGCTCCGCATCGCCTCCAACATCGCCCGCGACGAGGGCTGGATGGCCGAGCACATGCTCATCCTGGGCGTCGAGTCGCCCCAGGGCGAGAAGACCTATGTCGCCGCCGCCTTCCCCTCGGCCTGCGGCAAGACCAACTTCGCCATGCTGATCCCGCCCAAGGGCTTCGAGGGTTGGAAGGTCTCGACCGTCGGCGATGACATCGCCTGGATCAAGCCCGGGGCCAATGGCGAGCTGCGCGCCATCAATCCCGAGGCCGGCTTCTTCGGGGTGGCTCCCGGCACCAGCGCCAAGACCAATCCCAACGCCATGAAGACGCTGGCCCGCAACACCATCTTCACCAACGTGGCCCTCACCCCCGAGGGCGGCGTGTGGTGGGAGGGTATGACCGATCAGCCCCCGGCCGAGCTCACCGACTGGCGCGGCAACCGCTGGACGCCGGAGATTGGCAAAAAGACCGGCCAGCCGGCCGCGCATCCCAACGGCCGCTTCACCGCCCCCGCCCGCCAGTGCCCCTCCATCGATCCCGACTGGGAGAATCCCGAGGGCGTCCCCATCTCTGCCATCATCTTCGGCGGCCGCCGCGCGACCACCATGCCGCTGGTCTACCAGGCCTTCAACTGGTCGTCGGGCGTCTACACCGGCGCCACCATGGGCTCGGAAACCACCGCCGCCGCGGCCGGCGCCACCGGCCACGTGCGCCGCGATCCCATGGCCATGCTGCCCTTCTGCGGCTACCACATGGGCGACTA
>DAIDLI010000189.1 GCA_027449545.1 Acidobacteriaceae bacterium | reverse complement strand
GGAGCTTCATGCGCGGTTCGGAGAGTTCGAAGCGCGGGCCTACGTGGACACCGGCCCGGTGGTGGAGCGCGCCCTGGCTACCGCCGCGGGATTGGGCTGGACGGCCAAGAACACCTGCCTGATTCACCCCCGGCTGGGATCGTTTGGATTTCTGGCGGTGCTGCTGACCTCGCTGGCCGTTCAACAGGACAATGCGCTCGTGCTTCCCGCCGACCGCTGCGGGAGCTGCCGGCGCTGCATCGATGCCTGCCCGACAGATGCGCTGATCGCGCCCTACCAGATGGACGCAACCCGCTGCATCTCTTACCTGACCATCGAGAACAAAGGGGCAATCCCCCCAGACCTGATGCGTGGAATGGGCCGGCAGATCTTCGGCTGCGACATCTGCCAGGACGTGTGTCCGTGGAATGCGCGGGCGCTGCGCATAGGGTCCGTTGAAGGCGATCCCGAGTTGCAGCCGCGGGAGGAGCTGGTCAACCCGGCGCTCGAGGAGCTGGCGGCGCTGGACGAAGCGGGCTTTGAGGCGCGCTTCAACGGGTCGCCGGTGCGGCGGGCGGGCTGGAACGGGCTGCGGCGCAACCTGGCGATCGCCATGGGCAACAGCGGCCTCGCGCAGTTCATAGAGCGGCTGAAAATGTGGGCGGAAGAAGCAGACGAAGGGCTGCAATCGGCCGCGCGCTGGGCGCTGGAACGTCTCTTGTTTTCTGAGGCTTCGCAGCGTGGAGGAGCTGCGGAGGCCGCATCGGCAACTCCTGCGCAGCACGGGAAATCCGATCCCGATTTATCCTGAATAGAGATTCCCTGGAGTGAAGAGGGCTCCTCGTACCGGGGAGCCATGCCCGTCTCTGGACGCGCAAGGAGAGAAGTCGAGTTGGTTGAGTTGATCCATTCCGCGGGCAGCGCCTCGGCCGAGCCTGCTCCCGCAGCGGCGCAGGCGCTGGTGGTGGCCGAGCCGGAATGCGCCCCGGTTTCGAAGTGGTTTCACTGGCGCGCGGAGGGCAAGGTGCTGCTCGACTACCTGCTCGACAGCGAAGTGCACACCTACGCCTTCAGCGTGGCTGCAAATGCCATCCTCTCGTTCATCCCTTTCTGCGTGCTGCTCTACACGCTGGCTTTCAAGATCTTCCACTCCGAGGCCATGATCCGCATCATCGACGACATGGTGAACTACTTTCTGCCCACCCATACCGCGGATCCCAACTGGGTGGCGCGCAACATCTTCTTTGCCGCACTCAAGTCGTCGGCGGGTGGCATCCAGGCGCTGTCGATCGTCATGATCCTGATCTCGTGCACGGGCATCTTTCTGCCTCTCGAGGTGGCGCTCAATCAGGCCTGGGGGGTGAGCAAGAGCCGCAACTATCTCATGAACCAGACGGTGGCCTTTGGACTGGCGATCCTGATGGTGGTGCTGGGCATGGCCAGCATCTTTCTCAACCTGGAGATGCAGAACATTCTGGGCCTGGTGTTCTTCCATCACACCGACAACTTCGTATACGCCGGCCTGAGCTATCTGTGGCTCTCAATTTCGACCGGCGCGGCCTCGATCCTGTTCTTTTTCTCGATCTACTGGATGCTGCCCAACCGCAAGGTGCCGTGGCGGCCGGTGCTGCGCACGGCGATTTACACCGGCATCGTATGGCTGGCGGCGCGGGTGATCTTTGTGGCCGTGCTGCCGCACCTCAATCTGCGCGATCTGTACGGGCCCTTCTACGTCTCGGTGGGACTGCTGTTCTGGGCCTATGTCTCGGGACTGATCCTGTTCGCCGGCGCGCAGTTTTCCGTGTCGCGGCTGGGCAGCCCGCAAGCCTAGATGACTCGATGAAAAGTGGGCGGCAAGTGCAAGCACCTGCCGCCGCCCGTCCCTGGGTTGTCTTGAAGGTAGTGCAGTGCTGCGAAAGTCGTGGTTCGTGAAGCGTGATCCGTGATCGCGAGGGGTGCTGGCGGCGCTTCAGGAAACCCGTGTCACGCGCCGGTTATTGCAGCAGCTTGGTGACTTCCTGCTGAACGCTGTTGGCCTGTGCGAGAGCGGCGATGCCGGTGGTGGTCAGAATCTCGTACTTGGACATATTGGAGGTAGCCGAGGCGTAGTCGGTGGCCTGGATGGCGTTCTGGGCCGAGGTCACGTTCTCCTGCTGCGTGCTCATGACCTGGCTGATGGCATTGAGGGTGTTGATCTGGGCGCCGATGTAGCCATCTTGCGCGGCCACGTAGGTGACGGCGAGATTGATCGCCTTCAGCGCCGTCTGGGCATTGCTGGCAGTGGTGAGGTCCGTGCTGGAGAGATCTGCCGACAGGTCGTGGCCGGATGCGAATTTGTAACTGATGGTGGGGGTAGCCGCAGAGTCTGCCGCCAGCGCGCCCGTCGTCGTGCTTGTTGTGCCGCCCACGCCGGTGTCCTGCAGGGTACCGGAGAGGGCGATGGTGACATTCGGATTCGTATTGGTCAGCTGAATGCCGGTGTCACCGGCATCGACTGTCGAGCTCGCAAGGCCCACCGCGCCTGCGGTGGTGAAGCTTGCCGAGACTCCCGGGATATGCGCCGCATTGATCGCTTGAATGAGACTGTCAATTGTGCCGCCGCTCGTGTCCACGGTGATGGACGTGCTCGGATTCGAGCCATCCGCATTGTGCGTCGTGAAGGTGAAGCCGGTGCTCGCAGCGAGTGTGTCGGTGTCCTTCGCCGCGGTCGTCACCTTGTTGGTAGCGCCCCCGGAGTCGATGGAAAAATCGACAAATTGTCCAGCGCTGTTCTGCAAAACGGCGCCCCCGGAATCTCCGAGGCTCGAAGAGCTGAGGGCGGCAAAGTATACCGTGTCGATCGAGGAGCCGGTGGAGGACGAATCTCCTGTGTAGATGTCCACGCCGTGCGTATCGCCGGAGAAGACCTGCACCTGGTTGTAGGTTGTCGTCGATCCGATGTTGTTGATCTCGGAGAGAATCGACTGATACTCCTGGTCGGCCGCGGAGGCCTGCGAGCTGTTGAGCGTGCCATTCGATGCTTCGGTCGCCAGCGTGATGGCGCGGTTGAGTAGCGAAGTGACCTGGGAGAGCGCGCCATCGGCCACTTGCAGCAGCCCCACGCCTTCAGTGGCGTTGGTCTCCGACTGCGTGAGCGCTGCCGAGTTTGCGGCCAGGCCGTTGACCAGCGAAAGGCCCGCGGCATCGTCGGCGCCGGAGTTGATGCGCGACCCGGACGACAACTGTTGCAAAACCTGCTGCAGGCTCGCATTGGTGTTGTTCAGGTTCTTCTCAGCGTAGATGGCGGAGAGGTTGTTCAAGACACCGAGGGCCATAACGAAGCTCCTTCTCGGATGCCGGCGGGGCCCTTCTGCCGGGCTTGCTTTCGGCGGGGCGCTTGTAGCATCCACCCGTTTCATCGGTGCGGGCGGGAATAACTTTAGTCATAATTTTTGCGGGATTCGCATCGGGGGGTGTCGCAGCCCTCAACAAGCTGTGCCGAATCCGGGCAGATGCTGTCTGCGAACGGCGCAATGACTGTGGCTCTCCAGGACAGCCGCTGTCGCGCGAAGGGACAACCCGCTGCCGGTACACGCGCTCCTTGCAGAGACACAAAAAAAGGCGGCAAGGGCAAGCCTTGCCGCCGTAGTTGCTCTCTGCCAAACCCCATCGATGAAACGGCCCTGTGAAAACTGGCCTACTGTTGCGATCCCGAATCTGAACTGCCAGCCGGAGGAGGAGCCGGCATGTTGGGGCTTCCCGGCGGCGGTCCAGCCGGGCCGCGGCCGTGCCACTGCCGCATCATGCCTGGCCCGCGGTGGTCGCGCATGGCGGCCCGCATGTCCTGGAGCTGCTTCCACTGGTCGGCGGTGAGCTTCATGCGGATATCCAGGAGGAAGAGGGCGTTCGCCTTCTCCAGGGCGCCGCGGGCGGCGATGATCTTGTCGATCTGGCTTTCGATCGCCTTCTGATCGGGCTGGCTGGCGCTCATCAGCGGATGCATGCCCAGCTCGGTTTTCTGGAGATTGGCGTGCAGGTCGATGAGCTGTTCGCGATGCTTGAAGAGAATGGCGTCCATCGCCTTGCGCTGATCTTCAGTGAGCTTGAGGGCCTGAATCATGCGCGGCCGGTTCCACCAGCGGCCGGTGGTGAAGAGGTGATTGCCGAACTGCTTCACCATGGTGGGGCGCTGACTGTTGAAGCCCGGGCCAACCCCGCCGGGCCCTGCCCCCGGTCCGGGGCCTTGTGCAATGGCAAGCGTTCCTCCGATCAGAAGCGCTGCCAGCGCAGAAATGAAAGGTCGTGCAAATGACGTGCTCATGGCGTTCTCCTTATGCTGTGTGAAGCGACAGTTCTCCCGGCCCGGGCCAACGCTGCTCAGGCTGAATGGTGGTTGCGTAAACGGCTGCGCTACTGGGTTGAATCTTCGTCCATCAATTGGGCCAGCGGCTCCATGGCGCTGGGAACCGGGCGCGACAGGTCGCGATCGACGCCGGCGAAGAGGGTGGCATCGGACTGCTGCACCTGGGCGGCCTGTTGTTGCTGGGCGGCCATCTGCTGCTGCCGGGCCTGCTGCTCGGCGGCCAGCCGGGCCTCTACCTGGTGGTGATGGCGGTCGTAGAGACCTCCGGCGAGACTGCCTGCGGCCAGCACGCAGCCGAGCGCCCAGGCTGCCGCCCGACGCCAGCTGGGCAGATGCTCCGCCTTCACCGTGCGGGGGCGGCTGAACTCGGCCTCGCTCCAGGCATGCACGCTCTGGCGAAAGTGGCTGAGCGCCTGTTCCAGCTCGAGTTCGTGGATCTCCGGTTGGTTCTTCATCGTGCTCCCCCTACCTCTGCGCGTACTCTGGCCACTGCCCGCGACAGGTGCGCCTTCACCGTGCCCTCGCTGAGCCCGGTGGCCGCGGCGATTTCGCTCAGCTCCTGCTCCTCCACAAACCGGAGCAGAAATACCGTCCGCTGCCTCTTGCTCAGCCCCTCGACCGCCTTCCAAACCTTCTTCACCTGCTCGCGGGCAAGCAACTGCTGCTCGGCCGACCGTTCCCCGCTGGGCAGCCATTCGCTGGCCTCGTCCAGGTCCACGGCGTTGGTGCGTGTCTGCCGCCAGAACTGCAGGCGGCGGTTGCGCCAGTGGTCCTTCTCCAAGTTGATGGCGATGCGCATCAGCCAGGTCAGCGCCGTCGATTCGCCGCGAAAGCTCGACCAGTTCCGGTGCGCCTTCAGGAAGCAATCCTGAGTCAGCGTCTCGGCCAGGTCCGGGTCGCGGGTGGAGGCCAGCAGAAAACGGTAGATCTGCGGACGGAGCGTAGCCACCATCTGTGCGAACTCGCGTCCCTCAACCTCTTCTGCTGCTTCCGGATCGATCGGATTGGCGATTGCTCCGGCTGCCATCACTGGGGTAGACGGCTGGCCGGGACGCGAGTTTACAGGACGGCGCACCATTTGTTTCCGCCGAGCTCAGGCTCGGGATTCCGCCAGTATAGGGCGAAGCCTCCATAGGGCGAAGCCTCCGCTTCGGGCATTGAATCCGGCGCGCAGCATCTGTCTTCGCGGCGGTCCCCCATAATGGAAAAGAAGGAGAAGCGTCGCTATGGCAGCCGTAACCGGAGCTTTGCCCGCCGCGCAGGCGGGAACCATCACGCTGGGTGGAGATCTGACCGTTAACCGCATGGGTTACGGGGCGATGCGCATCACCGGCCCCGGCATCTGGGGCCCTCCGGCGGATCGCGCGGGCGCTGTGGCCACGCTGCGCCGGGCGGTGGAGCTTGGTGTCAACTTCATCGACACCGCCGATACCTATGGCCCAGACGTCTCCGAAGAGCTGATTGCCGAGGCTCTCCATCCCTATCCGGCGGGGCTGGTGATCGCGTCCAAGGCCGGCTGGACCCGGCCGGGCCCGATGCTATGGACCCACAATGCCAGTCCGGCGCACCTGGAGAAGGCGCTGGAAGGCACGCTCAAGCGGCTCCGCCTGGAGCGCATCGAGGTCTTCCAGCTCCATGTTCCCGACCCGGCGGTCTCCTTCGATGCCTCCATGGAGACGCTGGCGCGGTTGCGCGAACAGGGCAAGATCCGGCACGTGGGCTTGTCCAACGTCACGCTCGAGCATGTGGAGAGGGCGCGGAAGATCGTGCCCATCGTCTCAGTGCAGAACCGCTACAGCTTCTCCGATCGCGAGTGGGATTACCTGGTGGATCACTGCGAGGCCCACGACATCGCCTTCCTGCCCTGGGGCCCGATGGCGCAGGGCAAAAAGGCGAATGAGGCGGTGGAGAAGATCGCGGCGAATCGCGGCGTTTCGACGGCGGTCGTCTCCCTGGCCTGGCTGCTGCGCCGTTCGCCGGTTATCCTGCCCATCCCGGGAACCGCCTCGATTCCGCACCTGGAGGAAAATACCCGTGCCGCGGCCTTCCGGTTGAGCGATGCGGAGTTTGCCGAGCTGAACGCGGTGAAGCCGAAGCCTTTCTGGCTGCGGGGATGAAGATTCGGCTTACAATGGAAGCACGAAGGGGTGACCGGATCACCCTTCGGTAGGTCGCGAAGCGTGTGTCTGGGCGCGCCCAGGACAGCGCAAAGCCGGAAGAGCCAACAACTTCGCCGGTTGGAGCGGCCTACGATATTTTGTATATGGATTCCATAAATGGGATCCTGAGGCTTTCCACCTTCCCTGGGCCTCTGCACGCGGCGCGATTGCGGCTGCGTGCCGGAAGTAGTGGACAGAGAGCCTTTATCTTTCCTGAAATCCGGAACTTGGGAGAGCACTGCACGGCCGTTTGAGGCTCTTTCCCGCGTGGCAACAGACGTGCTAGTAATTCAGTGGATGTAAGGGCCTCCCCATGGAAAACAGCCTGCTCAACCGTGTTCAGACCGGGCTGCTGGCGCTCGCTACGGCCGCGCTGGTGGTGCTGGCAGTGTTGAACCTGATGGCGGAGCGGCACTTCGACCGGCCCTACGACGGGGTGTGGTGGCGGGAAGCCAAGGGCGGCCTGGTGGCGGACCGGGTGCTGCCGGATACACCCGGCGAGCGGGCAGGACTCCAGAAAAATGATCTGCTGACGGCGGTCGATGACCGGCCGGTGACGCGCATTTCCGATCTGGAGCGAGAGCTCTACCGCATCGGCAGCTACGGACTGATCAACTACAGCGTTACCCGCGACGGCATTCCGCTCGAGACCCCGGTGAAGGTGATTCCGGTCCCCATGGACCGCAGTCTGGCGCTGGGCCTGCGGATCATCGGCCTGATCTACCTCATCATCGGGTTTTATGTGCTGTTCCGACGCTGGGGCGCGCACCGGGCCACGCACTTCTATCTCTTCTGCCTGGTCTCGTTTGCCTGGTACGCGCTCAAATACACGGGCAAGCTGGATGGCCTGGACTGGACGGTATTCTGGTCCAACATTGTGGCGGAGTCTCTGCAACCGGCCCTGTTTCTGCACTTTGCGCTGAGCTTCCCGGAAGAACGGCTGAAGAAGCTGGGGCGGCGGTGGCTGCTGCCGCTGGTCTATGCGCCGGGCGCGGTGCTGCTGGGGCTGTGGCTCTGGGCCATTTATTTCTGGCAGGCGACGGAGCTGCTGAAGCATAGCCTGGACCAGCTCGGGACGGCCTATGTGGCCGTGTATTACATTCTGGCGGCGCTGTTGTTCCTGCGCAGCTATGCCCGCGCCGACTCGCCGCTGCTGCGCCAGCAGCTCAAGTGGGTCACCCGCGGAACCCTGCTGGCGGTGCTGCCGTTCACGTTTTTCTACGCGGTGCCGTTCCTCCTGGACCTGAATCCGCCGCGGCTGCTGACCAACCTGGCGGGCCTGTCGCTGGTGTTTCTGCCCCTGACCTTCAGTTGGGCCATCGTGCGCTACCGGCTGATGGACACCGACCTCATCTTCAAGCGTGGCATGGCCTACATCTTCGCGACCGGCCTGCTGCTGGGTGGCTACTTCGCCATCGTGGCGATCATCGGCTTTATGGCGCATAACGCGGCGCCGGTGGCCATGCGCGAGTGGACGCTGGTGATCGCGGTGGTGGCGACGGCGGCCATGTTCGATCCGCTGAAGCGCCGCATCCAGGGCTGGATCGACCGCGCCTTCGACCGCCACCGGTACGACTACCGGCAGGCGCTGGTGGAGTTCGGCCACGGCCTGAGCTCGGAGACGGATCTCACCGCGTTGCTTCAGTCGATCGTGCATCGGCTGCCCCGCATTCTGCAGGTGGCGCGGGTGGCTGTGTTCCTGGTGGAAGACGGCAAGCTCCGCATGGCGGCGCAGCACGGCTTGCCGCCTGAAGCCAACGCGGCGCAGAGCCGGCTGGCACTCGGCTTCCTGGACTTCGACCGGGCCCGCGACCATTCGCATATCTTCCTGGAGAACGCGCAGGCCGCGCTGCATCTGCCCGAGGACGAGCAGCGCACGGCGGCGCTGCTGGATCTGAACTACTACCTGCCCTGCCGCGTGGCGCCCATGCATCTCGGCCCCGGCGATGCGCCCAGCCGGACCATCGCGGTCATCGGCCTGGGCCGCACCCTGCACGGCGACTTTCTCTCCAGCGAAGACGTGCAATTGCTCGAGTCTCTGGCCAGCTACATCGGCATCGCCCTCCAGAACGCCAGCCTCTACACCCGCCTGGAACAGAAGATCGGGGAGTTCGAGCGCCTGAAGGAGTTCAACGAGAACATCGTCGAGTCCATCAATGTGGGCATTCTGGCCATCGATCTGGAGGACCGGATCGAGAGCTGGAACGCACAGATGGAGGCGATGTACGCGCTGAGCCGCGCCGAGGCTCTTGGTCAGGAGCTGCGCTCGGTGTTTCCGCTGGAGCTGATCGAGGCGCTCGACCGCTTCCGCAACGATCCCGGCGTGCACCAGGTGTACAAGTTCCCGCTGACTACGCGGGCAGGCGAGCAGCGCACCGTGAACATCGCGGTAGCGCCGCTGCTGTCGCGCGACTTCGTCTCCGTGGGCCGCATCATCCTGGTGGACGACATCACCGAGCGCGTAACGCTGGAGTCGCAACTGGCCCAGGCCGACAAGCTCAGTTCCATCGGGCTGCTGGCCGCTGGCGTGGCCCACGAAATCAACACGCCGCTGGCCGTCATCTCCTCGTATGCGCAGATGCTCTCCAAGCAGCTCAAGGGGGATGCGCGCCTGAGCCCGGTGCTCGACAAGATCACCCAGCAGAGCTTCCGCGCGTCGGAGATCGCCAACGGCCTGCTGAACTTCTCGCGCACCTCCACGACCGAATTCCGCGAAACAAATTTGAACCAGGTGATCCAAGACACCGTATCTCTGTTGGAGCACCAGTTCAAGACGGCGAAGATCGCCCTGGAGCTCGATCTCAGTGAGGAGCTGCCCGCCATTCAAGGGAACCCGGGGAAATTGCAGCAGGTCTTTCTCAATCTTCTGCTGAACGCCAAAGACGCCATGCCGGGCGGTGGTAACCTTCGCGTCACCACGCTCGTCAATGGTCACGTGGAGGCGATCGTCGCCGACAGCGGCTCCGGTATCGCTCCGGAGCATCTGAAGCGCATCTACGATCCGTTCTTTACGACCAAGACCACGCCCCGGCCGGGCGATCGGCGCGGTACGGGACTGGGTCTGTCTGTCTCATACGGAATCATCCAGGAGCACGCCGGCAAGATCCACGTGGAAAGCACGGTGGGCACTGGCACAACCTTTCATTTGGAGTTTCCAGCGTTGAGGAATCCTGTCCATGCCTGAGGTCGAGTCTCAAGTGAGCGTCTACGGCTCGGGACCTGCCACAAGCGACATTGAAGTTCCGGCCAAAATCCTGGTGATCGACGACGAAGCAGGGATTCGCGAATCCCTGGAGGTATTGCTCTCGCTGGAGGGCTATGCCATCGTGCTGGCCTCCGACGGCGAAGAGGGGCTGCGGATGCTGGACGCCGAAGCCTACGACCTGGTGCTGCTAGATCTGGCCATGCCCGGCCAGAGCGGCCTGGAGATTCTGCCCCAGATCCGCGAGCGGCACCCGCAGATGCCGGTCATCATGATCACCGCCTACGGCACCGTGGACAACGTGGTGGAGGCGATCCGCGCCGGCGCCGAGAATTTCGTTCAGAAGCCCTGGGACAACGAGAAGCTGCTCGCCGATATCCGCGCCGCGGTGGCCCGCCATCGCGTCGAAGAAGAGAACCTGCAGCTCAAGCGCACCCTCAAGCAGCGCTACAACTTCTCCAACATCGTGGGTAAGAGCGATCCCATGCTGCGGGTCTTCGACCTGGTAGCGCAGGTGGCGCCCAGCCGCTCCACGGTGCTGATTCAGGGCGAGAGCGGCACCGGCAAGGAGCTGATCGCCAAGGCCATCCACACCAATTCGCCGCGCAAAGACAAGCCGTTTGTGCCCATCAACACCGGCGCCATGCCGCCGGAGCTGCTGGAATCCACGCTCTTCGGCCATGTGAAGGGCGCCTTTACCTCAGCCATCGCATCCAAAAAAGGCCTGTTCGAGGTGGCCCACGGCGGCACGCTCTTCCTGGACGAGATCGCCACCATGGGGATGGACACCCAGGCCAAGATTCTGCGCGTGCTCCAGGACCGGCGCTTCATGCACCTGGGCGGCGTGCAGGAGATTCAGGTGGACGTGCGCATCCTGGCGGCCACCAACGTGGACCTGCGCAAAGAAGTCCGCGAAGGGCGCTTCCGCGAGGACCTCTACTACCGCCTCAACGTGATCACCGTCGATCTGCCGCCGCTGCGGGCGCGCCGCGAAGACATCCCTCTGCTGGCCCAGCACTTCCTCGATTTCTACGCCAATGAGAACGGCTTGGCGCAGCGCAAGCTCTCCAACGACGCCTTGCGCGCGCTGATCGACTACGCCTGGCCGGGCAACGTGCGCGAGCTGGAAAACGCCATCGAGCGGGGCGTGGTGCTCTCCTCGGGTCCGGTGATCGGCGCCGATCTGCTGCCCGGGCACATCACCGGGCGCAGCTTTCAGGATGCGCTGCTCGAGCACAATCCCAACTCCTCGCTGTTCGACATTCTGGAGACCATCGAGCGCCGCATCATCGTGGAAAAGCTGGAGCGCTGCAACTGGAACCAGACCGAGGCCGCCGAGCAGTTCCGCATTCCCCTCTCCACGCTCAACCAGAAGATCAAGCGCCTGAACATCGAGATCCGCAAGCGGGGCAGAGAGTAAGCGCATTCGGTTCTGCCCGGTCCTCCTCGGCCGGGCTTCGCCCTGCCATCTTCTGGCGCTTGCTCCTCAAGCGGAGGATAATGGCCGCATGGCCACCATGCCCAATACCGAAGAGCTCTGGACGGTGCGCGAGTACCTGCGCACCAGTTGGAGCCCTGACCGCGAGTTTGTGGACGGGCGGATCGCGGAGAGAAACTTGGGCGAGAAAGAACACTCCATTCTCCAGCGCTTTTTCACTTTTCTTTTTATGCTTCATCGCGCCGAATGGGGAGTGGAAGTTTTTCCCGAGCTGCGCACCCAGACGCGGACAACCCGATTCAGGGTGCCCGACGTGCTCGTAGTACGATCCGGCACCGAGTTCGAACGCTACGTGACGCATCCGCCGCTGATTGCGATTGAGATCCTCTCGCCCGAGGACAGGCTGCAGGCCATGCAGGAAAAGGCCGCCGAGTACCGTGAGTTCGGCGTCGAGCATATCTGGATCGTTGACCCAATGCAGCGCATTGCTTATCGGCATACAGGCACCGCTCTCGAAGAGGTGCGCAGCGGCGAGCTGAGTGTGGCGGGAACGCCCATTCGAATTGAGCTCAGCGCGATGTTTGCGGAGCTGGATCGCTAGCCCACAGCGATCCGCCTTGGCGAACCGCTTCTCCGGGAGCATACTGTTGGCATGGCCACCCAGCCCATCGACGAGCCCCTCGTAAGTGTTGAGGAGTATCTCCACACCGCGTACGAGCCCGAGTGCGACTACGTGGATGGGAGGCTCGAGGATCGGAACGTGGGCGAGTACGAGCACGGGCTCTTGCAGTCACTTCTAGGATTTCTCTTTCTGAGCAATCGCGAGGCATGGGGCGTTCTGGCTGTGACGGACGTCCGCACCCAGGTGAAGCGCACCCGCTATCGTTGCCCCGATGTCTCGGTTCTGCGCAAGGATGCGCCGCGGGAGAAGATCCTCACGCATCCGCCGCTCATCGCCATTGAGATTCTGTCGCCTGAAGACAGAATGAGCCGGATGCAGACGAAGCTTGAAGACTACGTCGCCTTCGGCATCCGGAACGTCTGGATCCTCGATCCCGACTCGCGCCGGGCCTGGACAGCCGACGCCGCGGGAACCCATCTGGTGGAAAGCGGCGAGCTCACCGTGCCGGACACGCCGATACGGGTGGTGCTCAGCGAGCTGTTTGCGGAGCTGGATCGCTAGGAAGCCGATACGAACAAAGAGCAACCGCGGGTCCTTCGACTGCGCAGCGCAAAAACCGCCGGGTGACCCAGGTCTCGATTCTGAGACCTGGGAGGCCAGCACCGTCGAGCCATCGGCCTTGATCCTCGACCAAAACTAGCTTTTCAGCGCCACCCGGATGTGCAGCTCCTTCAACTGCTGCTCGGTCACGGTCGTCGGAGCGTCGGCCATCAGGTCGATAGCTTTGGCCGTCTTCGGGAAGGCGATGACCTCGCGCAGATTGGCCGCGCCGGCCAGGAGCATCACGATGCGGTCGAGTCCGAGGGCGATGCCGCCGTGGGGCGGTGTGCCGTACTCCAACGCATCGAGGAAGAAGCCAAATCTTGCTCGCGCCTCTTCGTCCGAGATTCCCAGCGACGCGAAGATCTGCTGTTGCACATCCTTGCGGTGGATGCGGATCGAACCCGAACCAAGCTCCAGCCCATTCATCGCCAGGTCGTAGCAGTCGGCGCGGACGCTGGCGGGGTCGCTGACCAGGTTGGCCATGTCGGCCTCGTACGGTGCGGTGAAGGGATGGTGCGCCGGCACCCACTTGCCGGCGGCCAGGTCGTACTCGAACATCGGGAAGTCGGTGAGCCAGATGGGCTGGAACGCCTTCGCCCCATCCACCAGTCCGGCATCGGCGCGGGACTGCGCGGCCGCAACCACCTCTTCGGTCACCTTGAAAGCGCCGTGGCGGTCAGCATACTTTTTGGCCAGCTCGCTGCGGAAGTTGCCCGCCGCCGCGTAGACGTTGATCTCGCGCTCGCTCAAGCGGCCGGGGAACTTGGTGTCGCTGGCCTTGATGTGGTGGGCGGGATCGCCGGCCACGATGATGACAAAGTCGGCGTCGCTGGCGCCGGCCAGCTCGCGCACCTTGGCGGCCGACTCTGGGAAGCCCTTCGCCAGCCGCTTGAAATCGTCAATGAACTTGGCGCCCTTCTTCAGATCGAAGAGGGGGTGATTGTCCTCGCGCTCCTTGCGGCTCAACTCGCCCACGTTGGGGATGCGGAAGGCTACGATGGGCAGCGCCGAATCGATCTGGAGCGTGCCAAGCTGCTCGTCGGTGAAGGCGGCGCGCACGTCGGTCAGGCCGGGCAGGCGCAGGTCGGGCTTGTCGGTGCCGTACTGGCGCATCGACTCGTCGTAGCTGATGCGTGGGAACGGAATGGGCAGCTCGACGCCGGCGGCGGCAAAGCCGGCCTGCAAAAACTTCTCCACCACGCCGAAGACGTCTTCGCGGCGCGGGAAGCTCATCTCCAGATCGACCTGCGTGAACTCAAGCTGGCGGTCGGCGCGCAGGTCCTCGTCGCGGAAGCAGCGGGCGATCTGGAAGTAGCGGTCGAAGCCGGAGATCATGAGGATCTGCTTGAAGATCTGCGGCGACTGCGGCAGCGCGAAGAACTCGCCGGCATGCACGCGGCTGGGCACCAGGAAGTCACGCGCGCCCTCGGGCGTGGACTTGGTAAGGATGGGCGTCTCGATCTCGAGGAAGCCCTGCTGGCTGAGGTTGTCGCGGATGGCCAGCGTGATCTCATGGCGCAGCTTGAAGTTGCGCTGCATCTCGGGGCGGCGCATGTCCACGTAGCGGTACTTGAGGCGCACCTCTTCGTTCTGGATGGCGTCCTCGGCCGGCGAAAACGGCGCCAGGCGGGTGTCGTTGAGCACGCGCAGCTCGGTGGCCTCAATCTCGATCTCGCCGGTCGGCATCTTGGGATTGATGGCGTCCTTGGCGCGCAGGCGTACCTTGCCCACGGCGGCGACCACGTACTCCGGCCGCACCTGCTCGCCCTTGCGGTGGCCTTCCGGGCACAGTTCGGCGTCGAGCACGATCTGGCTGATGCCGGAGCGGTCGCGGAGGTCGAGGAAGATGAGGTTGCCGTGGTCGCGGCGGCGGTTGACCCAGCCCATCAGCACCACGTGCTTGCCGGCGTCGGAGGCGCGCAGCGTGCCGCAGAGATCCGTGCGTTGCAGATTGCCTAAAAAGTCTAAAGACATACCAATTCGATTGTAAATGGGGAGGTGCGAAGGCAGAGCCGATGTGCCCGCGGCAGCGGGGGGTAGCTGTGGCCCTGAACTCAGGCCGCAACACGGCTGCCATCCACCACGCTGTCATCACAGCGCGAACCGGGGCCGAACGCTTTCCGTTCGGGAGGTGGTGAGAGAAGGATCGGCGGTGGCCGTTCTGTTTCGGCCCGGCTCGGGCATACGCATTGGGGGTCACTCGCTCTCTTGATAGGAGGAGATCTCGTAGCCTGGCCTGATCTCAAAGCCCCCTCGTGATCCGTACTTACGATCCCCGGATAAAAGTGCTAATCACTCGTCGCTGACTCTATTCTTACGTGCCCGAGCCGAGATTTCCTTACAATACGGTTTCAGATTAGGTGGGAGACCCGATTTCTTCACTTTCAAAACATGCGTCAGCACGTCGAATCCGATACGTTCGACTATTCGGTAATAGAGTTTCGCCGCGTCGTCAGCATCTCGATCTGACAACCTTGTTGGATGAATGGGGCAGTTCCTAAGGCCGCTAGCAATGGCGCCTGATTGACTCAGTTTTAGCTCCAGAATTCCTTGGTCATGCACCGCGGAATTGCGAATATTCGTGAAGTGGACGAGTTTCTCCATATCTGACTCTGAGATTGTGACCGGCATCCCAAACCTTCCCCTAAAGAATTGCAGGCGATCTCTGAAGGTCCTGAACGATAGCTCTCTTGCCTTGTTTGTGACAACTTGTTGCAGAACGGCATTGCGAGACTTAGAGGAGAGTAAGGTCTGCAACGGTATCTGGAGATCCTTACCCATTGACTCGGGAATAAGAAGAAACAGAAACGTCACCGTGTCTGTGAGAAAGGTATCGAACAGTGAGGTCGCGTAGACCAGATTTGAAACGGCAGTCACATATTCGACTGCGATGAATGAAGAACGCGAGACGGACCTAATAGCTGTAAGGACTTCCTCATATTCGCTTCCCTCAAACGGGCCGCGAGGCTTCTGTCGAAATTTCAGGAGTGCATTAGTGAGCTTAAGAGTACAATTTTGAGCCTCGAGGAGGCGAAGATAGCCGTGCATGAAGGAGTGCAGGATGATCTTATATGTCTTGATAGTGGCTCTGCTCAGAGAGACGTTCCTGTTGCTCATGGGACCCCTCGCCGTACCTTGTGGATGCTTTTAGTTAGAGTATTCCACCCGCTTCCTGCCAATTCATAAAAGTTTCGGCCGTTCTTGTCGGTGGGTGGCCACGGTCTTTCGCCCCCTTCCAAACCACCAATGAGGGTGCCCTCGGTCCCTCGCACTTGGGGACCGAGGATTGCACAGACCCCGGTATACCGGACATCGCGGGCGGTTTGTCGCCAACTCGGAAGGATCGGCCGTTGCCTTACATTCCGTTCGCGGCGAGCAGCAGCTTTGCCAACTCGGTGCGGTCCACTTTGGTTTGCTCCCCGGTCGAGAAGGTCTTCACGGTCAATACGCCTGAGGCTAGTTCGTCCTCGCCCAGGATCACAATGCGGCGGGCGGTCTTGTCGGCGGCCTCGAAGGACTTCTTCAGCCGGAAGCTGCCGTCGCCCAGCTCAACCGTCAGTCCGGCGCGGCGCAGCTCGCGGGCCAGGGCCAGCGCGGCAGCGTTCATGTTCTCGCCCAGCGGAGCGATGTAGGCCGCCGCCTTTTCCGCCGCCTGTTCGGACTGCTGCGCTTGCAGGGTGAGCACTAAGCGATCAAAGCCGATAGCGAAGCCGATGCCCGGCGCCTTGGGTCCGCCGATGGCCTCGCTCAGGCCGTCGTAGCGGCCGCCGCCCAGCAGCGCGTTCTGCGCGCCCAATCCGCCGTGGGTGAACTCGAAGGTGGTGCGCGTGTAGTAGTCGAGCCCGCGTACCAGACGCGGATTCAGGTGATAGGGCACGCCGGCCGCATCGAGCGCGGCGGTGACTTGCGCAAAATGTTTTTTGGAGTCCTCGTCGAGGCAGTCAGCGATCTTGGGCAGCGTCTCGATGATGGGCTGGTCTTCGGGAACCTTGCAGTCCAGCACGCGCAGGGGATTGGTTTCGGCTCGGCGCTGGCAGTCTTGACACATGTGGCTGACGACCGGGATGAGCGCGGCGCGGAGAACATCGTTATATCTGGCACGGTCCGCAGCCGACCCCACCGAGTTCAGCTCCAGGGTCCAGCCGGTGATGCCCAGTTCATCGAGAAGCGTGGCCAGCATCTCTAAGACTTCCGCATCGCGCAGCGGGGATTCGCTGCCCGCGGAAGGGGGGCCGATGACCTCGGCGCCGATCTGCCAGAACTGGCGGTAGCGGCCCTTCTGCGGGCGCTCGCGGCGGAACTGCGGGCCGATGTAGTAGAGCTTCTGGAGCTGGCCGGTCTCGCCCAGCTTGTGCTCGATGTAGGCGCGTACCACGCCGGCGGTGTTCTCGGGGCGCAGCGTCAGCGACTGCGGCTTCTCCGACTGCGCGCGCGCCCGGTCCTCCCAGGTGTACATCTCTTTGGAGACGATATCGGTCTCCTCGCCCACGCCGCGGGCGAAGAGCGAGGTGTCTTCGAAGATGGGGGTACGGATCTCGCCGAAGTTGTAGCGGGCAAAGACGCTGCGAGCGGTTGCCTCGATGCGGTTCCAGAGCGCGGTCTCCGGCGGCAGCAGATCTCGCGTGCCGCGCACGGCTTTGAGTGTTTGGCTCATAATGCTAACCTTTTGGGACAACTTCTCAGGATACAAGGTGAGGCGATGATTCCTCAGATCGCGTCTTTCGCAGCAGTATTTGTGTATCAAGCGGCGCAGCCACCGGTTGTCATCCAATTGCAAGCGCCGCCCGATCCATGGTGGAAATGGCTGCTGCAATTCTGCCTCAGCGGAGTGCCGGTGGGTGGCGGCGTCTTGGTCGCTTGGATGGCCTTCCAGTGGACGAAGAAAAAGGAACACGAGCAATGGATTCGCGATCGAAGTGAAGCGGAGTGGAAGGATCTCGTTCAGAGGGTCGCGAAGATTGAACACGAAATCCCGGTAATCATCAAGGGCCTCCCAGATCACCAAGGGCTAGAAGCTGCCATTATGTGTGTCCTGCCGGAATTGCGCGGAACCCTGTTTGTCTATTCCGTCCTTGAGTCGAGTGGGTATATAGAGAAATGGCAGGAGCTTTTGCGTTATGCCTCTGGTCGCTTCCTCTTGATGACTGGAACAAATAGAGCCGTTCAAACAGGAACATTAGGTGAGCCGGTCTCACTGGAAGACCGGGAGCGTTGGGATAAGATCGGGTCGCATGAAGAGGTGAAAATACGTACCCAGTTCCATGAGCTAGTTGCCGAGCTACGCGCCTTGGCACATGCAAATCTCAAGAGGTGAATGCCTCACGCTCGCTTCCGGATCGCCTCCCGCAGGGTGCTGTCGATGCGCGTCTGCCAGCCGGGGCCGGTGGATTTAAAGTGTTCGACCACCTCCGGCGAGAGGCGCAACGATACCAGCTTTTTGGTGGGAGCCTTCTGCGGGCCGCGCTTTCCGCGCCGCACCACCTTGCCCCCGCGGATCAGATCGGCCTTTTCGAAGAAGGCGCGCGTCGCCTCGACGTCGTTGGGATCGTACGGACCGTCGCCACGCTCGTAGGGAATCGGATCGCCTTTTTTGAAGGCCAGCACGCGCTTCCAGTCGGATTTACTTGGAGTCTTCTTCATAGCGCTTGCGCTCCTCGCGCGATGCATGCCGGAACGAGATGACGCGTACCTCATCGGCCTCTTCATCTTCGGTATAGACGAGCGTCAGCACCATGCCTCTCACCACTGCGAGCGCCACGTCCATCAGGCGGTATTCCTCTTCGCGGCTCGCGTCGTAGGTGCATTTCAGCGGATTTTCGTAGACGAGGTAGGCATCATTGAAATCGAGTCCGTGCTTCTTCAGGTTCGACCGGCGCTTTCGCTCGTCCCAGACGTACACGGTTTAATTGTAGCTACATTTTTCCCGGTTGACGTTTGAATTTTAATCCCGCATCTGAGCAGCGCTGCCCGCCATGTCTACCCCTGTTCCACCGTCCACTTCTTCAAGAACTGGAGCGAGCGCTCGCGGGCGGTCTTTGCGGCCTCGGGGTTGTAGCTGGAGCGGGCGTCGCAGTTGAAGGCGTGGCCGGCGTTGTACCAGTAAATCTCCACCTCGGGATGCGCGTCCTGGATCTTGGCCACTTCCGCGGGAGGGATGTGCGCATCTTCGCGGCCGAAGTGCAGCATCACCGGGCAGTTCAGTCCCTCCTCGGCAAACTTGGCAATCTGGCCGCCATAGTAGCCCACCGCCGCTGTGGGATTCAGCCGCGCCGCCGCCAGCCAGGCGATGCTGCCGCCAAAGCAGTACCCGATCACCCCGACCTTCTTGCTTGTGGTGGCCGCGGCGTACTTCATCGCCGCTTCCACGTCCAGGAGCGCCTTGTCCATATTCAGCTTGGGAATGAAGCTGCGGGCCTTGTTCATATCGTCGCCCTCGTAGCTCAGCTCCACGTTGCGCTCGATACGGTCGAAGAGTGCGGGCGCCACAGCCAGAAAACCGTCCTTCGCGTATCCGTCGGCCACGCCGCGGATGTGCGCATTGACGCCGAAGATCTCCTGCACCACGACCAATCCAGCAACGGGTTCGCCCTCGGGCATGGCTACATAGGCGTCGAGCTCGTGCCCGTCGCTCGCGCGCAGCTTCACAGAATCGCTCATCTCTCCTCCTGGGGGAATTGTAGGAGCGCATTCCGGCGCGGCGGGCAAATCAAGGATTTCAGCAGGGATTTCTTCGCATCGCTGCGATCGGGAAACGTGCGGGAGGCGCCGGAGAACGCCGCCTCCCAGTATCGGCGACATCGGCTGTCGCCAGCAAGCGCGGGCTCAGTTCCTCAGCGGCGGTGGCTGCAGCAGCTTGCGCCCATCCAACTCCTCGCGCACCAGCGTGAGGCCCAGGATGCAATGTTCGAACTGATCGCTGAGCCGCGCAAACAGCGGCGCTTCATCCTTGTACTCGAAGAGGTTGAACTGGCTCACGATGAAGTAGCTCTCCTTGCCTGCCCGGATGAGCTCTTCGAGGCTGGGACAATGGTGCCGCAGCCGGCGGTCGGAGGCGGTCGCCTCGGGATACATTCCGCCCACGAACAGCGCAAAGTCGCCGATGTACTTGCGCAGGGCTCGTTCGGCGTCGAAGGAGGGGGCCGGTCCGTTCACCGGATCGGAGGCGGAGATCATCTCCGCCAGCTCTTCCATGGGATGGCCGGTTTCGTCGCGCATCTTGTAAAGATTCTCGGCTTCGGAGAACTCGCACAGCAGGTGGGCCACGTAATCGGTCAGGCCGGGATCGTGCAGTCCCAGGCGTCCTTCGTAGCTGTTGCGCACCGCCTGCTGAAAGAAGCGTTCAAGGGGATGAATCTGCTCGGTCATACGCACCTCCCGGGGAGCGGCTCCGGATTGCATGCGGATCGCCCAGCCGGGCGGACGCTCGCGAACCCCAGATGCCGCGGCGGCTGTGCGCGAGCAGCCGTCTCGAACATCGGCTGTTCCAACTGCTGCGCGCCGGAACGATCCAGCCGTGCCTGCTCTCTCTATATGACCCAGAGCTTCGCCGAAATGTCGTGTTGCGCAATCGGACAGAGCCGATTTTGTTAGCACTGTCGCGTTTGGAGTGCAAAAACGGGCAGGCGCAAAAAGCCCAGCCTCTACGCGAGGCTGAGCTTCTTGGTGGCTTTCGATTGGGCGTCAGGAAGCGTGCACCGGCGCGCGCGACTCCAGTTCTGCCAGGCGCTTGGCGAGCAGCTTCTCCAGGTTGACCAGCGCGGCGGAGAAGCCGTCGATGCCTTCCTTGAGCTTGTCGCTGGCCATGCGATCCTTGGCATGCATGGCGTCGAAGGTAGCCTTGTCCATGGCGATCTTCTCGATCTTCATGGCCTTGGCCTTTTCGGGATCGAGCTTGCGCGGCAGCTCACCCTGGCTGGATTCGAGCTCGCCGAGCAGTTGCGGCGAGATGGTCAGCAGGTCGCAGCCGGCCAGTTCCGTGATCTCGCCGATGTTGCGGAAGCTGGCGCCCATCACGACCGTTTTGTAGCCGAAGTGTTTGAAGTAGTTGTAAATCCGGGTGACGGACTGCACGCCGGGATCGTCGGCGCCGTGGAAGTCCTTGCCGGTGTCCTTCTTGTACCAGTCGAGGATGCGGCCCACGAAGGGCGAGATGAGGGTCACGCCGGCCTCCGCCGCGGCGACGGCCTGGTGCATGCCGAAGAGCAGCGTCAGGTTGCAGTGGATGCCTTCCTTCTCCAGCGCCTCGGCGGCCCGGAAGCCCTCCCAGGTAGAGGCGATCTTGATCAGCACGCGCTCTTTGCCGATGCCTTCCTTGCGGTACATCTCGATAATGTCGCGCGCCATTTCGATCGTCTTCTGCGTGTCGTAGGAAAGCCGCGCATCGACCTCGGTGGAGACGCGGCCGGGAATGATGGCCAGGATCTTTTTGCCGAAGGCGACGGCCAGGCGCTTGAAGGCCAGGTTGGCCACGTCCTTGTCGGCGGCGCCGTCGCCCAGGTCCTTCTTGGCGCCCTTCAGCACGTCATCCACGATGGACTGGTACTGCGGCATCTGCGCCGCTGCCGTGATCAGCGACGGATTGGTAGTGGCATCCTGCGGGCGGAACTTCTCCATTGCATCGATATCGCCTGTGTCGGCAACCACGGTGGTATAGGAGCGCAATTGCTCCAATAAACTCTGCGGCATGATTCCTCCTCCTTGGGGGGCGTTGCATGCAGCGGCCTTGCGCCGAAAAAGCTGCATCCCAGGGAAGCGCAACGCCCGGTGCTCTCGTCGATAGTGTACTGCTAGAGTGAGATGCGCCGGATCGACGCCCGTTGCATGGGAGCGCGGCTGGGCGGCTTTGCCATCGCTTGGTGCCAGCCTTCGGCCCTGTTACCATTAAAGTCGCGATTGCCCGCGCGGCGGGCGCTCCATCAGAAACAACCGCAAGAGGTTAAAGTGGCCAATACCAAGAGCATCACCGACAAGGAAGAACGCAAGAAGGTTAAGCGCGCCGCCCGCAAGAAGGCCGCCCCCAAGGCCGAGCGGACTACCCCGCGCGGCTCCAACAAGAAGAAGGTCAGGAAGCTCGTCCGCGGACAGAGCAAGCGGTAATCGAGCAGTGGACCTTGGGCGGTGAACAGTACCCAGTTTCCGACTGTTCACGGTCCACGGTCCACGCTTCCCTGTCGTATCCTGTCGTTAACGCCCCGCGTATTGCGATCAGGAGACCGCCCTGGCATCTCAGCTCTTTGCCCGTAAATCGATCGACAAGCTGCTGCGCGACTCGGAGATACCCGAGCAGTCGCTGAAGAAGTCGCTGGGGCCGTGGTCGCTGACTTCGCTGGGCATCGGCGCCGTCATCGGTTCCGGAATCTTTACGGTCATCGGCACGGCCATGGCCGGGCAGCACTTCGATGCGCCCTCCATCGAGAACACTCCCCTCATCCACTATCTGATCCTGCACACGGCCATGGCCGGACGCCCCGGCGCCGGGCCTGCTCTGGCGGTTTCTCTGGTCTTCGTTGCCATCGTCTGCGCCTTTACCGGGCTTTGCTACGCCGAGCTGGCCTCGATGATCCCCATCGCCGGCTCCGCCTATACCTATACGTACGCCACGCTGGGCGAGATCATCGCCTGGATCATCGGCTGGGATCTGATCCTGGAATACGCCTTCAGCAACATGAGCGTGAGCGTGGGATTCGCGGCCCATATTGTCGATCTCATGGACTGGTTCGGCATCCACCCACCGCTGCGATGGATCTCGCCGGCTTATCTGCCTACCGGCCTTCAGGATCTTGCGGGACACACGCTCTATGCGCCCGGCTGGCACTTCGGGTTCAATATTCCTGCCTTCCTCATCGTCATGATCCTGACGGTGATCCTGGTGCGGGGCATCCGCGAGTCGGCGCGGACCAACAACATCCTGGTGCTGGTCAAGATGGCGGCGATCCTGGTGTTCATCTTTGCCGCCGCCAGCTTCATCAAGCCGCGCTACTGGCACCCGTTCATGCCCATGGGCTGGTCGGGGGTGCTCACCGGCGGCTCGATCATCTTTTTTACCTATATTGGATTCGACTCGGTTTCGACCGCGGCGGAAGAGTGCCGCAACCCGCAGCGCGATGTGCCCTTTGGCATTCTGGCCACGCTGATTGCCTGCACGTTGTTGTATGGCGGCGTGGCCATCGTGCTCAGCGGGATTGTGCCCTGGCAGTCGGTGATGGGCGACGCGGCT
>DAIDLI010000188.1 GCA_027449545.1 Acidobacteriaceae bacterium | reverse complement strand
GCTTCGCGCGGCACGGGGAGCGGGCTCATCGCCCATGACGGCGCGCAGGATATGTGCGGAGACGCGATCGATTTCCATTCTTGTTCCTCGCCAAGGTTACGGTTGCGCCTCCGCCAACTGGCGGGCGCGCAGGAAGATCTTGAGCAGCATGGGCCGCGTAAGGCGGCCGGTATTGGTGTTCTGCAGCGAAGGGTGATAGCTGGCCAGGGCGCGCCGGCCGCCGGGCAGGGAGAATTCGGCGCCGTGGGCGAAGGCGAAATCGGCGCGGACGAGGGACTCATCCGGGAGGGTGCGGCGAAGATGGGCGAACAGGCCGTCCAAGGCGATGCGGCCCAGGCAGACCACGACGCGGAGGCGGGTGAGCGCGGCGAATTCGCGATCGAGCCAAGGCGCGCAGTTGCGCAGTTCCTCGGGCGTGGGTTTGTTGGCAGGCGGGGCACAGCGAACCACCGAGGTGATCCAGAGGTCGCGGAGCTGCATGCCGTCTTCGCGGGAGCGCGCGGTGGGCTGCGAGGCGAAACCCGCCTCATGCAGCGCGGGAAAGAGGAAATCGCCGCTGCCGTCACCGGTGAAGGGGCGGCCGGTGCGGTTGGAGCCGTGGGCGCCGGGGGCGAGGCCCAGGATCAACACCCGGGCCCCGGGATCGCCGAAGGAGGGCACCGGCTTGCCCCAGTACTCCTGGTCGGCGTAGGCGCGGCGGCGCACCTGAGCAATGTTCGTGCAATGTGCCCGCAGGCGGTCGCAGCGTTCGCAGTCCACGATTTCGGCATTCATTACTGCGAGCGTGTCCTGGCGGCGGGGCATACTTCAATTTTACGGCTGGGGGTGCTGTGGCAAACTTGGTGCGGAGGGAGAAGCAATGACGCGCGCGAAGCTGCTGTTGCTGGCCGGGGATTTTGTCGAGGACTACGAGATCATGGTGCCCTTCCAGGCCCTGCAGATGGTGGGCCACACGGTGCACGCGGTGTGCCCGGGCAAGAAAAAGGGCGAACAGATACGCACCGCGATCCACGACTTCGAGGGCGATCAGACCTATTCGGAGAAGCGCGGACACAACTTCACCCTGAACGCGAGCTTTGACGAGATCGATCCCGCAGAGTACGACGCACTGGTGATTCCGGGGGGACGCGCGCCAGAGTATCTGCGCCTGAACCCGCGGGTGATCGAGATAGTGCGCCACTTTGCGGAGAAGGAAAAGCCGATTGCGGCCATTTGCCACGGCCCGCAATTGCTGGCCGCAGCAGGGGTGCTGAAGGGGCGGCGGGTGAACTCGTATCCCGCGTGCGCGCCGGAAGTGGAGCTGGCCGGCGCAACCTTCGAGCTGGTGGACTTCACCGACGCCGTGGTGGACGGCAAGCTGGTGACCGCGCCGGCATGGACGGCGCACCCGGCGTGGCTGGCGAAGTTCCTGGAGGTTCTGGAGGCGCATCTGCGCGGCTAGAGGGCGTGGCGAAAGACCCAGTTTGTCACGCAGCCTGAGATTGCTGGAGTGTTTGCGATTGCCAGCCAGGCGCGGAGCTGGAAACCCACGCGACAGCCGGTCTGGAGACCGGCGCTCCGAAGAAGATGCGGACTAATCAGGCTGTGTGCGGGATTCGGCGCGGCAGTGGTTGGCCCGTTCGACCAGTTCGGCGACCAGTTCCCGGATCTGCTCAGCGCGGCGCGGGGTCACATTCATAAATTCGATTCCGAGCTTGCGCTCGTGGCGCACGTTACGAACCACGCCGGCCACGCGCAGGCTGGTTCCGTTTACGGCCAACTGCACTTCGATAGCCGGGCTTTCGATACTGGGGATTGGCGTTTCGGTTGCGAGACAGCACCCGGAGACACTCAAGTCGAGCAGGGTGGCGGGAAAACGTTGGCCAAGACGCAGCAGGATCACCTCGGCGATGCCGCTGCAGCGCAGGCGCGGCCTGGCGCGGCGATCATCGCGATGGCAGCGGGAACGAAGGTGAGCAAGATTGTCGAAGACGGGATCATGCCTCATGCGGACTCCCGGGCGGCCTGGACCGCGTTCCGAGGATACGCCGGTCAGGCAGGCAAGCGGCTCATGGGAGCGCCACTTGCTGCTCGACGGTAATGAGGCAAACCCTATTTGGCACAACCGGCCAGGAGCAATACGAGCCGAGGCTCTCAGTGGCCGCCGGCCAGCTCCCAGGGACGTGCGCCGCGAGGCTGGACCATTTCGCGGCCCGCCAGCCGATCGTAGACATAGCGGTCGCTGGTGGTGCCCAGCGATTCGTTGTACAGGCTCATGCCCCCCGTCAACTGCGTCAACTCCTCGTTGAACGTGTGGATGGCATGCAACTGGGCTGCCGTGGCCGGCAACTCAAATTGGGAGGATTTAATGAACTTCTGGTAGCCACGGTCCAGCAGCCGCGCCACTTCCCCCTGCACCAGCATGCCCGGCCGGACCTTGAAAGCCGCCGCCGCACCTTCTACCTGCACCAGAATCGCCCCGGCACCATACTTGGTCACCAGCGTTCCACCATCGGTGGCGGGCTTCATCTCGAATCCGTGGGAACGGAGCAGGTCCAAGGTCTCCTCAAAGGTCTGCGGGCGGGTCTTTTTCTTCATGGTTGGCTTCCCCATAGGCGGCCGGAATGGCGCCGGGCCGCTCCTTTCAATCTCGCACATTGGGAGAGAGGACCGCAATTTCCGGCCAGTGAGACACTGATTGCAGGTCCGCCGCCAGACCTGGAAGAAGGCCCTGCACCCGTGCTGAAGATGCCAAAAGCGGTCTACGACGAGCTCCGCGCCCACGGCGAGCAGGCGTACCCGCAGGAGTGCTGCGGCGTGCTTGTGGGAAGACCGGAGGCCGGGGGCTGGGCGGTCGCCTACGCGGTGCGCACCGGCAACGCCGAGGCCGAAGCGGCCCGGAGCCGCTACAGGATCGACCCGCAGGAACTGGTACGGATCCAGGGCGAGGCAGCCCGCCGGGATCTGGAGATTGCCGGGTTTTACCACTCCCATCCCGACCACCCGGCGGCCTGGTCGCCGAGCGATCTGGCCGAGGCGCACTGGCTGGGCTGCTGCTATCTGATCACCGCGGTGGTGGGCGGCAAAGCCGGGGAAACCAGAGCCTTTCTGCTTGCCGGGACGATGGAGGAGGACAAGCGCTTCGAGCCGGCAGCCATCGAGGTTGCTGTACAGGGGTTTCCGCGCTGAGGCGGAGCGGGCTTTCCCCATTTTGGGGAGGTCCGAAAGGGCAGATTTTGTGCGATGCTGTTGAGACAAGGATGATCCCCGGGCCAGCTTCCTCATGTATTTACCGTTTGTGATGTATGGATATGCCGCAACCCTGGCCCTGGTGCTGGTGGGCTGCTGGCTGATCCGCCAGGTCATTCCGGGGCTGCGAGGTGTCCGCACACTTTCCGCCGCCATAGCCGCAACCATGCTCGCCGTGGTGCTGATCGGGCTGCGCCTCTGGGTTCCCGCATTTTTCACCATTCTGCTCGGCAACGGCGCTCTGATCTCCGCTTTCATCCTCATCTACTTGGCGACCGCTCGCGTCCTCGGAGACAAGCCACGTTTTCTCAGCGGCCTGATCGCCCTGTTCCTGCTCGACCTGCCGCCGTACTGCTACACAACCTGGATCCATCCCAGCCTGCTGGCGCGTATCTGGTTATCCAACGGAGTGGTGGCGATCATCGCGGCGGCGACCGGCGTGCTGCTCTTCCGGCATCGACCCTCTTCTCTGTCCATACGCGCCATCGGCGCTCTCCAGATGGGCACGGCCGGCATTGCTCTTGCACGTTGTGTTGTCAACACCGTTCATCCGCCCATGGATTTCGTGCACAGTGACTGGATCCGCACCGCCCTGACGTACGGGGAGTTCATCTTCTTTCTCGGAACGGTTTGCGGAATCCTGTGGCTCGCGCTGTGCCGCAATCGCGAGGAACTGGAGCAGGCGGCGCGCACCGACAGCCTGACCGGGCTGCTGAACCGCCGCGCCTTCGACGAGATCCTGGTCCGCGAATTCGAGCGCGCGCGCTTTGCCGGCGAGAGGCTGGGGATTATCCTGCTCGATCTCGACCGTTTCAAGTCCATCAACGACACCTACGGGCATGCAGCCGGGGACGAGGTCCTGCGCCGCATCAGCGGCCTGCTTCAGCAGGGCACCCGGCCCTCAGACGTCCTCGCCCGCTATGGCGGGGAAGAGTTTGTGCTGCTGCTGCGGGGCGCACAACTGGAAGAAGTGCGGACTATTGCCGAGCGCCTGCGGCGGTCGATCGAGGAATCCTTGGCTGGCCCTTCCGCTCTCCAGATCACCACCAGCCTGGGTATGGCCATCGCGGAGCCGGAGGAGTCCGCGGAAGATCTGATCGATCGCTGCGACCAGGCCCTCTACGCGTCCAAGCGCGCCGGCCGAAACCAGGTTACGGAGGGAGCTACCCACGAGACCCTGGACTCTGCGCCGCCGCTGCAGGCGGAGCCGCACTAGACTGAAGCGGGGGAGCTCCCTATGGCCCCGGCCGCAGCCACCTTCCGCTTTTACGCCGAGCTGAACGATCATCTTCCGCCTGCGCGCAAGTTCCGTCCCCTCCGCAAAGAGTTCCTGCTCCCTGCTTCAGTGAAAGACATGATCGAGAGCTTCGGCGTGCCCCATGCTGAGGTGGACCTGGTGCTGGTCAACGGCGAGTCCTCGGATTTCTCCCGCCTGATCCGGGACGGCGATCGCGTCTCGGTGTATCCGGTGTTTGAATCTCTGGATATCACGCCGGCGTTGCGGCTGAGGCCGCAGCCGCTGCGCGAGCCGAAGTTTGTGCTGGATGTTCATCTCGGCCGGCTGGCCGCTTTTCTGCGCATGCTCGGTTTCGACACGCTCTACGACAACCAGGCAGACGACTCCGCTCTGGTGCGCATCTCGAGCGAGGAGAACCGGGTGCTCCTGACCCGCGACCGCGGAGTGCTGCGGCACTCTGCCGTGACCCGCGGCTACTGGCTGCGCGCGACCGACAGCCGCCGCCAGGCCGCCGAGATCGTGCGGCGCTTCGATCTGGCCGGCTCGATCCAGCCGTTTACGCGCTGCATGGTCTGCAACCATCCGCTGCGGCGGGCAGCGAAGGAGCAGGTGCGGGATCGCGTGCCGCAGGGCGCGTTCGAATTGCAGGAGCAATTTCGCGAGTGCCCGGGATGCGGGCGTGTGTATTGGGAGGGCACGCATACCCAGCGGATGCACCGCTGGATCGAGCAGCTCATCGGCGCCGGGTCCGAAGTCAGCGATGCAGGCCGGCGTGGCGGAACAGGAACACAAGCACGATCAGACTGAGAAGACCGACGACCTCGGCCGCGAGATTGAGATCGATCTGGCGCGGCATGCCGAACAGGCGCACCGACAGGGGACGCATGCCGTTCACGTCCGCGAGCTGCCCGCCGTAGAGAGTCCGGCCGAGGAAGGCGAGGAAGAAACCCAGCATGGGAACGGCCGCAAGCAAGGCCGCCAGATAGAACCGCTGGGCGGCAGCCGGGCCCGGAGCGAACAAGAGCGCAATCTCCACCATCGCCAGCAGGACGAAAGCGCTGGTCTGCCACGCTACATGAAAGCGAGCATGCCCGGTCCAGGCGGTGTTGCGCGCATGCTTGGAGTTGAGATCGATGCCCAGGGTCGCCAGTCCCTGGAGCCCGCAAAGAACCGCGAGCAGGTCCCGGGCAATCGCCTGATTGATCACGCCCCCTCCATACGCTGCCAACGCATCTCTGAAATCTGCTAGTCAGCCACGGAGAGAGAGGCTGCGGGATTGTGCGGAGCCGTGGCGGAGCCCTCCGCCAGCGGCAGCGCAACCACGATGCGCGCGCCGCCTCCGCTGCGATTGGCCGCGGTCACCGTGCCGCCGTGCGCGCGCGCCACCGCGTGCACAAAGGTCAAGCCCAGGCCGTGCCCGCTCGAGTTCCGTCCTTTGACCCGCGCCTCGAAGAGATGCTCGAGCATGCCGGGCTCGAAACCGATGCCGTTGTCTTCCATGGCCAGGATGGCAAATCCGTTCTCCGCCCGCACCGCGACAGCCACGCGCATTCCGGGGGCGAGGTGCTTTAACTCGTTGTCGAGCAGGTTGGCGATCATGCGATGCACGAGAGCCGCGTCTGCCATCACCTTGACGGGCCCGCTGCATTGCAGTTGGATGCTCAGGCCGCGCTCCGTCATGGAAGGCTCATACAGGTCCACCATGGCGGGCAGCAGTTCACAGAGATTGATTTCTTCGCGCGTCAGCCGCAGCGCGTCAGCCTGGGCTTCGGCCACATCCAGTGACTTGTTGAGGAAATCGGTGAGCCGGTCGAGTTCATCGATCGCCGCCACGATCGGCTCAGCGGCGGCCTCATCGCTGACGCCGGGCAGAGACATCTCCAGCTTGCCGCGGATGGCGGTCAACGGGCTGCGCAGATCGTGCGCCAGGGTGTCAGTGATGGTATGGAGCTGGTGAACCGTGCTCTCGATGCGGTCGAGCATGTGATTGAGAGTAAGCGCCAGTTGCGCGATTTCGTCGTTGCGATTGGTGGTGGGCACGCGCGTGGTCAGGTCGGAGTGACCGATGCGCGAGGCCGCCTCGGTAATGCCGCGCACGTGGCTCAGCATGCGCCGGGTGGCGAGAAACACAATCAGGAATCCGAACAGGATCAGCGACAGGGAAAGGAGAAAGAAGCGCAGGCTCAGCCGGTGCAGCACCCGCAGTTCGTCGCGTTCCGACAGGCCCAGGTAAATGCGCGTGCCATCCGCGATCTGATCGCTGGCCACGCGGAACGGGATCGCGAATCCGCTCACGTGCAGATCGGTCGGCTGATCGGGCAGAATGGTGGTTTTACGGATGGCGGCGAGCGTTGCCTGTCCGTTGCCCGCGCCCACCCACAGTTCCATGGAACCGTCTCTCCCGGTTTGCAGAAAGAAGACGGAATCGTTGGAGAGGGTTGCGCCGGCGTCCCGGTTGGGCACCTCGCGCGACGCCAGTTCCGCCACCTCGCCCACGACACGATCGTAGAGCGCGTCCTTGGGGGTGCGCTCGGCCACATCGCCCAGTACTTCGACTTCGCCGGAGAGCCAGGCGTCGGTGCGCCGCTGAATGTCATGCGCCAAGAAGCGTTGCAGGAAGACGAAAACGACGATAGTGCCGCACGCAAAGGCCAGCGTGGCCCACAGCGAGATGCGCCAAGCGGCGCTGCGCAGGGCCGGCCTAGCGGTCTTCGAGGACATACCCCATCCCCCGCATGGTGCGAATCAGGGGCTGCTGGCCCTTGCCGTCCACCTTGCCGCGCAACCGGTAGATATGCACGTCCACGACATTGGTCTCCGGCTGGATGCGAATGCCCCACACCTGGTCGAGGATCATGGAGCGCGTAACCACCCGGCCGGCATTGCGGCAGAGATATTCCAGCAAGGCAAACTCCTGCTGGGTAAGAGGCAGAAGCTTGCCGGCACGTATCGCCTCGCGCCGCAACAGGTCGAGTTCCAGGTCCTGCACGCGCAGGCGGGTCAGCTCGCCGGCACCCGGGGCATTGCGCTTGAGCAGATTTCGCAGCCGTGCCAGCAATTCCGCAAGCGCGAACGGCTTGGTGAGGTAATCGTCGCCTCCCTGCTCCAGGCCCCGCACCCGGTCGTCCACCGATCGGCGCGCCGACAGAATCAGGACCGGCGCCTGCACGCCCATCTGCCGCAGGCGAAGAATGAGAGTGATGCCGTCTTGATCGGGCAGTCCCAGATCCACGATCAGCACGTCGAAGCTGTGCTCCGCTGCCAGCTTCTCCGCGGTCTTGCCGTCAGCGGCGCAATCGACGACGTACCCTGCTTCCTCCAGCGAACGTCGCAGGAAGCTCTGAATGTCGCTCTCATCTTCCACGAGCAATAGGCGCATGCCTCGAATGGTAGTGCATTCCCTTACGGCATTACGAGGGAACCCGTCGCTTCGCGTGGGTGGATGACCCGACGGGCTGGCGGAGCCGACGGAGATGAACAAATCGTCATGATCTTGCGTGCTGGTTGTCATGTCGTGCCTTCGTACGACGCGCCGGAAACTCCGAAGTGAGCAGAGATTCGGCAAGGAAGCGGGGGCCCCGATTGGGCGGCAACGTCGTGAGGCCAAAATGAACGAAAGTTCATTGCCCTGAACGCTCCAAATCCGCTTTCTGCTCCAGCCGGGAGTCGTCTTATGGTTAAGTACAATCCGGACAAGAAACCTGACTGCCTGGGCTTCGGGTGCCGGAGCCTTTGCATAAAGGACTTATTGAATGAGCAATGTGCAGTCGCAAGACCGGGAAGAACTGCGTACGGATCGGTTCTCCCGGGCGTTCCGCAACTCCTTTCCTTTTCCCCGGACTCTCGATTCTCATCTGGAAGAGGCGCTGCGGCATGTACTGGACCACCCTGGGAGCCTGATCCGCCCCAGCATGGTGATGCAGATGGCCGCGGCATGCGGCGTGGCTTCGGAGCCCGCGCGCGATCTTGCCATCGCACTCGAATACTTTCACTCGGCGTCGCTGCTCTTCGACGACCTGCCCTGCATGGACAATGCCCTGGAGCGACGCGGCGCGCCCTGCGCGCACCTGGTCTTCGGAGAGGCGGGTGCCGTCCTCGCGGCGCTTAGTTTGATTAACCGGGCCTACGCCCTCACCTGGAGCGCTCTCGCCGCCTGTCCAGCGGAGCGGCAATCCCGGGCCATGGCCTATGTAGAACAGCGCCTCGGGGTGGAGGGACTGCTGAATGGCCAAAGCCTCGACCTGCATTACCACCTGCTGCCGCACACCGCAGAGACCACGGAAAGCATCGCCCGCGGCAAGACGGTGTCGCTGATCCGGCTCACGCTGGTGCTGCCGGCGATGCTGGGCGACGCCTGCCCCCGCGAAATCCAACTTCTGGAGCGGCTGGCCGCCTATTGGGGCTTGGCTTACCAGGTATTGGACGATCTGAAGGACGTGCTCCAGGATGCGAAAGAGACCGGCAAGACGCCTGCCCGCGATCTCCTCCTGGACCGGCCCAACTCGGCGGCGGTGTTGGGAGTGCCGATAGCCCTGCATCGCGCGGGCCGCCTGATTCGGGCGGGCGATCGCACCCTGCGGCATCTTCTGCATGCCCGGCCGGCCCTCGATTTCCTGGAGTCGCTCCGCGCCCGCCTGGACGGCGAGTTGATCCGGCTCGGCGATACAGCTCTCGGCGGGGTGCCGGGAGGGCGGCTTTGATCTTTCTCAAGCTGATCGTCACCAACCTGCGCCGGCATGCGGTTCGCTCCCTGCTCAGCATGGCCGGCATCGCCTTCAGCGTGGCGGCCATGCTCACCGTGGTCACCATCCTGCAAGGCGCGGTGCGCATGTTCTCGGGAATCCTGTCGAGCAACAGCCAGATGATTGTCTTCGAGCGCGATGTCTCAGACCTGTTCTTCAGCAGTGTGCCCAATGCCGCGGTGCGGCGCATCGCGGCGATGCCGATGGTGGCTCATGCGGATCCTGTGCTGTTCGGGATCGTCTCCAGCGCCAGCCATCCGATCATTACCTGCTTCGGCGTGACGCCGGAGGATTCGCGCCTGCGCGATGCCACCTGGATCGCGGGAAATCGCGGCGACTTTACCGCAACCAGTGACGGCGTGGTGCTGGGCCAGCGGGCCGCCGAGTTTCTGAACGCGAAGATGGGCGAGACGGTGCCCATCGGCCACTCCAGCTTCCACGTTATCGGCATCCTGAAGACGCCCAACGGCTTTGAAGACGGCGGGGTATTCATGCCGCTTGCCGCCGCGCAGGAGTTCTTTCACAAGAACGGCGCTTCTTCGGTGATCACCGTGAAGCTGCGCAGCAAGGACGACATTCCCGCGTTCAAAAAGCTGGTGCAGTCCACCGATCCCGATCTGATCGCGCTCAAGAACCAGGAGTTCTCGCGCACCTACTCGCAGTTCAAAATCCTGAAGGCCACGGCCTGGGCGGTGGGCGGATGCGGGCTGCTGCTGGGCGGCATGGGAGTGGCCAACACCATGATCATGTCGGTCTTCACACGCATCCGCGAGATCGCCATCCTGCGTGCCAACGGCTTCTCGCACTTGCAGGTAGGCGGCATCGTCCTCGGCGAATCGGCGATCGTGTCGGGCATCGGCGCAGCAGTGGGCCTGCTGGTGGGAGCGTCCTTGCTGCTGATTCTCAAAAACATTGCCGCGCTGGACGGGTATATCGACGCCACGATGCACCCGCTGGTACTGCTGGCGGTGGTGGCGCTGGCTCTGCTCACCGGCGTTGCCGGCGCGCTTTACCCCGCCTTCTACGCGATGCGCATCCGCGCGGTGGAGGCGCTGCGATTCGAATGAGCTCCCAGCGCTATGCCAAGGACGGCGCAGCCCTGCGGGCGCGCAATGTATGGAAGAGCTACGATCACGGCGCCATCACGGTGCTGCGCGGCGTGGACCTGGAAGTCCAGGCCGGTCAAACGACTGCTCTGTGCGGCGCCTCCGGCTGCGGCAAGAGCACCCTGCTGCATCTGCTCGGCGGACTCGACACATGCGACCGCGGCACCATCGAGATCAACGGCGCCGAGGTGCAGCGCGAAGCCGACCGCCTGCGCCTGTTGCGCCATGAGATCGGGTTTGTCTTTCAGCTTCACAACCTTATTCCCGACCTCACGCTTGCGGAGAATTGCCTGATCCCGACGGTGGCCTCCGGAATGGACCGCCGCGCGGCCCACGCGCGGCTTGCCGAGCTGGCGCATCGTACCGGCCTCGGCGGACGGCTCAACCACCGCATTCAGAAGCTCTCCGGAGGCGAACGGCAGCGCACCGCGCTGTGCCGCGCGCTGATGAACAAGCCGCGCATCCTGCTTGCCGACGAGCCCACCGGCTCGCTCGACGAGCGCACCAGCGCGATGGTCTTCGATCTTCTTCTGGAGATGGCGGCAAGCGAAGGCGTGACGCTGCTGATGGCCACCCACGACCGCGCCCTGGCCGCGCGCTGCGACCGCCTGGTCGAGATGCACGATGGAACGATCCATGAATTCGCATCGGTTCGATGAACGCCTCAACCCGGAGTCCAGCGCGCGCCCCGCGGCAGCCGCGGCGTGGCACGCGCTCTTCTGGCTGGTGGCGGCCAACGGCGTCGGCATCCTCCTCGCCGTGCTGCTGCTCTTCCCTGCCCTGAATGCAGGTTTGGGCGAGTGGACCTACGGCCGCTGGATGATGGTCCACATGAACCTGGAGCTCTACGGCTGGACGGCGCTGCCGATGCTGGGATTTCTATTTCGGATCTATGGGGGCGATCGCGGCTCGTTGTCCGCATGGTGCCGCCCGCTGCTGTGGGCATGGTCGGCAGCGCTCGCGGCCGGCGCGTTTTCCTGGTTGGGCGGGCACTCCAGCGGAAAGCTATTTCTCGACTGGTCCGGCTACGCCCGCATCTTTTTCTGTGCCGCGCTGCTGGCGCTTTGGCTGTTCCTTGGCATCGCGCTCTATGCGCATCGCAAGGCAGGTTTATCGGTTTCTGCGTGGGCCGGCAAAATCGGCGGCTTGCTGGTTCTTCTGAGCGTGCCGTTTGTGATCTACGCGGCCTCGGCATCGGGCGGCTACCCGGCCGTCAATCCCTCCACCGGCGGGCCCACGGGAGCGAGCCAGCTCGAATCCTCGCTGGCGATCGTGCTCATCCTGCTGATGCTGCCCTTTGGCCTGGCGCCACGCAAGAAGGGCAGCACGAAGCTGCTCGCCGCAAGCTGGGCGGTGCTCCTTGCCGAGGCGGTTTTGTGCGCCGCGCTGGGCCGCGGCGACGTGAGCCACCATCGCCCTTCCCAGTACCTCAGTCTTGCCAGCCTGCTTGTCTGGATTCCGCTGGTCCCGGCGTATTACTCCACCTTTGCGTGGAACAGCAACACGCGCTTGTGGCGGAATGCCATGCTGGGTTGGTGGGCCGCGCTGGTGATCACGGGGTGGATCTTCTTCCTGCCCGGCGTTCTCGACCACTTCAAGTTCACCGATGGGCTGGTGGGCCACTCGTTCGTGGCCATGGCCGGCTTCACTTCCAGCCTGATCATCTTCGTGATGGTACAACTGCTCGGCGAGGGCGGCTGGATCTTCAATCGCGCACGCTCGTTTTATCTCTGGCAGGGCGGCGTGATCGCGTACATCCTGCTGATGACCATCGCCGGCTGGCGGGAAGGCTTCGATCCTGCCTTCACCATCGTCCCCGGCTCTTTGCGCAATACGCTTTACGCCCTGCGCCTGCTCACCGGGCTTCTGATGTTCCTGGCCTCTCTCGACTGGCTCAATGACTGCACTGCTCTGCTGCGCCGCGCGGAGCGCAAGACGGTTGAGCATGAGCTGCTGGTGGGGGCGCGATGAACCGCACCCTTCTGCTTGCCTACCAGTGGCTCACCGGCCTCAGCGACACCTGCACCGGGCTGCTGTTGATCGTGGCGCCGGGGCTCACGCTTACGCTGATGGGTGTGCCCGCACCCGCGGGCCAGCTCGTCTACATCGCCTACATCGGCGCGTTTGTGCTGGGGGTAGGGCTCTGCTGCCTGTACGGCGTGCGCCTGATTCTGCGTGGCGATACCGGCCGGCAGCTTGGCACCGTGTGGCTGCTGACTGCCGTGCTGCGCGCCAGCGTTGCGGCGTTCGTGGCGCAGCAGGTGATGACGGGCGCGCTGTCTTCGGGCTGGATCGGTGTTGCCGGCTTTGATGGAGCCTGCGTTGCGATCCAGGCTGCCGGACTGTGGAAGGGCTGGGTGAAGTATGCCGCGCGCTGAACTGCTTCGCTCCGGTTGGCGCGGCGCTGTTCTCGTCGCCGTCACCTACATCGATTTTTTGATCTTCGCGCAGTTCGCGTTTCTGAAGCGGCTGGACGCGCTGGGCCTGGCCGGCACGCACCTGAAAGCCGTGATGGGCGCGATGGCGCTGGGCGGAATCCCTAGGCCTTAAATCCCAATCATACAAAGTATAATTCCATCCTGATGTCATCCCTCTCCAAAAGGCTTTTTCAATCTTCATCTTCCAAGGAGAGCCATCGCTTGTCTTTAAAATGTCATTA
>DAIDLI010000187.1 GCA_027449545.1 Acidobacteriaceae bacterium | reverse complement strand
GAGGGCGGATCCAGGAAAATCGGGAAAGGCGCCGACCGTTTCCATGGGCGCGAAGCAGTCGATGCCGGCGGCGATCTGAGCGGCAAAAAAGCGCTCCACCTCGCCCAGGACGGCCGCCCCGGTGCGTGCCTGGTAGATGGCCGCGCGCAGTTTTGCGCCGCCGGGCACGCCATGGGTGAACCAGGTGGCGAACTGCTTCATCTTGCCCACCGGATCGCCGATGCGGGCGTCGCGAGGCAGGTCTTTGGTGGCTTCGAACTCCTCGAGCAGCATCTCGAAGTAGGCGCGGATCATGCGGTAGCGGTCTTCGACGGTGGGGCGCTCATAGGCGCCGGTGGCCGTGTACTGCGCAATCTGGCGAAAGATCCAGGGGTTGGCCGGCGCGGCGCGGCCGATCATCACGGCGTCGCATCCGGTCTCGGCCACCATGGCGGCGGCGTCCTCCGGGGTGCGGATGTCGCCGTTGCCGATCACGGGAACCTTCACCGCATCCTTGACGGCCGCAATCCACTGCCACTGCGCCTGGCCGCTGTAGCCCTGCTCGCGGGTGCGGGCGTGCAGCGCCACGGCATTGAGACCTTCCGCTTCGGCCATGCGCGCCAGTTCCACGCACACGATCTGGGAGTCGTTCCAGCCGGTGCGGAACTTGACGGTGAAGGGAATCGTCACCGCTTTGCGGATAGCACGAAAGATCTCGCCGATCTTGGGCAGGTCGCGCAGCAGGCCCGACCCGCCGTTGCAGCCCACGACGCGCTTGGCCGGGCAGCCCAGGTTCAGATCCACGCTGTCGAAGCCGGTCTCTTCCACGATGCGCGCGGCATCGGCCAGGGTCTCGGCATTGGAGCCGAACAACTGGGCCGCGATGGGGTGCTCGTCTTCGTAGAAGGTGAGATAGCGGCGGCGCTTGCTCTCGCGCATGCGGCTGAGACCATCGGCGGAGGTGAACTCGGTCATCAGCAGCCCGCAGCCCGACTGCACGTTGCTGATCGTCTCCTCGATGCCCTCCGTTGTCGCTGCCTGATCCTTAATCGCTGCTTCCTGATCGCTGGAGAACAGGCTGGCGTGCCGGATGAAGCGCCTGAAAACGGTGTCGGTTACGCCGGCCATGGGGGCCAGCACCGTGGCGGGACGCACGGCAACCGGTCCGACGCGCATCTCGGCAGGTACCCGCGCTTCCGCGGGCATGGCGTGCTCGATCGGATTGTCCCAGTGCTTCTTCACGGTGAATCCCCGGCGGGACATAAAGCAGCTCTCAGCTTTCAGGTCGATTGTGCTGGAAGAAGGGCCGTTCCGCTCAAGCCAACGAAGCGGCCAATCATTCCAGAGAAACCTTGGCCCCCGCCGCGGCGGAGGCCAGGGTGAAGCGAACGCTCGGGCCGCTGCTACTTCGCCGCCTCGTTCTTGGCATACTTGCGGCGGAACCGCTCCACGCGACCGGCGGTGTCCACCAGGCGCTGTTTGCCGGTAAAGAACGGGTGGCAAACCGAGCAGATTTCCACATGGATGTCGCCCTTGTGGGTCGAGCGCGTCTCAAAAGTGCTGCCACAGGCGCAGACCACGCGCACTGTGTCGTAGTTGGGATGAATCTTTTCCTTCGGCATGGTTGAAAGACAGACCTTTCCGGCAAGCGTTCTCTTCTATTGTAGGGGCTTCCGGAGGGATGCGCAACGCGGCCGGGCGGGGTTGCGGGGGCAAAAGGGAGGCCGGCCCGAAGGCCGGCCTCCGCGGATTACCGTAGTGGACGGGCTTATGGCACGAAGTAGACCTGATTCTGTGCCTGGTTCCCGGCGCTATCCTGCACGGTAATCTGCCAGTTGTAGGTTGCCCCACCCGTCAAACTGCTAACCGACGGCGAGCTCCCTCCGCCGGTGGGATCGTTGTTCCAGGTGATCGAGGTGATCGAGCTGTCGAAGCCGTTCAGGTTCGAGTTATTGCCCGGGATCTGCCAGATAGTGTTGCCGTTCGTGTCTGTCAGGTTGAATTGGTAGGTGTAACTGCTCGCTCCGGCGGGGTCGGTCCACGAGAACGTGGGCGAAGTGGTACCCGTAACGGAGGGGGACATATTCGATACCAGGTTGCTTGCGCCGACCAGGGTGCTGGTTCCGTTCCACCCGGTCACGCTCGCGGTCAGGTCCTCCGAGGTGTTATCGGAGTAGGTGACATGCAGCGTGTAGCTCTGACCCACGGCTGGCGTCGTCCCACCCAAGCTCACGTAGTACTGGAACTGCGGTCTTCCGCAGTCGGTGCAGAAGGCGATATCGAGCGGCTGGATGACATTCGGACCTGCCGTGAGCTCCACCGCCACCGGCAGCTTATTCCCCATGCGCACATCGAAGTTGAGATTATAGCCCGTGGAGGAGCCGCTGGAGTAGGTCTGGTTGTAATAGGTCGTCTGCACTGTGGCGGAGCTCGACGCGCTGGGCAGCGTCAGGTTCATGGTGGCGTTGCCGGAGATGGCGACGGTCGAGCTTCCGCCGTCCCCGGTATTGCTGATATCGCCGGCATCCACAATTCCGTCGTTGTTCTGGTCGATGATTCCGAACTGGAAGTAGTCCGTGCCATTGGGAACGTGCACCGTGTAGGCCTGCGGACTCACCGGATTCTGGATGATTTCGGTGTAGACGCCCGTGGTTTGGCTGTAGAAGCCCACAAGCAGTGGTCCGGTTGCGGTTCCGGTGAAGGTGACCGTACCGGTGATGGTGTTCCCTCCGGTCGGCGCGCCGATGGTCACCGCAGTGGGTGTTCCGCCGCCATAGATGGTCCACGGACTGGTGGAGCTGCCCGCCGTGCCCTCGGCGCGGAAGTACAGCACCTGCCCATCGGTGAGTCCGGTTACGATCCATACATCGGTGCTATCGCCGTTGGCCGGGAAGGTCTTGCTGCCGGTGATGGTGCTGAAGCTGGAACTCGTGCTCCACTGCACGGTGTAGGACGTCGCCATCTCTACGCCATTCGTGTTCAGGATGGGTTTGAAGGGAATGGCGGCGCCGCCATTGGTCGCGCTCACTACATTGATCTTGGGGCCTGTGCTCAACGTGACCCCGGCGGCATCGGCCAGTGTGACGCTGGCGCCGGTGTAGTTTGCATTCGACACCGTCACACTGCTGTTGCCGGAGGGGTCATTGACGTTCGGGGCGCCGTATCCCAGAACATCCATACCCGCGGCCAGGGTGTAGGCGCCCGGAGGTACGCCGTGGATGGTGAACGAGCCTTTCGAAGAGATGCTCGTGCCCGGCTGGTCCCCGTTCCCTCCGCAGTTGTTGTTGTTCAGCGTCAGGTAGATCCGTCCGGTCTGCGATCCGCTGTAATTGACCGTGCCGGTGACCGTATAGCCCAGGGCGACATTGAAGTTCTGCCCGGTCAGGTCGGCATTGTTCACCGTTACGTTCATGGTGGCGGGGGAGAACACGGAACTGGCCCCGGAGATCGAGGGGGTGATGGTCCAACTGCCGTTGGGCACGCCCGTGAAGGTGAAGTTCCCGTTGTTATCGGTCTGCACCTGCTGCGGAGTCGTGGTGTTGATGGTCAGCGTGATCGTCGGCGGACTTTGCTGCCCGCTGCAAGTGCTCATATACACTTGCCCGCTTACGTTCTGGCCGGTGCTGTTGACGGTGAACGAGTAGGTTTGCGTGCCGCTGCTCAAGTTGGTGGTGTTGTCCTTGATCTGCGCGGTAAACGAGACGGTTCCGGTGGAAGAGGGGGAGCCGGTTATCGCGAGCACGTTATTGCCGGTGTTCGACACGCTAATCCCGCTGCCCACGCTGACCTGGCTGCCGTTGGTGGGCACGCTCGAGCCGTTCACCGTCCAGGTGTAGTTCGGGCCCACGCCGCCGGTGGCAGTGATGGACTGCGAGTAGCTCTGATTGACGGTGGCGTCGGGCAGGCTGGATGCCGGCAGCGAAGGCGCAGTCGGTGTGGTCACTGCAAATGCATAGGCCTGGGAGATGGAATTGCCGGTTGTGGTATCGGTCAGCTTGACCGAGATCGACTCGGTGGTCGCCGTTGTCGGCGTTCCCGTGATGTTGACCGCGGAGCCCGCGATACTGGCTGCGAGCGTGCCATTGGCGGGCGAGAGACCCGCGGTAATGGCTATGGTCAAATTCCCGCTGCCGCCGGAGCCTTGGATCGATCCGTTGTAGGCCACATTGGTGTAGCCGCCGGGCAGCGAATCTGCCGCCGGTAGCGACAGTGCGCTGTCAATCTGGATGCTCAACAACTGTGTGGCGGTATTGTCTCCTGAGTCCTTCACGTTGGCCGTGAAGGTGGCGGTGCCGGTTTGCGTCGGAGTGCCCGTGATCGCTCCATTGCTCGCCAGCGTCAGCCCGTAGGTCGAGAGGGTGCTGTTGGTTGCCGTAAAGGTGTAGTTGGAGCCGGTCCCACCCGAGGCGGTAAGCGTCTGCGAATATGCCGCGCCCACGTTGCCCGATGGCAGTGTGGTCTGATTGATCTTGAGCTGGTTGTTGATCTCCACCGTGAAGGTGGCCTGCGCCGAGACGTGGCTCTGCGAGTCGGTAGCCGTCACGGTGAAACTCGCCGTGCCCTGGGTTGGGTTGGTACCCCCTACCGTGCCGGTTGCGGTGGTGAATGACAGCCCAGTGGTCCCTGGATTCGACGCGATCAACTGCCACGTGTAGCCGGTGCCGGAGCCGCCCGAGGCCGCCAGCGTCTGCGAGTAGCTCACGCCCACCGTGCCCGCCGGCAGGGTGGTGGCAGTCGTGATGGCGACTGCGGCTTCGATGGTGAGGGTGGCGTTCGCTGAGCCCTTGTTGCCCAACGAATCGGTCGCGGTGACCACGACGTTATAGGTCAACGTCGTCGAGCCGGCATTCACCGGCGTGGCGGCGGAGATGACGCCGGTTGCCGGGTTGATGGCGAAGCCGGCGGGAATGCTGGAGCCGGAGGCCGCGGCCATTGACCAGGTAAACCCGGTGTTG
This sequence comes from Acidobacteriaceae bacterium, assembly GCA_027449545.1. GTDB lineage: Bacteria > Acidobacteriota > Terriglobia > Terriglobales > Acidobacteriaceae > Telmatobacter. Next base: position 10,952 of record DAIDLI010000187.1, on the reverse strand, counting down.
CTGCCGCCGGTGGCGCTGAAGGCTGGCGAGGCGTAGGCCGTCCCCGGATAGGCATAGCCCATGGATGGGGCGGTGACTGAGACACCCGCATTGATGGTGAGCGAGAAGGTGGCGCTGCCCTTGTTGCCAACTGAATCGGTCGCGGTGATTTCGAAACTCGAAGTTGCGGCTGCTGTGGGTGTGCCGCTGAGCACGCCCGCCGCGGAGAGGGTCAAACCTGCCGGCAGCGTGGAGCCGCTGGCGACAGCGAAGGTGTAGCCGGTTCCCGAGCCGCCCGTTGCGGCGAGCGTCTGCGAGTAACTGGATCCCGCGTAGCCGGCCGGCAACGGGGTTGGTGTGGTGATGCTGACCCCGGCCTTCACCTGCAGGCTGAACGTGACGGTGGTGGAGAGATTGGCCACTGTGTCTTTCACTGTCACGCCGAAGGTGTCGGTCGCTGCCGGTCCGGTGGGGGTGCCGCTGAGTACGCCGGCGGCGGTCAGCGTCAATCCGGCGGGCAGCGTGGAGCCGTTGGCCACCGTCCAGGTGTAGTTGGTGGGCGCGCCGGTGCCGCCGCTGGCCGCCAGTGTCGTGCTAGTGTACGTCGATCCTACGTAGCCTACCGGCAGGGTGGTCGGGGTAGTGATGCTCATCGCCGGATAGCTGACCACAAGCTGATAGGCCTGCGTAGCCGTGTCGCCAAAGGCGTCGGCGGCCGTCACGCTGTAATTGAAGGTCCCCACGTCCGCAGCTTTGCTGGGAGTGCCGGTAATTGCCCCGGTGGCTGCGTTCAGGACCAGGTCCGCCGGCAGGGCTCCGGCCGAGATCGTGTAGCTCAAGGCGCCCGAGCCGCCGCTGGCAGAAACCGCGCTGGCATAGGCCACGTTGTAGGTGCCGGTGGCAAGCGGCGCCGCGCCAAAGGTGATCGGCGGCGCTGCCGCGATGGTGATCTGGTAATCCGGCGTGGTGCCCGTCAGGGGCTTGGGAGTGCCGGAGTCCTGGAAGGTGAAGGCCGGATCGTAGGGCGAGCCGGCGGCGCAGGCAGCCTGCACGGCATTACTTGTGAAGGTAATCACACCTGTGGAGCTGTTCAACGTGAGGCATGCCGGCAGCGTGTACCCCGCCGCAACGGCAAAGTGACTGTAGGGAGGAATACCGCCGCTGGCCTGGATCTGAACCGCATACGAGGTTCCCACCGCGCCGTTCAAGGCGGTTGGGGAAGAATTGACGACCGTCAGCTGGGCGGGCACGGTGATGGCGACCGTGGCCGTCTTGGTGGAGTCGGCCGCGGAGGTGGCGGTAACGGTGGCGGTCTGGGCGCTACCCGTGGGAGCCGGGGCGGTGTAGGTCACTGAGGTTGTGCTGTTGCTCGAAAGCGCTCCGGCCCCGCTCAGGCTCCAGGTCACACCCGAGGCGTTCTTGTCATTGGCTACGGTGGCGGTGAAGGTGACCGCATTACCGCCGTCGATGGTCGCGGTCGACGCCGACAGGGTGACGTCCACCGGTTTGGAACTGCCTCCGCAACTGATCAGGAACATGAAGACAAAAATCCCTGCGCACGCCAGGACGTACCTTCTGCTGAGCATTACCGCCTCCGATGGTGGTTCCAGACACTTCTAGAGGCGGTCTGCGGCGGGGACAATCGAAATTAGGCGAAACGCGAGGATTTTCGTGAAATTTCCTCCCATTTCGTGTCATAATCTCCGCCAAGTTCCGCGTTTCCTTCTGCTTTCTGACGGTCTCCTGTTCCTGCCGGAGATGCGGATCCGGGCCAATGCGTTCCCCCCCGCAGTTCTTTGCTTGCCTCACGGGGCCCCGAGATCTGGAAACCATGGGAGTCGGCCGGAAATCTCGCTCTGCGGCGGAGGACAGCTCCACCAACGTCAAGCTCGACAGTTGGAAGAGCATCGCTGCGTACCTCAACCGCGATCCGCGGACCGTTCAGCTTTGGGAGAAACAGGAGGGCTTCCCGGTTCACCGGCTGGCCCATAGCTCGCGCTCCAGTGTCTACGCGTTTACCGCCGAGATCGATGCCTGGCTGCGGACGCGGTCGCCGCAAGGGGCCGTCCAGCCACCTCCTGAGCGCGCGCTCGCATCCGAGCCCGAGCGCAGAGCAGGCTCGCTCCGGATCATGCTTCCTCCCGCCGCGATCCTCCTCGTTCTGGGTCTGGGGCTGGTTTGGTGGATCCCGGGAGAGCGGCCCGCGGCGGCACCGTCGTCGCCGCAGATGTTGTTGGTGCTGCCGTTTCAGAATCAAACCTCTACGGACGATTCGCTGGCGGACAATCTGACCCAGATCGTCATCGCGGATGTGGTCCGCCTGGGCAGCGTGCCGGTGATCTCGCGGCAGTCCAGCATGGATCTGCGGAACGTGCCTCTTTCGGTGGCGCAGATCGCCTCGGAGCTGCATGTTTCGCTGGTGCTGCGGGGCACAGTGGCGGAGGTGGGCGGCCAGGTGCAGGTCACCGTCGAGTTGCTGAAGGGGCCCGCGCTGACCCATCTATGGGGCGCCACCTACCGGCGTCAGAGCGCGTCCGGCAGTTCAGCTTCCGACCAGATCGCCTCTGCCATCGCCGTCGATGTTACCCGTAAGATCACCGGGTCCGCGCCCCGTGTGGCCTTTCCCGCCCAGAAGGTCGATCCGCGCGCGCGGCGGGATTATCTGGCTGCCCGTTTCTACTGGAATCAGCGTGACCTGCCCGGGCTGCGCAAGGCTATCGCACTCTACCGGCAGGCGCTGGCCATCGATCCGAAGTATGCGGCGGCCGAGACCGGCCTGGCGGAGTGCTACGACCTGATGACCGACACCGGCGTGATGACCAGCCAGGCGGCCTTCACGCGCGCCAAGGCCGCCGCACAGAGGGCCATCTCGCTCGATCCGAATCAGGCCGAGGCCTACAGCGCACTGGCCTTTGCGGTGTACCGGCAGGACTGGGACTTTGCCAGTGCCGAGGTGCTTTTCCGCAAAGCCATCTCCCTCGATCCCGATTCAGCAGTCGCCCATCAGTGGTACGGCGAGTTCCTCGGCGACCTGCGCCGCCTGGATGATTCGATCGCCGAACTGCGCAAGGCGAAGGAACTGGATCCGCTGTCGCCCATGGTCGGCGCGGACTTGGCCGACGGCTACATGCACGCCGGGCGGAACAAGAAAGCGGAGGCAGAACTGCGCCGGCTTCAGGAGCTGTATCCGGACTTTGCGCCGGGGTATATGTACGGCATTGGTCTGTCGGTGCAGGAGGGAGATCTGGCGCGTGCCGAGGCCGACGCACAGCGCTATTTGCAGCTCACCGGAAACCGGAACCCGCTGGAGTTTGTTCGGATTCTGCGGCTCATCGCCGCCGGGAAGCAGCAGGATGCCCGCAGCGAGGAAGCGCAACTGTTGAGTTCCACAAACCCGACGCCCAGTTCCTACACGCGCGCCGAGCTGCTGATGGCCATGGGCCGCAGCGAGGAAGGGTATGCGGCGCTGGAGCAGGCTTACCGCGACCACTCTTGGTGGATGGTGAACCTGCTGGTGGATCCGGCCTTCGCGCGGGTCGAAAGCCAGGCGCGTTTTCTCAAGGTGGTACGGCAGGTCGGATTGCCGCTAGCCGGCGACCGTCCGCTGCTGGCGAGCAGTCCGCTTCCCCCGCCCCGCTGATCGCGCTCCGTTTTCCACACTCCGGACGCGGACTGCACCGCGGCTTCGCGGCTCCGGGTGCGCTAGGCTGAAGAACGGGATGAGTGTTTGTTCGATCTGTGACGGAGTCGGCCTGGTACGGGTGATGAACGCCGAGGGGCGCTGGGTGTCGCGGGCCTGCGAGTGCCAGCAGATGCAGCGCGAGGAGCGCCGTCTGGCCGCGGCCCGCATTCCGCAGCGCTACCGGGATTGCACGCTGGACGCCTTCGAGACGAATTACAAGGGGGCCGACGAGTCGCTGCGCCGGGCGCTGGCGACCGCCCGCAAGTTTGTGGACGCCTATCCGGTGGATACCGCCGGCAAGGGGCTGATGTTCGTGGGGACGGCGGGGCTGGGCAAGACGCATCTGGCCGTAGGCGTGCTTCAGCGGCTGGTGCGCGAGCGGGGCGCGAAGGGCCTGTTCTGCGACTACCGGGAACTACTCAAGAACATCCAGAACAGCTACAACGCCCAGGTGAACACCACCGAGCTGGAGTTGCTGAAGCCGGTGTTCGCAGCCGAGGTGTTGGTTCTGGACGATCTAGGCGCACAGAAGCCGAACGAGTGGGTGTGGGACACGGTGGCGCTGATCCTGAACACCCGCTACAACGACAAGCTGACCACCATCATCACCACCAATTACGCCGATCAGCAGGCCGGCGGCGGCGGGCTGAGCGACGCGGAGCGCGCCGCGCGGGAGCCCTCGCTGGGCGACCGCATCGGCGACCGCATGCGCTCGCGGCTGGCGGAGATGTGTATCAAGGTGGAGATGAAGGGCGCCGATTTTCGGCAGACGGTCAAGCGGGCCAGCTTCGTCTGAGGGCGCTTTTGGAAAAGGAAGAGCTATGACGGTGCGCAGGGTTCTGGAGATCCTCAGCATTGCGGGTGTGCTGCTGATCGTGTGGACGACGGCGGCGGCGATGTACGGGCCTGCGGGCCTTCCCGCGCGCATTCCCCTTCATTTCAATGCGGCCGGCAATCCCAACGGGTGGGGCTCACGCGGAGCGCTGCTGACCCTGCCGATCGCGGCCGTTCTGCTCTACATCCTGATGACGGTAGTGGCGCGGTATCCCTCCGCCTTCAACTATCCGGTGCGGGTGACGCCGCAGAACCGGCCGCGATTGGAAGCGCTGGCGCTGGAGATGATTGCCTGGCTGAAGGCGGAGATTGTGTGGCTGTTGGTGTGGATTCAGCACGTCACGATCGAAATCGCGCGCCATGGCCGGGGCAGTCTCTCGCCATTGTTCATGCCCTTGGTGCTGACGGCGGTGTTCGGCACGATCATCGGCTATGTGATCGCGCTGCGCCGCGCGGGGCGCGCCTAGGCCGGATCAGAAGGCCCAGAGACTGACCAGAAGCAGCAGCATGGCGGCAAGTGTAACCGTGCGGTAGACGCAATCGGCATGAACCGGCGGATCGGCCACAGCGGGACTGGCGTGACGGAATGCGGAAGACGGAGGAGTGCTCATGGCTGGCCTGCCTTTCGAGGTCCCGGGGGGATAGAGTCCAGACGTGTCCCTGGTCTAGCTTGGGAGGTCCGAGGGGCGTTGGGCTTCTTCCTGTGCTTGTTAGACGATGCAGGGTGCAGCAGAGATGCAGATGAATTTTTGCTGCGCCTGCGACGTTGTCTGCTGAATTCATCGGCGGCATCGGTTCCGCTTTTCAGTCGAAAATTGGGCGTGGACCGAGGACGCCTGTTCCTTTGGTCACGCAGTGTACAATCTCGCTGGTGAGCACTGGACCTCAACTCGTTCGTCCCACTCCTCCTCCGGAGCGGAACTGGGTTCCGCTGGCAATCGCGGCGGGCGTGGTCGTCGCCGTCGTCGTGATTCTGATTCTGGTGTTTGGCCGCGGCCCTTCCGCGCCCACGGTCACGCCGGTCAACGCTCCGCTGGATGCCTATGCCGCGAACCTGCCGATCTCGAATCTGCAGATGAGCCAGTCGTCGAACCTGGCCGGCAGCCAGTTGACGTACATCGACGGGCACATCGTGAACAATGGGAACCGCACCGTCACCGGAGTCACCGTCCAGGTGCTCTTCTACAACTTCAACCACCAGGTGACCCAGAACGAGACCCAGCAGATACGGCTGATCCGCACGCGCCAGCCGTATGTGGATCTGGAGCCGGTTTCCGCAGCCCCGATCAAGCCCGGCCAGGCGGCCGATTTCCGGCTGATCTTCGAGACCGTGGCGCAGGACTGGGATAACGACTATCCGCAGATCCGGATCGTGCACGTGGAGACGAAGTAGCCCTGGCATTGCGAGAGATTTCCCCTTTCGGCCTACAGTGAAAGCGAGGCTCGTGGAAGGCGCAGCTCCCTCAGCCGGCATCGGGGGGCACACCCAGCGTGAGCAGGTAAGCTGCTTCTTTTCATACACCTGCAAAACTTACCCTTTAGAATCAAACACCTACGCCTTCGAATTTTGTAAGTGCAATCATTTCTACACTTACGAAATTCAAACGCAACATTCTTGCGCAATTTCAGAGCCAAACTAGAGCGGACCCGTGATCCGTCGGGACTTTGATCCGGGGCTATCTTCCTGCTGCCCCTGCGGGGCGCGGTGCCGCTTCACAGTTTGCGAGAATCGCCTGGCCTGTGGGCGGTGGTTTCTGGTGTGGGCCGGGAGGCCCACACGACAGCCGACCTGGAGGTCGGCGCTACCTCTGGCGAGGTGGAGGTCGGGGTTCCTTAGTGGGGAGCCGTAGTCGGCGCTACTTACGGGACAGGTGAGGGGCGGCGGCTAGCTGTTGAGCGGAGGAAGAAACTCTCTCTGTCAGCAGACAAAAAACGGCCCCCGTTTGCGGCGGGGGCCAAGTTGCCTTGGTTCTCTCGCGTTGCGAGAGCTTGGTTGGCGGCCTCCGGCGGGGTGGCCGTCGGCTCGGTACACAGCCTCTCGGGGGGAGGATGGCCGCGATCTTACGGCTGTACCGGGCCAGTCGAGGACGCTGCGCCTTGGGGTGACGCGGAGCCCTGGGCCGCCAAACTGTTTTCCATCACCCGGATCTGCACGGTGCGGGTTCTTACCCGAGCGGCGCGGGATGCGCTGGCCTGGGAGGCGCCGGTCTGGGGTTCGCTGTTGGAAGCGACCTCCATGTTGCCGAGCGCGACTGCGTGCATGCGGTAGATGGGAATCTGATGATCGGTGACGAGATAGCGCTCAACCGCTGCTGCCAGCTGCTGCGATCTCTGGATGCCGAGGTTGCCGTTGCCGGGCGCCTGCGCGTCCATCTCGAGGATGTATCCGTCCTTGCCGGTCAGGCTCGCGGCGAGCTGATCGAGCTGCTGCTGGGAGTCGGCCATCATGCGCATGGAGCCGGGGTGGAACTTCACTTCGATGATGCTGACCTGGTGATACTGGTCGAGCCCGTTCACGGTCTGGTTGATCTGGTTGACGTGGCTGGAAGCCTGTTCGGCGGCGTTGTTGGCCGTCTGCGCCTGCTGCCCGGCGGCGGTGGCGGCCTGGTTGGCCTGATCGGCGGCCGATTGGGCCTTGCTGATGCCAGCCTGTGCCCGCTGATCGACATCGCGGATGTCCTGAGCGTTTTTGGAGTTGACCTGATCCAGCTCGCTCAGCCGGTCATTGATGGGGTTGAGGCGCTTCTGCACCCACTTTTTGCGGGCGAAGGGGTTGATGCGGCCCCAGAAGCCTTCCTTGGCGGGGGGCTGTATGTCCTGATTGTTCGAAGTGGTTTGCTGCTGGCTGGCAGCGGGAGCGTTCTGGTCCACGCTCGACGGGGGGGCCTGCTGGGCCCAAACCGGCAACCCGATGGCAGAGGCCAGGAGCAGAACCGCGGCCTGGCGGGGGAGGGAATCGAAGTAGCGGGCTTGGATTTTCATTGCATCCTCTCCAGGCGAATCGCCTTTGCGGCGTTGCCTGCACGCTTTCCTTATTGCAAGGCTCGCGCCAAAGTGGCGAGGAACAGGGCCATTCCTTCTAACTAACTGAAATGCAAAGGAGTAAGGGGGAATCGTCTGTGGAAAAGTGGACTGTGCAGGAAGCTGCAGAGGAGGGAGCGGCCATGTAAATTTTGCCGTCCGGGAATTTTCTACGTCCCTGGCAGGCCGGATGCGGCTGAGGGAGAAATCTCGGGGGGCAGCGTCCCTGATGGAACGGGAGCGCCGTCAGGGGTTCTGCCCAGTGGAGAAGAAGGACGGGAGGGGTTCTGCATGCGGTTGCCGAGGGCCGGACCCGAAGGTCCAGCCCTGGCATTTTTAAGTTAAGGGAGAGCTTGGCTCAAACCCGGAGAGAGAGATTGGGGCGCAGGGTGAGGGAGCCGTCTTCGTTGAGCTTCTGGTGACAGGCCCAGCGCACGGGGTAGCGCATGTTTTTGACCTCGATCTCCGCCTTCAACCGCAGGCCCTCGAACCGGGTTCCCTGAGGCAGCACCAACTGGGCCTGGCGGATCTTTCCGGGCAGCGGATATCCGGCGTCGAGGCAGCCGCTCTTCAGGGTCCTGCCCTCCTGGTCCTGCACCGTCACGCGCAGCACGCCCGGCACGCCGGCGATCCCGTCATTCGCAAAGCCGACGATGAGGCCCAGATAGCCGTGGTCCCGATAGGTCCAGATGTACGAGGGCCGGACCCGGTAGCCGATGCGGCGGTTGATCCGGTCGAAGGGCTCCGGATAAGCCTGGTAGTACTGCATCAGGTTTTTGGCGTTGATCTGATGAAAGTTCCACAGCGACCAGTAGTTCACGCCGACGTCGAGGACGTGCGCGATGGTGTTTTCGGTGGGCGAGATCCCTTCGATCTCTTCCGCTGGATTCGGCGGCCTGCCTGGCAGCGCCGCTTCAATGAGCGCGCCAATCCACGGCGGGCGATTGCTCAGCGCTTCAATCTGCTCGTTCTCGATGAAGATGGTGTCGCTGCGAATCCAGTTGTTGCTGCGCACGGTGCGGTCGAGCATCTCCGAATTGCCCACGCGGCTGTAATCCGGCTGGGTGTTGGTCAGCAGAGGCGTCTTCTTGAAGGCGTCGAGTTGCACCTCGAGCATTTGGATCCAGGTGCGCTCCGCGGTCTGGTAATCCGGAAAGGGATTGTTGCTGAAGGGCCAGGTGTGGCCTTCGCCCCAGAAGCCGTACATGAAGGTGTCGATGAATTCGACGTTGGGCTGGCCGTCGAACTCCGCCGCCAGCAGGCCGACCAGTTCCTTGAAGGCATCCTGGAAGAACGGGTCGTCGAAGCGAGGCTGGTATCTGCCATTGGGATTATCCAGGTAGCGCCGGGCGGCCTTCTCTTCGCTCTTGTCGGTTAGGATGAGGTCGACCTTGGGCACCTTTTCCAGAACGAAGTCGGGCAGGGCCGGGGCGTGGGTATAGTCCGGTGCGCTCATTTGTATGCGCAGGCCCAGACGCTTGTTGTGGCTCTTGGAAAGCGCGATGACCTGCTGGATGTAGCCGGGCAGTTCGAGGCGGCCGCGATGGGGCTGCACCTCTCTCCACGTGGGGCGGATGTAGAGCTGCTGCCCCAGAGGGAATTCGACGAGCTCCTCGATGGCGCGCGGCACGTCGCTGGACTTGATCTCTTCGGTGCCCATGTCCGCGGTGATGTAGGTGACCAGCCCCTTGCCGTAGTTGGGCACCACGTCGCTGGAGGGGGTGGTGGTCATGACCACATCGTCGCCAGGGATGATGGCGTCGGGAGGATATTGCGGGAACGGTCCCTGGTCGAGACGATCGGGAACGGCGGGCCCGGAGCCGAAGTCGTACTTGCCCCAGTTGTGGGCGGGCACCAGGCCCTGCGCTTTGTCCGCTCCGAGTCCGGCGGCTGCCGCGACGACACTGCCCTTGAGAAACTCTCTGCGCTTCATGGAGATTTATCTCCCTTCCTGTTTGCGCAAGCGCGCGGAGCGCTCGCGGCGGTCAGGTACAGCAATGGAGAAGGAAGAGCCCTTTGCAGGGCTCGTTTTCTCTTGCAGAAGGATCGTAGGTTGTCGTTTTATATCGTTTTATTTCGATTGTCAATGATTTGTTTGTAAGGAGGGAGTGCCGCAGCCGGTCACTTTACCTTGATGGAACGCCGGTCAGGACTTCGGGCCACTCGGAGGCCTTTTCGACCAGGATGTCGGGCGGGGTCTCCATGAGGTTCTGGGGGCCAAAGCCGAAGGCGCAGCCCAGGGCCCAGGCGCCGGCGTTGCGCGCGGTCTGCATGTCGACCATGCTGTCGCCGATCATCACGGTCTCTTCGGGGCGGGCGCCGGTTTCCTGCATCAGCGAGAGCAGGCCGGCGGGATCGGGCTTTTTGGTGGGGAAGCTGTTGCCGCCGTAGATGTGCAGGAAGTAATCGGCCAGGCCCAGCCCCTCGCAGATGCCCTGGGCGGGGCGGACGGGCTTGTTGGTGAGCACGGCCATGGTGCGTGCCAGGCCGCCGGGCTGGTCGTGAATTTGCTTCAGCGCATGCAGGGCCTCGAGCACGCCTTCGTAGGCGTAGGTGAAGTCGAGCTTGTGCTCGCGGTAGTACTGGAGGAAGAAGGCGTAGGCGCGCTGGAAGAGGTCCTCGTCCACCGTCTCGGGCGTGAGGTTATCGGCCAGGGCGAGCGCGCGTCGCATGAGCATGGGCGCGCCATTGCCGACGAAGCTGGCGATGGCGGGATCGGGCAGCGGAGTGCGACCGACCTCGAGCAGGGTGGCGTTGACGCTGTTGCAGAGATCCTGGGCCGAGTCGATCAGGGTGCCGTCGAGATCGAAGACCAGTAGCTTGACCCGCTCCACGGGGATGGGGCGAAAAACCTGAACCATGACTCTATTTTAGAGAACAGAGAACAGAGAACAGAGAACAGAGAACAGAGAACAGAGAACAGTGGCCTCCACTCATTCCGCGGGGAAGCTGTGGAATGAGTGGAGGTTCTGGATCAGCGAATGTGGATGCTGCCGGAGCCGCTCTCAACGCGGACGGTGGGGCCGCCGCTGCCGATCTGGGCTTTGAGGTGGTGCTTGCTCTTTGACTCCGTGGAACTTTGCCGGTCGACGTGGATGGAGCCGGAGCCGCAGGAGGCGTCGAGGCGGAAGCTGGCGCTGCCGGTGGAGAGATCCACCTGGCCGGAGCCGGTGCGCAGCAGCCAGGGCCCGGTGGGCTCGCCGGCGACGGTGATGGATCCGGAGCCGGTTTCGGCTTGGAGCGCGCCGCTCAAGTTGCGCAGCTCGATGGATCCGGAGCCGGTCTCGGCTTTGACGTCGCCGTGGCCCGCCTGCTCGGCAGAGATGCTGCCCGAGCCGGTGCTCAGGGAGAAGCCGCCCTGAAGCGCGGTGGCGCGGATGTCTCCGGAGCCGGTTTGGAGGCGTGCGTCGGCGCCTACGCCCTGGTCCTGGATGGA
>DAIDLI010000186.1 GCA_027449545.1 Acidobacteriaceae bacterium | reverse complement strand
GGCCGCCATGCACCAACAGGCCGCCGTCCTCTTCGACACCATGCTCGATCGCATCGCCGCCATCCAGAAGGCCGCGCGCGAAGATGGAAGCACCGAGCGTCCGGCGTGGCCCATGCTCATCCTGCGTACCCCAAAAGGCTGGACCGGCCCCAAGATCGTAGACGGCAAACCCGTCGAGAACACCTGGCGCGCCCACCAGGTCCCGCTCAGCGAGCTGCGCGAGAAGCCCGAGCACCTGCGCCAGCTCGAAGAGTGGATGCGCAGCTACAAACCTGAAGAGCTCTTCGACGCCAAAGGCGCTCTGCGGCCGGAGATCGCCGAGATCGCCCCCAGGGGCCGCCTGCGCATGGGCATGAACGCCCACGCCAACGGCGGCCTGTTGCTCCAGCCGCTCAAGGTGCCCAGCTTCCGGGACTTCGCCGTCAGGATCGAGGGCCGCGGCGCGCAGGATGTCGAATCCACCCGCGTGCTCGGCCACCTCCTCCACGCAGTCATGGCTGCAAACCAGGACCAGAAGAATTTCCGCGTCTTCGGCCCCGATGAGACCGCCTCCAACCGCATCGGCGATGTCATCACCGGTACCGGAAAGACCTGGATGGCGGAAACCAAGCCCGTCGATGTGGACCTCTCGCCCACCGGCCGCGTGATGGAGGTCCTCAGCGAGCACCTTTGCCAGGGCTGGCTGGAAGGCTATCTGCTTACTGGCCGCCACGGCTTCTTCTCCTGCTACGAGGCCTTCATCCACATCGTGGACTCGATGGTGAACCAGCACGCCAAGTGGCTCAAGACTACGCGCGAGATCCCCTGGCGCAAGCCCATCGCCTCGCTCAACTACCTGCTCAGCTCGCTGGTGTGGCGGCAGGACCACAACGGCTTCAGCCACCAGGACCCCGGCTTCATCGACCACCTCATCAACAAGAAAGCCGACGTGGTCCGCGTCTACCTGCCGCCCGACGCCAATACCCTGCTCTCCGTGGCCGATCACTGCCTGCGCAGCCGCAACTACATCAACCTGATCGTCGCCGGCAAGCAGCCCGCGCCGCAGTGGCTCACCATGGACGAGGCCGTCGCCCACTGCACCACCGGCCTCGGCATCTGGCCCTGGGCCTCCAATGACAACGGCAAGCCCGAGGTCGTCATCGCCTGCTGCGGCGACGTCCCCACCATGGAGGCGCTGGCCGCCGTCACCATCCTGCGCGAGCGCCTGCCCGACCTGCGCATCCGCACCGTCAACGTCGTCGATCTGATGGCCCTCCAGCCTCCCTCGGAGCACCCCCACGGCCTGCCGGATGAAGAGTACGACCAGATCTTCCCCCCGGACGCGCCCACCATCTTCGCCTTCCACGGCTATCCCTGGGGCATCCACCGGCTCACCTACCGGCGGCACAACCACCACAACCTGCATGTCCGCGGCTACAAGGAAGAGGGCACCACCACCACCCCCTTCGACATGTGCGTGCTCAACAACATCGACCGGTTCCAACTCGCGGTCGATGCCATCCGTCGCGTTCCGCGCCTCGCCGGCCAGGTGAACGCGGCGCAACAATGGTACTCGGAGCAGATTCAGCGCCACCGGCTCTATGTAGCGGAAAATGGCGACGACCTGCCCGAAATCAAAAACTGGCGATGGAAAGGCTGTCAGGCAGCAAGTTAGCGAGTCAGCTGTCCCGCAAGCCAGCCCCGTGCCCCATCCTTTCGCCGGCCTTTTGGCGAAAGGGTGGGAAACCGCAAAACTCGATGCAAATGCGCCGACTAGCTGACTCGCTCCAAGAAAGGCCCATTCCTTCTATGTCCTCGTTGCCCGTCCTGGTTCTCAATAGCGGATCGTCCTCGATCAAGTTCTCTGTCTACGAAGCCGGAATCGGTGCGCCCCAAAAGCTCTTCGAGGGCGCAGTCGACGGCATCGGCACCGATCTCGGCAAGTTCTGGATCAAGGACGACGGCAAGAAACTGGTCGACGAAACCCCGGCGCTCCCCAACCGCGCCGTCGCCTTCAAGATGGTGGCCGACGCGCTCAACTCCGGCCGCTTCCCCCGCCCCCAGGCCATCGGGCACCGCATCGTCTGCGGCGGCCCCAACGTCCAGGAGAATCAGCGCATCACACCTCAGCTCATCGATGAGATCGAGAGCCACACCGCCCTCGCGCCCCTGCATACGCCCATCGCCGTCTACATCATGCGCGAGGCTCTCAAGCTCTTCCCCGGTATCCCCAACTTCGCCGTTCTCGACACCTACTTCCACCGCACTATTCCTGAGGTGGCCAGCACCATGCCCATCCCCCAGGAGTATGCGGCCATGGGCGTGCGCCGCTACGGCTACCACGGCATCTCCTACGAATCCATCGTCTACCAGTTGCAGCCCGAGGTGCCGGAAAAGCTGATCGTCGCCCATCTCGGCAACGGCGCTTCCATCTCCGCCATCCGCAACGGCCGCTGCATCAACACCTCCATGGGCCTCACTCCCACCGGCGGACTCATCAGCGGCTCGCGAACCGGCGACATCGATCCCGGCGTGGTGCTCTTCATCCTCAAGAAGATTGCCGAAACCACGCCCGACGCCCTCCAGGCCGCCGACAAGCTCGAGACCCTCCTCAACAAGAAGTCCGGCCTGCTGGGCGTGAGCGGCCTCTCCAACGACATGCGCGCGCTGCGCGAAGCCATCCAATCAGGAAATCCCCGCGCCCGTCTCGCCGTCGACAAGTTCACCTGGACCATCGCCCGCTGGATCGGCAGCTTCGTCGCCGAACTCAACGGGCTCGACATGCTGGTCTTCACCGGCGGCATCGGCGAAAACGACATCGATTCCCGCGCCGAGATCTGCGCCGGCCTCAGCGCGCTCGGCATTGTGGTCGATCCCCGCCGCAACAACGTGCGCGGCCTGGCCACCATCTCCGCGCCGGAGTCGCGCGTCTGCGTGCGCGTCATCCCCCCCGCCGAGGACCTGATGATCGTGAACCACGTGCTGCGCCTCAGCGGGAGGGAATCCGTGGAAGACGAACCGGCCATGATTCTCTCTGATTTACACTGAAGGGTTGCAGGTGCTTCCCTGATGTCTTCCGCCACAGTCTCGATCTCTGCGGGCCGCCAGCCCTCTCCGGCCCTGCGCCGCTTCGCCTGGGCCGTTCTCCTCTATTTCGTCGCGGTGATCCTGTGGGGAACTCTGGTGCGTGCCACCGGCTCTGGCGCCGGCTGCGGCGACCACTGGCCCTTGTGCAACGGCACGGTCCTCCAGCACTCTCCGCGCACCGCCACCATCATTGAGTTCACCCATCGCCTCACCAGCGGCATCTCCTTCTTCGCTATCCTCGGCCTCATGATCTGGACCTTCCTGGGCACCGTCAAAGGGCACCTGGCCCGCTCCATGGCGGTGGCTTCGCTGGTGTTCACCCTCATCGAGGCCTTGCTCGGCGCGTTGCTCGTCTTGCTCGGCCTCACTGCGGAGAGCCGTTCGCCGCTGCGTCCCTGGTATCTCGCGCTGCATCTGTCCAATACCCTTCTCTTGCTCGCCGCGCTCACCCTCACCGCTCACATGCTCAGCCGCCGCGAGGCGTACCTGCGCAAGAGCATCCGCATCGTTGCGCCCGGCGTCACCCTCGCTGGTCTCTTCGTCTTCATGGTGGTTGGCGTCACTGGTTCACTGGCTGCTCTCGGCGACACGCTCTTCCCCGCCACCTCCCTCGCCCAGGCGCTGTCCTCCGACTTCTCGTCCAAAAGCGCGTGGCTGGTGCGCTGGCGCTGGACCCACCCCACCATCGCCTTTCTTGCCTCTATCTTCCTCGTATGGATCATGGTGCGCGCCCTGCGACGCTCGGACCATTGGGATAATCGCGGCCTCTCCGCCCTGGTCCTCGCCCTCCTCGCCCTGCAATACGCGCTGGGCATCTTGGACGTGCTCTGGCTCGCGCCGGTGTGGCTCCAGGTGGTTCACCTGCTCGGAGCCGATACCCTGTGGTGTGCCCTGATCGTGCTCACCGCGCGAGTGACCTTGCAGCCAGCCGCCATTCGCGGCTAACTCCATCGCCACAAGCACTTGCGCCTCCTGCGCTCGAGGTGCGCCCTGTGAACTGCACGGACCCTCTGCGCGCGCTCTCCTTCAGCAGTTCAGCAAACGCCGCCTGTTGCCTGTTGCGTGCCTTGGGGAGAACCCCGAGAAGATTTCCTCACCTCTCGGGATATAACTTACGAGTAAGTAGGGTATTTACCCTACTTATCTTGTAAGAGAACTAAGGCGGCACACTGCGGAGCACTTTCGCGCCTCCGCGTCCCCCCCTACAGCAACGTGGGGTAAATACCTGAAAGTGCTGAATTGACGCGGCGATCGCGTAATTCTTTCACCTTTGCGTGAGGATTTTTTACCCGATGCGCGCCGCTTTTAAGCTGTTGCTTCACGGGAAAAATTTTTCTGCATTTTTCTCCAGAACCGGGCTGGAACGCGTCAGGATTTTGTGTATGATTCCCCTTAGTAGTTCCCTTAGACTCGTTGCCTGACGGAGCGACTCGGAGAACTGATCGGGGAAGCGGCTTCAAGCCGTGACTTGCTCTGATCGGGGACGCGAGGCGAGACGGATCATGCGCTTGACGGTAGAGTGAAAGCCCCTCTGCACGCCAAGGCAGCACACGAAGAGGTTGCTGAGTAGTACGTATCAGACGCTCGTTGGTCTTGTAGCTCAGAAACAGCCCCCAAAAATCAGTGGACAAATCCTCCCAGCATGGGCTCGGGAGAGGTGTGTTCCAAAGCTAACTCATCCCGGGAAGCACGTTTTTCCCTGAGGCAGCTCACCAATGATTCAGTTGTTTCCGAATCCGAGCAGGACTTTGCCGCAAGAGGCAGGAATTCACGCAAGGCTTTCCTGTGCAGTTTTTGCCGCTATGTCTTTCTCTGATGCCCAATCACTGAACCGGGTTGCCACACAGTGGGATGCGAGCCTGCGCTGGGAGTCGGCGCAGCTGACACATGGGGCCTGGATGAATGCCGGGTCGAAGCACAGGCGGAGATTCAGAAGGTTCGGAGCCAAGCAAGTAGGTTGCTGCCGGCCGCAGACGTTGGGCGTTTTCTCGATCGCCCGCGTCTCTGCTTCCCGCTGAAACACCAGAACCAATCCTCCGACACGAAAGGGATTCCGTGAAGTTTTTCAAGCATTCCTCCCTCGCCCTTGCCTTCCTCCTCGCGAGCGCGATTCCCGCGATGGCCAGCATCACCGTCTACAGCCCCAGCAACAATGCACAGGTGTCGACGCAGTTTACCCTCAACGCAGTTTCCGCTAGCTGCTCGAACCAGCCTGTCAGCGCCATGGGCTTTTCGCTCGACAGCAGTTCCAACACCACCGTCGTGCACAGCACCTCCATCGATGCCACCGTTTCGGCCTCTAGCGGCAGCCACACCCTCCACGTCAAGGCTTGGGGCAACGCCGGCGCGGCGTGTGTCACCGACGTAGCTGTCACTGTGAGCACCAGCGCCTCCACCACCGGCGGCATCACGGTGAGCAGCCCCGGCAACAACGCCTCCGTCTCCTCGCCCTTCCAGCTAAGTGCTACAGCGCCCACCTGCTCATCGCAACCTGTCTCCGCCATGGGCTACTCCATCGACTCGGGTAGCACCACGATTGTGCATGCCACCTCGATTAACACGAATGTGTCGTCTTCTTCGGGCGCGCACACGCTGCATGTCAAGGCCTGGGGCAACAGCGGCGCCTCCTGCATGACCAACGTCCCCATTAACGTCGGGACTGCGACCACTTCCACGTCCTCCACGACCTCCTCCCCCTCGAGCTCCACGTCCGGCACCACGATCCAGGGCATCACCGTCTCCAGCCCGGGCAACAACGCAACCGTCTATTCGCCCTTCGTGCTCAATGCCGCGGCAACCTACTGCTCCTCGCAGGCGGTGTCGGCCATGGGCTACTCGCTCGATAGCAGCTCCAGCACTGCCATCGTGAAGAGCACTTCGGTATCGGCGTCCATTACGGCCGCAGCCGGTGCGCACACCCTGCACGTCAAGTCCTGGGGCAATGGCGGTTCATCCTGCGTTGCCAACATCGCCATCAACGTGGCCTCTGGCACCGGCAGCACCACCACTTCTTCCGGCTCCACGAGCACCACCTCGAGCTCCGGCGTCACCATCAGCTCGCCTCTCAATGGCGCCTCCGTGGGTTCGCCGTTTACCGTCTCCGGAAACGCTCCCACCTGCTCCTCCCAGACCGTCACGGCCATCGGCTACTCGCTTGATAGCGGAGCCACCACCATCGTGAATGGGACCTCCATCAATGAGCAGGCCTCAGCTTCCTCCGGAAGCCACACCTTGCACCTCAAGGCCTGGAACGGCTCCGGCACCGTGTGCACCGCAAGCGAAACCATCAATGTAACTGGCTCCAGCACCGGCTCCGGCGGCACCAGCAGCACCGCCAGTTCCGTCGTCCCCTCCTATGCCACTACCGTCAGCAGCATTCAGGCGCTGAGCGGCTGGGTGGCCCAGAACGATCCCGCCACCGGCGGCAGTTCCAGCGGCTGGATGAGCCTGGTCAACTCGCCTTCGCTCAGTGGTAACTCGCGCCAGTTCAACTCCTCCTTCACCAATTCCAGCGGTGAGATCTATCACGTCACCTTTGGCGACGACACCAGCGCCACCAACTTCTTCTATGACGGCTGGGTCTATATCGCCAACTCCAACAGCAACATCGCCAATATCGAAATGGATATGAACCAGGTCATGCCCAACGGCCAGACCGCGATCTACGGCTTCCAGTGCGACGGCTACTCCGGAACCTGGGATTACACCAAGAACGCCGGATCGCCCACCAGCCCCAACGACACCTGGGTGCATTCCGGCGCCTCATGCAACCCGCGCAACTGGAGCGTCAACACCTGGCACCACGTCCAGATCAGCTACTCCCGCAATAGCTCCGGATACGTCACCTACCACTCCGTCTGGCTCGACGGCCACGAGAGCCAGATCAACGCCACCGTGCCCTCCGCCTTTGCGCTGGGATGGGGCCCGGTGCTGCTGACCAACTTCCAGATCGATGGCCGGGGCTCGGGCAGCAACACCGTCTACCTCGATAAGCTCACCGTCTCGCGGTGGTAAATCGACCCATCCCGCTTGCTCTTGGGCAGGCGCAGAAATAACCAGGAGGCCGGGGCTGTCGCACCCGGCCCTCCCAACCCCTCGGCGGCTCGATGCGTAGAAGCCGCCACCGCTTCACCCCGGCGGATCCATGCACGAACTGAAACGTTTTGCTCTGGTTCTCTCGCTCGGTGCCATTGCTGCCATGCTCGCGGGCTGCAATGGCGCCACGCCTGCGCAATCCTCAACCAGTACAGTGCCCTCTTCTACACCTTCGCCCTCACCGGCCCCCGCGCCTTCACCATCTCCGGCGCCGGCCTCCAGCTCCGATCTCACCGTCACGAGCCCGGCAAACGGAGCCTCGGTCTCCTCTCCCTTCGCCGTCGCCGCCAGCAGCACCACCTGCTCGTCTCAGACCGTGGCCACCATGGCTTACTCGCTCGATTCGGGCGCCGACACCGTCATCAGCGGAACCTCCATCAACGCGCAGGTCACTGCCGCGGCCGGAGCTCACACCCTCCACGTCAAAGCTTGGGGGGATAGCGGCGCAGAATGTGACGCCAGCCTCTCGGTCACCGTAACCGCGCCCTCAGGCCCATCGCTTCCTTCCAACGCCGTCAGCGTCACCGCTATTCAGGCATTGACCTCCTGGCAGGCTACCCACGATCCAGGTACCGGCGGCACCTCCAGCGGCACCATGCAGGTCCTGAGCTCGCCCTCCCTGAGCGGCCAAGCCCGCCAGTTCGATACCTCCTTCACCGGTTCCGGCGGCGAGCTCTACCACGTCACCTTCGGCAGCGACCCAAACGCAACAAACTTCCTCTACGACGCCCATATCTATCTCACCGCTTCGGCTTCCTCCATCGCCAATCTCGAGATGGATATGAATCAGGTCATCGCGAATGGCGACACCGTCATCTATGGGTTCCAGTGCGACGGCTACTCCGGCACCTGGGACTACACCAAGAACGCAGGCTCCCCATCCAGCCCGGATGACGTCTGGGTCCACTCTTCAGCTCCCTGCAATATGCGCAAATGGACCCAGAACACCTGGCATCACATTCAGGTGACCTACTCACGGGACGCATCGGGAAACGTCACCTATCATTCCGTCTGGCTTGACGGAGTCGAAAATCCGATCAACGCCACCGTACCCTCCGCCTTCTCCCTCGGTTGGGCATCGGTTTTGCTCACGAATTTCCAGATCGACGGGCGGGGTAGTGGGTCAGATTCGACCTATATAGATGAACTTACAATCTCCCGCTGGTGAGTCACTTACAGAACATAGGTATTAACCCGTATAACTTGTAGGCTTACCGGCCCACAAGAGAGCCGCACCTTCGCTCTTACGTGCCGCTTTGACCTGTTCGATCGCCTCTCCAGATGCGGATTTTGATCAGAAATAGATGTGCGCAACTGTTTGCAGCATAAGTTAACACTGCGTAATTCTTATCAAACGGGAAGTAACTTTTTCGCCGGATGCATGCAGAAATTACGCGGTTGTACGCTCAACTGTAAATTCCCTTTCTTTTTTCCATGGATACTTAGAACGCGACCGGCAAAACGTGTATGATGCCGTTAGTAGTTCATTGAGGCCTGCCGGTCGGAGCACACGCTGACAAGGCTGGGTGTTGTGGTATCGACCTTTCCGCATCATCTTCCCTGACTCGCTGTCCCTGCCCGACACACCAGCCCCTCAAGAGAAGAGAGAGCAGGTCCTCTGCACGCCCGTTGTAAGCGAAGAGGTTGCTGGGTTTCCCACAACCGCGCCTCCATGCCTTGGTGGTAATTCGAAGTCAACCGCAATGACCGGCAAAAACAATGCCCTTCCAGCAAGATGGCGGAAGAGCTGTGTTTTTGCATAGAGATCTCGAGCGGATCCTCAGCCCGTTGCGGCAGCCCTTGAAAAGGGCCGGAACTTCGCCCTCGTGCGCGATCATTCTCGCCTGGCGGCGAAACCCGCGCCCCCGCTGCATAAGAAAGATGCGGGCCAAGTGGCAGGAGGTTGCCGGGCCGGAGGTCAGCAGTGGCAGGGTGGAACAACATCAGGCGCAAGGCCAGCACAAATTTTTCCCCGAGGAATGGGTCCGATGAATTCGTTCAAGAATACATCTCTTAGCTTCGCGCTACTTCTTACCCTTGCTGGCGTGGCAAGTGGCTGCGGCGGACATGCCGCCAGCCCCGCACAGGCGGCAGTCGGCGCTTCCTCGCCTTCCACGGATCCCGCTCCCGCCCAGACCCAGTCCAGCGAAGTCACGGTGAGCTCGCCTGCCAGCGGTGCGACCGTAGGCTCGCCTTTCAAGCTCACCGCTAAGGCCTCCCAGTGCTCCTCCCAATCCGTCATCTCCATCGGATATTCGCTGGACAACAGCACCAACACGACCGCTGTGAGCGGCACGTCGATCAACACGCAGGTTCCCGCGCCCTCTGGCACGCACACCCTCTACGTCAAATATTGGGGAGCGGGCGGCGCCAGCTGCTATACCACTGTGACTGTCTCGGTCACCGGCTCCGCCGCACCGGAGAGCATGATCCCCTCCGACGCCAAGCAGAACGTCAACATGCAGAACGCCCCCGGATGGCAGGCCAGCCACGATCCCGCCGCGGGCGAGGCCTCCAGCGGATCCATGAATGTGGTCAGTTCACCCTCCATGAGTGGTCACGCGCGCCAGTTCGCCACCAGCTTTTCCCACGATGGCGGCGAGATTTATAACCTGGCGTTCGACAACGATCCCAACGCCATGAACTTCTTCTATGACGGCTGGGTATACGTCGATAACTCGGCCGGTAACATTCAGAACCTCGAGCTCGATACGAACCAGGTTCTTAGCAATGGCAACACCGTCATTTACGGCTTCCAGTGCGACGGAATCTCTGGAACCTGGGACTACACGGCCAACCACGGCACGGCGAGCCACCCCGTGGATACATGGGTCCACTCCAATCAGTTCTGCAATGTCCGTACTTGGGGCCGCAACACCTGGCACCACGTGCAGATCAGTTACTCGCGCGACAATAGCGGCAACGTGACTTACCACTCCGTCTGGCTTGACGGTAAAGAGCAGCAGATCGAAGCCACCGTGTCCTCGGAGTTCGCGCTGGGCTGGACCCCCGCGCTGCTCACCAACTTCCAGGTCGATGGCTTGGGTTCGGGAAGCAATAAGATATTTCTCGATAAGTTGACGATCTCACGCTGGTAATACAAGCGCGGGTAGGTGCCGGCCACCCAATCTGCACTTACTACTTGGTTCACATACAACCCGGTTATAGATAAAAAGGCTGCCAGCCTCTGCCGGCAGCCTTTTTTATTCGTTGCTTGCCGCAATCTCATGCAGCCAGCCGGGCGCCTTCAGCAGTTCGCGGGGCCGCGAGCCATCGGCCGGCCCCACCAGCCCATCGCGCTCCATCATGTCGATCAGATGCGCCGCGCGTCCATAGCCGATCCTCAACCGCCGCTGCAGCAGCGAAGTCGAAGCCTTGCCGAACTCGAACACCAGGCGCACCGCATCGTCGAACATGGGATCGTTGTCGTCTGAGTCGCTGCTCGAGCCCTCCACATTGCCGTGCTCGTCCTTGGGCGACTCCAGGAAGCCTTCCACGTACTCCGCCGTTCCCTGCTCCTTCCAGAACTGCACCACCGCCGCGGTTTCCTTCTCGCTCACGTAGGGCGCGTGCAGGCGCATCAGGCGGCTGGTACCCGGCGGCAAAAACAGCATGTCGCCGCGCCCCAGCAGAGCCTCAGCCCCGTTGGTGTCCAGAATGGTGCGCGAGTCCACCTTCGTCGCCAGCCGAAAGCTGATGCGCGTGGGCACGTTGGCTTTGATCAACCCGGTAATCACGTCCACGCTGGGCCGCTGCGTTGCCAGCACCAGGTGAATGCCCACCGCGCGCGCCATCTGCGCCAAACGCGTGATCGACTCTTCCACGTTGGCCCGGTCCAGCATCATCAGGTCGGCCAGCTCGTCGATGATGATCACAATGTACGGCAGCGGCTCGTCGACCTGGCCATCCTCCGGCCCGAACAGCGAGGGAGACGAGCCCTCGAACAGCTTGTTGTACTGGTCGATATTGCGCACGCTGCGGCTGGCCAGCAGTTTCAGCCGGCGCTCCATCTCCCGCACCGCGTTGCGCAGCGCGTTGGCCGCGGCCTTGGGCTCGGTAATGATGGGCGTGAACAGGTGCGGAATCCCCTCATACATGCCCAGTTCCACGCGCTTGGGATCCACCAGGATCAGCCGCACCTGCGCCGGCGTCGTCCGGTACAGCAGGCTCATGATCATGGCGTTGATCGCTACCGATTTGCCTGAGCCCGTCGAGCCGGCGATCAGCACGTGCGGCATGGTGGCCAAATCGGCCGTCACAATACGCCCGTTGATGTCCTTCCCCATGGCTAGCGTCAGCCGCGACTTGGCCTTGGCGAAGGTCTCGCTCTCGATCACGTCGCGCAGGTGGATCGTCTCGCGCTCGTGGTTCGGCACCTGGATGCCCACCGTGCTCTTGCCGGGCATGCGCTCGATCAGGATGCTCTCGGCCCGCATCGCCAGGCACAGATCGTCGGCCAGGCCGGTCACGCGCGAGTACTTCACGCCCGCCTCCGGCTTGAACTCGTAAGTCGTCACCATCGGCCCCGGATTGATCTGCACCACCTGGCCGCGCACATCGAACTCGCCGCACTTCTCCACCAGCACCTTGGCCTCTTCGCGCAGCGCCTCTTCGCGCACCGTCTGCGGCCCTTCGCCGGCATTGAGCAGCGTGCTGGGCGGCAGCTTGAAGCCGCTCACGCTCTTCGGCGCCACCGTCGCCGTGCGCACCTCGGCATCCGCCCGCTCATGAATCGCAATCGTCTCAGCCGCTTCGGCAGCAGGCGCTGGTACGGACTTCGGCGACGCCGCCCACGGATCGGGAATGCTCGCCGCTGCTGGCGTTGCCTGCGGCCGGATCGGAGTGATCTTGGCGGGCGCCGTCGGCGCAGTCCCCTGCTCCGGCTCCCAGAACGCCGCCTTCCGTGAAGGCGGAGTGATCGGAATCTCCTGCTCCTCTATCGGCTCCGGCACACGTCCCGCTGCCGCAGGTCCTGGCTCCGGTGTCCCCTGCGGCCCTGCGCGGCGGAAGGCGGGAATATCATCCACCGGGTCGATCACGCGCGCCGTCTTTTTCCTGCCAAACAGCGCGCTCAGCCAGCCGCGCCGCTCTTCGTCGCGGCCCACATCGATCCCCGAAACCAGCGGCGGCTCCTGCTCCTCAAACAGCTCCTCGCTGGCCTTCGCATTTTCTTTGCGCGCCGCGCGCATCTCGGCGCGCTCTTCGCGCCAGTTCCGCCAGCGGTCCCGCCAGGCCATCCAGTGGATCCAGCGCTCCTCCAGCCATTCCTTCACCGTCTCAAAGCTGATGGCCAGCGCGAAATACACGCCCACCGTAGCCAGCGCCGCGGTCACCACCCAGGCGCCCTGAATGTTCAGGTAAGTCACTAGTAAGCCGGCCGTCAGCCGGCCGATCACGCCCTCGATGGCCACCATGTGCAGCCACCGCCAGTGCCACGGCAACAGTCCGAACGCAGTGGGAACAAACAGTAGCGTCAGCAGAATCCCGGTCCAGCGCAGCAGCGCCGGCCCGCCCGGACGCGAGCGCACCCAGTTCCACCCGATCCCGCCCATGCACAGCGGCAGAAAGAACGCAGTAATCCCGAAAGTCTGCAGCAGAAGATCGCTTAGATAGGCGCCAAACAACCCCGCCCAATTGCGCGCGGCATGCGGCCCCACCGCATCGGTGGACGTGTTCAGCGAAGGATCGGAGGCGTGATAGGTAACCAGGGCCAGCAGCAGCAGCACCGCAACCAGCAGCAGCAGCATGCCCAGAAAGATGTTGACCGGGCGGCTGCGCGTCGGCGATAGAACGATTCGGATCGGCTTCATGTGGGCATTTTGGCTCGGCGGCCTTTCCTCCCTTCCGCGCCGTGTGCGGCGTCGGGGATCGGCGCGAGCAAACATCCCAGAGCAATTCCTATTATCCGGTCGCGAGGGGCGAACCTCCGGCAAAACCGCCCAGGGGGGAACCATGCTGTCCACCCCCGCGGAACACCCTCCTTTATTCCTCCCACCCAGCCATCAGGCCCGCCCCGAGGCCTACAGCGGCCATCAGCCCACCAGGACCACCACCCGCGCGGACCCTTCATCCTAAGCAAACGTATCCCCGCAATCCGGACGACAAGACCACCGGAATCCGGGATTGAAGCAGCGATCAAACGGAGGATCCGTTATGACAGAACTACAGGGACCTGATCCAAGACAAACACGAACGCACTTGGACGACATCGGAGACGAACGGCAGGTGGAACGCGTATCCCGCGGCGGCTGGCGCTGGTGGTGGATCTGGCCGGTCGTCCTGGCCGTGGTCTTCTGGTGGGCCGGCTGGGGCTGGGGCGGCACCGGCGGCTGGTGGTGGGGCCGCGTCGCCGCACACAATACCCGCATCCCCGCCCCGGCCGGATCGGCAACCACCGAGACCCTCGCCAACGCCGGCGCCAAGCAGCCCATCGACCGCCAGCCTCTGACGAACAGCTATGGCCGCGGCCCTGCGCAACCCATGACCGGACCCGGCGTGCAGGTACTCCAGGCCCAGAACAAGCAGGCCTTCGTCGGCAAGCAGTTCGCCGCCAGCGACGTCCCCGTGCAGAAGAAAGTAAACGGACGCGCGATGTGGATCGGCGAGAAACAACCCATGCTGGCCGTCGTCAGCGGCCCAAGCAAGAACGCCGCCAACAACGTGGTCCATGGAAAGATCGTGGACGCCCGAGGCAAGGTGGAGAAAGCGCCGCCCGAAGCTCAGGCGAAGCGCGAGTGGAACCTGAGCAACAAGGACGCCGCGCAGCTTGAAAAAGAGGGTGCCTACATCGAGGTAAGCCAGTTGACTGTTCCGCCGCAATAATCCAGGGGGGAACAATCAGGGCCCGGCGCACGCGCGTGCCGGGCCCATTGCATGCAGCCTCGAACAGTTTCGAACAGATTCCCCGCGACGGTCGCGTTACTTGGAAGCGAGCTGCTGCACCACCGCCAACGCCTTCTTCACGTGGGCATCCGGCGTCAGGTGATCCGCCTGGGAGGAAAAGGTTGCGACGATCTTGCCGTTCTTGCCGATCACGAAGGTCTCGCGCTCAAAAAATCCGTGATCGATGGCCACGCCCCGAACATCCTTCATGCCGGGCCTGCCCGCCACGGCCGTTACGCCGTAGGAAGCGGCAATCTTGCCGCCGGGATCGGAGGCCACCGGGAACCGCCCCGCGCAATAGCTGGGGTCGGCGGAAAACTGGTTGAGCCGCGCAATGCTGTCCTCCGAAACCCCGATGATGGTGGCGCCGGCGGCGGTGAATTTGTCCTTATCCTGCGCGAAGGTGTGCGCCTCCAGATCGCAGCCGCTGGTGTAGGCCGAAGGGTAGAAGTAGACCACCACCGGCCCCTTCTGCAACGCCGAGCGCAACGAGAAATGGAAGTCCTTGCCCGCCAGCGAGGCCGGGGCGGAGAAATCAGGCGCGCGAGCGCCGGTTTTCAGGGCTGCGAATGCGGGGATGCACAGCACGGCAGAGATTGCCAGGCCGAAGAACACGTTTTTCTTCACGAGAAACCTCCCTGCTATCTAAATCTCTATCCCAATCACGGCGTTCGGGGTGGATGCGCCGTCAGGTCTAGAGCATAGCAGAGCGGCGGCGCGCCTCTGCGCACACCAATGCCCGGAACAGAGCAAAAACCTCTTCTCTGCCCGCGGCATTGGAAGCAACCGGGAGAACACCGGCAGATCCAGCTAACCGTGGATATACCTCGCGCCCCAGATCAGCAGCCACCCGCCCAGCAGAATTCGCCAGATGGCAAACATGGTGAACCCGTGCCGGCGCACCCACATCAGGAACCACTCCACCACGCCCAGCGCCACGATGAACGACACCACCGTGCCCAGGATCAGCACGCCCCAGCGTTCCGGGTTCATCACCACGTGCGCCGCCGCTGGGTGACTGCCGTGCAGCCGCGGATGCACCTCGTGCACCAGGTCCCAGCCGGTGGCCGCCAGCATCGTCGGAATCGAAAGCAGAAAGCTGAACTCCAGCGCCGCTGGACGGGTCAGGTCGGCCAACTGCCCCGCGGCAATCGTAGACATCGACCGCGACACCCCCGGAAAGATCGCCGACAGCGTCTGGCAAAGTCCGATCCACACCGCCTGCAGGAACGTCATCTCCTCTACGTCGGTGGTATAGGGATCGCGGCGCGAAGCCCACGCGTCCACCGCCCACATCACGATGCCGCCAATCACCAGCGCCCAGGCCATCGCCGCCAGGCTGCCCAGGTTCTTCTCGCTCCATTTGCGCAGCAGCAGCGCCGGAATCGAGGTGCAGACAAAGGCCACGAACGTCAGAGTGACCGGATGGTTATAGATCGTCCGGTCGCCCTTCTCGCCCTGCGGAAAGCTCCGGAAAAATCCCACCACGCGGCTCAGAAACAGCAGGCACAACGCCAGAATCGCCCCCAACTGGATCACGATCGTGTACATCTCCCAGTAGGAGACGCTCTGGCTACACGCCATATCTCCCGCCGGGCAAACCGCCGCGTTCAGCGGGATGTGCATCAGCGCTTCGGTGATCCGCAGGTGGGCAGTGGAGCTGACCGGCAAAAACTCCGTCAGCCCCTCGACAATCCCTAAAATGGTGGACTGAATAAAAGGGTTCAATGAGCCTCCAGGGCCTGGGTACAAACGCAACGGCTCAAAATGCCTGAACGGCTCCGTTCAGTCATTGCAAATCGATGCCGTAGACGGGAATGTTCTCATCCAATTTGTACACCAACGCCCCGGCTCGCCATGTGAATTCCGAGTCGCCAAACTTGGCCTGCATGTGCGCCAGCAGTTCGTGCGCGTGCTGGTGCGCCGCATCGGCGGCCTTCTTTTTGCCCTTGGCTTGAAACATGTTCGTCAGCACGCCCATGCGATACACCGCTTCATACAGCGCCCGTGCCGTCTTCGGCCCATTGGGATACTCGTCCGCGTAGCGTTCGTAGAGCTCGGCTTCCCGCTCCGGGCACTTGGTCGTCCCCTGCCAGGAGCCGCACAGTTTGTTATCCAGCAGGTCAAAATCCGCCAGCGCCGCCCACCTCGTGCGCGGATACGTCTTGATCACGTTGCGAAGCTCCGTCTCG
Organism: Acidobacteriaceae bacterium; assembly: GCA_027449545.1. Classification (GTDB taxonomy): domain Bacteria; phylum Acidobacteriota; class Terriglobia; order Terriglobales; family Acidobacteriaceae; genus Telmatobacter. The sequence continues at coordinate 6,447 of DAIDLI010000186.1, read as the reverse complement.
TCGATTTGCAGGCGCATGTCCGGGTTCTGTTCGCGCGACGAGGGCAGCGAAGCGTTATCCGCCTTTGCAAGCTGCCATTGAATATCGGCCGCTCGCCATGCCGCCTCGGGAGCCAGCGGCGACTTGGGAAACATCTCCGCCACCCGCCGGTAGAGCAGCCGCGCCGACTGCGCCGCGTTCACCGGACCGCGCGGATCCGACGCCAGCGCCTCCTCGTTGGCCGCCGCCCCCATGATGATCTGGTCGCCGTTGGGCGTGGTCTCCTCCACAACCCCTTTCATCTGAACCCAGCCCGAAACCGGGGGCGGCGTCGAGTCGCTGCCCACCATCGGCTGGTCCGGACCGCTCTCCACCTCCTGGATGTCGGTGTTGGCGTACACCCGATACCAGTCCCCGCTCTTCTCCGCCACCACCATCTCGCGGCCGATCTGTACCTTGTCGATGCGCTGCGAAGTCAGCGATGCTTGCACGTACAGAGGCGTAATCTGCAGCACCGTGGCCCGCGGTCCGGCCAGCGGCTTCTCCAGGTGGGCTTGCGCGTGCGCCGGCAGCGTGGCCCATCCCAGCGCCGCGCAGAGAACCAAGGCAACTTGAATTCGAGAACCGTTCACGCACCAAATCATAGTCGAAGGGACGTCCATTCCGGCCTTCCGTAAGCACCCGGCTCCCGGTGCCCCTAAACTGGCCCGCTAAAGCTGCGGCGCTTTGTCCGCGCCCGCCCCGCTCGCCCCGGCGGGAATCACCGGCAGAAGGATCGCCGACGGATGCTCGCGATCGTGCAGAATCGTCTGCGTCGCCTTCTGCCACTTCGCGCTGACCCCGAACGGCTCTCCGGTGTTGGGATTGGGAGCGAACTGCGGAAAATCGCTCGACGAAATCTCCACCCGGATCCGGTGCCCCACCTGAAACAGATTGCTCGTCGGCCAGACGTGGATCGTGTACTTGTACACCTTCCCCAGTTCGATCGGCGTGGGCGAAGACAGCGAGTCCCGAAAGCGCACGTCCAGAATGCCATCGTTCAGATTCACCGCTGTGCCGTCTGGATACACGTCCACCAGCTTCACCGTGAAATCCGTATCCGTCGCCGTCGACTTCGCGTACAGCGTCATCGTCACCGGCCCGGTCACCTCCAGCGGCTGCTTGAGCGGCTGGCTGGAATACACCAGAATGTCACTGCGCTGCTCGATCGCGGACTGATCGAACTGCCCCTGCGGCCCGTAGGTCCACGAGCAGCAGGAGTGGCCGCCCACGCTGGGCACCGGATCCGAGGGATCGTAAACAAACTCGTCGGAGGGGGCGTCCAATGTCTGCGCAGCCACCGCGCCGCCGACTTCGCTCACCGCGTGCGCCTGGGCGCCACCAGTTACCTTTCCGCCGGGAGCGGTTTCGGTCAGCGCCCCGTCGCCCATCTTCGACGCTCCGTGCCCGCCGCTGGCCAGATACCAGCTCTGATAAACGGTTCCGCGCAGCGGCCATGCGTCCGAGCTGTGCCACTTGTTCTCGCCCATCTCGAAGTAATCCACCCGCGGCCCGGTCGCCACATGGTTGTCCTCGCCCTTCAGAAAGTGATCGAACCACGCCAGCATCAGCTCGTTCACCGGGCTGTTCGCCACCGGCCCAATCGCCTTCAGCCGCGGGCTCACCGGGCTCGTGGGCCGTCCCCAGCCCAGATGTTCCCACGGCCCGATCACGATGCGCTGATCGGTCCGCGCCAGTTCCGTCCCGCCCTGCTTGCGCATGCCCTCGAAGTTTTCCAGGCCGCCATTCAGAAACGCGTCATACCAGCCCTCGAACGCCAGCACCGGCACATGCACCTTGTCGTAGCGCGTCTTGATGCTGAACGCCTTCCAGTACGCATCGTCGCTCGAATGTTTGATCGCGTCGAAGAAGTACGGAGCAAAGCTGGGATCGTTGCGATGAAAGGGCGGAAACTGGTCGTAAGGCCGGAACTTGAACCACTTTGCGATGTCCTTCACCTGCTCGTGCAACTTGTCCGCCGCCGCTGTGTCGCCGCGGTTTCTGGCCGCCGACTGCACGATGTCCGCCATCATCCAATATTCGATAAACGCCAGGCGGAACGCCCCGTCCTCATACGTCCATCCGTCGTAGTAATCCGAGGCGGTATTCGACGGAACGATCGTCTTCAGCGCCGGAGGCGTCGCCGTTGCCGCCAGCCACTGTGTGGCGCCCACGTACGACGATCCGTACATGCCCACCTTCCCATTCGATCCGGGCAGATGCGCAGCCCACTCCACCGTGTCGTAGCCGTCGTCCCGGTCGTGGGCGTATTCGTAGAACGTCCCCTTCGACGCATACTGCCCGCGAATGTCCTGGATCACCACCAGGTAGCAGTGCGAGGCAAACCACTGCGGCGTCTCAAACCGCGATGGCTGCACCTGCGCCGCTTCCTTGTTGTACTGGGTGCGCATCAGGATCACCGGCACCAGCTTCTTCGTTTGCGGCCGGTACACGTCGGCGTACAGCACCACCCCGTCCCGCATCCGCGCCGGCACATTGCTCTGCTTGCTGACCGCGCACGGGCCTTCTCCGCCCGCCGGCGGCCACCCGCCCGACGGCGGCAACGCGCCCGCAGGCGGCAACCCGCTCGCAAGCGGCAACCCGCCCGACGGCGGCAGCCCGCCCGCAGGCGGCATACTTTGGCCCAGCGCAGACAAAGCTGAAAACGACATCAGCAAAAAAACGACGACACGCAACTTCATGGGCATGGCAGCAGCGTCCTTCTTTCTTCGAGCCGGAGCAGCGGTCTGTGCCCCTGTACACGTGGGCCTCACGGCGCGCGTACGGCTCGTCGATCTGTCAGGTTTTCTAGGCATTCGGGGAATGCGCTGAAGCGCGATCAGAATCGCACATCCGGGCAAACAGGAGAAAGAGAATTTGAACGCGCGAGGAATGCGCGGCCGCTCAACCGCCGTTTTCCGTCAGCACCTCGGCCAGCAGCCTGGGATCCACGTTCCCGCCGCTCACCACCGCCACCGCCTTGCGATACGCCGGCAGTTGCTCCGCGTGAAACAGCAGCGCTGCCGCCGCCACCGCTCCGCTCGGCTCCGGCGTCAGCCGCGCCGATCCCACGATCGCCCGCATCGCCGCGCGAATCTCCGCCTCCGTCACCGTCAGAATGCCGTCCACGAAGGCCTGCAAATGCGCAAAGTTCCGCCGCCCCACGCTCTGCGTGCGCAGTCCATCGGCGATGGTGCGGCTGGTCAGTTCGGCCGCCCAGGTCACAATCTCGCCCTTGCGAAAGCTCTCTGCCGTATCCGCCGCCAGCTCCGGCTCCACGCCAAACACCTTGGCCTGCGGCCGAAGCTGCTTGACCGCCGCCGCCACCCCGCTCAGCAATCCGCCGCCCGATACCGGCGCCAGCACCAGGTCCACGTCCGGCAGATCCTCCACGATCTCCAGCCCGCACGTCGCCTGGCCGGCGATGATCTGCTCGTCGTCGTAGGGAGGAATCACCACGTACCCGTGCTCCCGCACCAGCTTTTCGGCCATCTCCAGCCGCTCGCTGGAGGCGACCCCAACCTCTACAATCTCCGCGCCCAGGGCCAGCGTGGCCGCGCGCTTGATTGCCGGCGCATTCGACGGCATCACGATCACCGCCTTCGCGCCTACCTCCCGCGCCGCATATGCCACGCCCTGCGCGTGGTTGCCGCTCGAATAGGTAATGACCCCGCGCCGGATCTCCTCCGCGCTCAGTTGCAGAATCTTGTTCGCAGCCCCGCGAATCTTGAACGCCCCAATCGGTTGCAGGCTCTCCGCCTTCAGCCAGATCTCGCGCGGCTGGCCGTGGCCGGAGATGCCGGGGAATTGCGCGCGCACCAGCGGCGTGCGCATGGCAATGCCGCGAATCCGCTCCGCCGCCGCCCGAATCTCGCCGATCCCCACCAACTGCCCTGCCCCAGTCTCCGTTGTCGCCACGCCGCACACCCCCACGTTCCCTCTGTCCCTTGGTCCCTCTGTCCCTTGGTCCCTTGGTCCCTGCTTATTGGTCCCTGCCTTATTCGTAGGCCAGCGCGTCGATCGGATCCTTGCGCGCCGCCATCCACGCCGGATACAGCGCCCCTACCAGCGCCCCTGCAAAAGCAATCGCCCCGGCCCGCGCCATCCATTCCGCGGTGATCATAAAGTGCTGCGTCGGGAAGATGTCCAGCACCAGCCAGCGCACACCCACCGTCCCCGCCAGCCCCACCAGCACCCCGGCAATGGCCAACACCGCGCATTCGCGCAGTACCACCCCCACAATCGTCGGCTTCGACGCGCCCATCGACTTCAGTATCCCAATCTCCCGCGTCCGCTCCAGCACCGCCGTGTACATCGACTGGAAGATCACCAGGAACCCGACGATCACCGCGATCCCCGTTACCGAGTTCAGCGCAATGTTGAAACCGGGCAGCCGGTTCGGCGTCATCTGGTTCAGCCAGCTATCGATCGTCATCACCGTGTTCTGTTCGAACCCCCGCGTGGCGCGAATCTCCTCAACCACCTGGTCCGCATGGGCCGGCGTGTCGCACTTGATATAAAACAGCGAGGCCTTGCCCGGCGCCCCGATCAGGTTCTGCATGGTCTTCAGCGGGATCAGCTTGCGCCCGCCCTTGCCCGGCTCCACAATCCCGGAGATACGGAAATCCTGGTCCAGGATCTTGATCTTATCGCCCACCTTGTAGCCCGGGCCGGAGTTCGCCAGCACCGTGTCGATGATCACGTCATCCGCCCCCTGAAACGGTCCTCCCGACACAAACACAAAGGGCTTCAGTGCATTGAAGCTGGAGTAATCGATGCCATACAGAATCTCCACGCTGTTGCTGGCCGTGGAGATCTTCTGAATCGCCGGCGAAACCACCGCTACGTGCGGCAACTTCACCAGCGCCTGCTCATCCACCACCGGCAGCGCCACCCCGCTCGCGCCGTTAAAGTAGCTGGCGTTCGACGGCAGCATCATCAGGTCCGCGCCAATTCCATTGGTCCGCTGCTTGGCGTCATTCAGCATCCCCATGAAGATGCCCACGATCGACAGGATCATGATCACCTCGATGGCCACCGCCAGCACACTGATGATGGACCGCAGGGGGCGGTGCAAAAGATTGGCAAAGATGAGCTTATTCATTCGTCCACAGCCTGTCCCGAGCCGGCCGGTCCGCTCGCCGCCGCGCTCTCCTCTCAGGTTACCAGCAGCCGCGCTCCCGCCGGTTCATTGCTCCGGCCCGCTTTGGGACCCTCCCGCCCGCTGCGCCCATTCCGGCAGCGGCCGCCCCTCGCCCCTGTACTTTCGTACCCAACTTCACACCGGACAGGACGAAAATACTCTTTGACGGGAGCCCAAACGCAGGTTTATGGTGAACTTGCAATTACCTTTTTGGGCCATTTGCCCGCCTTTTGATAGCCGATGGGAACTTTCGGAGAAGACCTGCGCATGGAGCGGATCTCCCGCGGCATAGCGCTGGAACACATCACGGCAGTTACCAAGATCAGCCAGCGCCACCTCCTGGCGCTGGAACAGGAGCGTTTTCGCCTCCTCCCCGGCGGCATCCTCTCCAAAGGCATTGTCCGCGGCTATGCCGGCGCCCTGGGCCTCGATCAGCAGGACTGGACTGACCGCTTCCTCAGAGCCTGCAACGCCTCCGGACAACCCTCCGACGAACAAGAAAGCTGGACCGCCTTCGCCTCCAACGTCGGCCGCGCACGCATCCTGCGCCGTGAAGCCACCGAGCTGCGCCTCCGCTGGCTCCTCCTCCTCCTGTTTTTCTCCCTCGTCGGCCTCTCCGCCTTCCTCATCGTCCGCTACTACGGCCTGCGTGAGGGCTGGTGGAGCACCCTGCTCCCCCTCCATAACCTCGCTCCCGCCACCCACGGCGTCTCCACCTGGGTACACGGCGTCCTCGCCCGCTTCCAGTCCTGAGAACGCCAAATCCCGCTCCCGTCCCCCGCTCCCCGCTCGGCCCCCATTCCTCTCCATTCGCTGCACTTCATTGCCCCGCAGCCTGCCTGCCTTTACCATAGACTGAGTACATCCCTATCGCATCCAAGATAGATGGGAGGAGTAGAAGTTGAGCGACCGTTTTCTTTTCACCTCTGAGTCAGTCACCGAAGGCCATCCCGACAAGATCGCCGACCAGGTTTCAGACGCTATCCTCGACGCCTGCCTCGAACAGGATCCTTACAGTCGCGTCGCTGCTGAAACGCTCACCGCTACCGGCTTGGTCATGATCGCCGGTGAGATCACCACCAAGGCCTACGTCGACTTCCAGTCGCTGGTCCGCGGCGTGGTGGCCTCCATCGGGTATGACAACGCGCTCTACGGCTTCGACTCCAACACCTGCGCAGTGCTCTCCTCCATCAACAAGCAGTCCGGGGATATCGCGCAAGGCGTGGATACCGGCGGCGCCGGCGACCAGGGCATGATGTTCGGCTATGCCTCCAACGAGACTGCCG
>DAIDLI010000185.1 GCA_027449545.1 Acidobacteriaceae bacterium | reverse complement strand
TTGAGCAGCCCCTGCTCGCCGATCAGGTCCTCCGGACCCTTGTACCCGGCAAGCAACTTGTCGATTAGCTCTTTATCCAGTTCCATCTGTTCCCCTCCAGTATCCAGGAACAGACGTTTACACGGAAATCAAAACACCCTCGGCCATCTTCAAACCGGTGATAGAAGATGGGATGTCCGCCCATAGCGTCGCGGCCCAGGAACAGCTCTTTCCGTTCTGGATGCCATGCTGCAAAAGCAAATTCGCCGCTGAGCTTTTTTGGCGTGGTATCGTGCCATGCATGAAAAGCTGCCCGGACCAGGGCGACACCGTCTAACTGCTTCGCAGAACCGACCGCCTCGGAAAGACCCTCGGGATCGTTCAGCCGGCAATCAGCCACAATTTGCCATGTGGCCGGATTCTCCGCTATCGATCCCCCGTCCCCAACGGCATGCGGCCTATCCCACTGGTAGAGTAAGGCTGCCCCCGTATTCCATCGCCACGTGATTTTGTGCTCTCGAGGTGAAGACTCCCACGCGGCCGCGACCTCTCGCCAACGCGTACGATCGCTGCAAGCCAGCCCCGCAAAGATGCTCATGCAGCCGTTTCTGAAACAAGTTGCACGGCCTTCAGTGAATCGATAAATCGATCGAGATCGGCTTCGCACTGCTCGAACGACACCGTGTAGCGCGCGGCCACACGGCTTGCCAGGGCAGATCGATCCATCGGCTCATCCAATGCACGCCAAAGATAGGAGCCGACTCCCTTTAGCTCGTAATATCGGCCATTGACGAGACTGAGGATAAAGACAGACCCCTCAATCTCCGTCCAGGCTGCTTCCGGATTGCGGGTAATCACCATTGTCGAGATCCCTGTTCTGCACGTTTCAGTCACTAGACAGCTCTTTGATCCTCATTGTTCGCACACGAATAGCATCCTCAGCGGATAGCACCAGGGAATCAGAAGTAGGCTGGAAAAATGCCGGAAAGTCACCGTCCCGCCGGGACGCAATTACGAATAGACTGCGTCAGTTGTAGGGTTCGTGTTACTCCCGGATTGCGTAACCTTTGCCACATCTCCGCAATCAATAAGCTCCGGAGTCTCGTAAGGCAAACGTCCATCGTTTGCAGTCACAGCTTTCTCCATGTCAATTTCTGACATTGCAACCTCCAGATGTCGCCGTCTAGGCGCGGGTTTTTGGGGACACCTCAATATAGGACAAGTGCTGATCGCTTGTCGAGGGCACTCATTTAGAAATGATGTAGATCGAGCAGGATCTTCCTCCCGCAACCTTGATCTTCCCTGGTTGCCCCCCGCAAAACGTGTCCCGTAGCGAACTCTTGTACTTGCGAAAAGGATATGCAAAGGAGGAAGAGAAAACGCGGCAGGTGCACGCTGGAATTCAAACAGGAGGCTGCCGAGTCGGGCCAGAGCATCGTCTCGTTGGCGCGAAGTCTTGGGGTGCTGGAGCAGACGCTGTCGAACTGAGTAGTAGGCGAATCAGGAGGGCAAGCGGAAGGAGGCCAGCGGCAAGAGCCTGGTACCAACCGAACAGATGGAGATCGGCCGTTTGCGCGCGGAAGGAGCACGGTGAAGATGGAGCGCTATTCTGGGAATGACGAAGCAAACTGCCAAATTGATTGGTGGACGCGGTAGGAATCGAACCTACAACCTGTCGGTTAAGAGCCGAATGCTCTGCCAGTTGAGCTACGCGTCCAGGATCGCTGGGAGGGTTGGCAGCGGGCGATTCTGCGGTGCACAGTGATCTCCCATACCTAGAAAAATATAGCATACGCAGGGGAAGGTTTCCAAAGCCGGCGGCGGGGCCGCGCAGTGAAGCGGGCGTGGGTTTTGCTATAGACTTGGAGGCACGGTTCTCCCCGAGCCGCGCGGGCGAAATGCGGAAGTGGTGAAATGGCAAACACACCAGCCTTAGGAGCTGGCGCCCAAAAGGCTTGCGGGTTCAAGTCCCGCCTTCCGCACCATGCTGGGATTGCCTGCGGCTGCTTTTCGACGCTAATTCAAAACATTTAAGCGTGGCTTAAGCTGCGGTGACTACTCTTAGGGGTGGCGCGGCCATGCACGCATGTGCGCTTCATTATGGCTGCAGAATCCCTAAGGAGAGAGAACGTGCGAGGTTTCCGAGTTTTTCTGGCGCAGGCGGGTGTTCTGCTGATGGCCGGGGCGCTGAGCGCCTCGGCGCAGACGAAGTGGCAGGTGCTGAAGACCCTTCCTCTGGGCGGGGCGGGCGGATGGGATTATGTGACGGTGGATGCGCCGCATCATCGCTTCTTCGTGACCCGCGGCACGCACACCATGGCGGTGGACGAAACCACGGGCAAGGTGCTCGCCGATATCCCCGGGCAGATCCATTCGCACGGCGTGGCGCTGGTGCCGGAACTGGGGCGCGGGTTTATCACTGATGGCGGGGGCAGCGGCGCCATTATCGTGTTCGACATGAAGACCTACAAGGTGCTGGGCAGCCTGAAGGCGATGCCGGATGCCGATGGGATCATCTATGACGCGGCTGCCAAGAAGGTAGTTGCGACCTCCGGCGACGGTAACGCGCTGCTGACGGTGAGCCCGGATGTGAATCCCAAGACCGGCAAACTGGATGCGCCGATCGCGCTGGGCAGCGGCCCCGAGTTTCTGGCGGCGGACGGAACGGGCCGGCTGTATGTGAATCTGCCGGACAAAAATGAGGTAGCGGTGGTGGACATGCACACCCGCAAGGTGGTGGCGCGGTGGCCGGTGGCTCCGGGCGGAGAGCCGGTGGGGATGGCGATCGATCCGGCGGCGCACCTGTTGTTCATTGGCTGCCGGAATCCCCACATGATGATCATCATGAGCACCGAGACCGGGAAGGTGGTGGCTTCGCTGCCGATTGGGACGCATGTGGACGCGACGCGCTACGCCGCCGGGCAGGCGTTTGCCAGTTGCGGGGGAGACGGGACCCTGGCGGTGGTGGGCAAGCGGGACGGCAAGTGGGTGGTGGAGCAGACGGTGAAGACAGCGGTGGGTGCGCGGACCCTGGGACTGGATAAGAGCACGAAGCGCATCTTCCTGCCGACGGCGGATTTTCTGCCCGCGGCGCAGGGGAAGCGGCCGGAGATGAAGCCGGGCAGCTTCCGCGTGCTAGAAGTAGGAGCCAAGTAGCGCAAGGGCGGCTGATCCAGAGGCGGAGCAGCCGCCATGCATTGAAAGCCGCCGCCTCTTGGGGCACTGAGCCTG
>DAIDLI010000184.1 GCA_027449545.1 Acidobacteriaceae bacterium | reverse complement strand
CAAAGGCATAGGTGTGATCGCGCGAAAGCTTGTACCAGGCCTGGTGCGGCAGGTCGCCGCGCGCAACCGCAAGAAAGGTCGCGATGCGCGCCTCCGAGGCAATCATGTCGTAGCAGGCGTCGTGAATGCGCGGCGCGCCCTTCTCATAGCCGATGGAAAGAATTTGCCTGTCGCGATTCACCAGGAACGAGAAGTCAGTCTCCTCCGCCAAACGTCCCGCATCCTGCTCCACCGCGCTGAGCGCTGCAAAGAGCGTGCGCAGGTTCTGCATCGCCCCCGGCAACATCGCCCGCAACTGCTCGGCCAACTGAGCCTGCTGCCGGCTCTCCACGGGCGTGCTTTGCGCACGCAACAGCCGCGCCCCCAGCGCCTCCGCGTAAGGCAGCGCGTCCTTGATCGTCATAGCGTTGCCGCGCGGGTCGAGTTCCAGTTGCGGAGCGGCATACAGAGGCGCAAACTCGGGCAGCGCCCAGGGCAGATAGTCGCGCAGGATGCGCATCATCGCATCCACGCGGCGGTGGGTCTCGGTCAGCCACCAGGTCACGTGCGGCTGGCCCGTCGCAGCGATGCACGCTTCCGCAAGCACCTGTTGCGCTCCCGGCAGCCAGGCGATCCACTCCTCGGTGGAAGCGCTCTCGCGCGGCACGTCCAGCCGTGAAACCGATTGCCAGAGCAGCTTCTCTCCGCGCAGCAGTTGCAGGTGTACGCGCAATCCGGAAAAGAGCTGCCGCGGCAGCAGCGGCTTGCGCGCGACGTCCATCGCCCCGGTGTGCAGTGTCAGCAGCGAAGCGACAAAATTGCCACTGTCCACTGAGGAGACAAACGGCGTGGGCCCCAGCGGCTGCAGCGTCTGCGTGTCGTACCAGTTGTACAAGTGGCCGTGGTACTTTTCCAGACTGGTGATCGTGGCCAGGCTGGCTCGGCTCAGTTCGGCAAACTCGGGCGCGGTGAGAAAGCCCAGTTCGCAGGCCGCCTGGCGCGCGTTGAGCAGCAACCCGATGTTGGTGGGCGAGACGCGCGCGGCTTCGAACAGCCCATCCTCTTCCACGTTGTCGGGGATCAGATAGTTGTGGCGCTCGGCGCCGAACTCATGGAAGTAGCGCCAGATGCGCAGCGCGTACTCCAGCAGAAACTGCTTGTCGCCGGCAGAAATCGCCTGCCGCTCCTGGGGCGGCCGATTGAGCCAGATGGTGATCGGATTAGCCAACGCCCACAGCACCAGGATGGGCAGCGCGCAGAGAATCGCAATGTGCACCGCCGCTGCCGCCCAGATCAGTGCGCCCAGAGCGACCGCAATCAGCGGCATGAACGCGAGGTAGCGATCGATCGGGGTACGCCGGGCGCGATGCAATTCCGCCTGGTAAGCCGTCTCCCATTCCAGCAGCCGTTCGCCGGTGATGAACCGCCGCACCAGCGAGCGCACAATCGCATCCAGCGCCATCATGGTCTCGTGCGGCAGGAAGATCAGGTGCAGCAGCGCCACCATCATCGCCCGCCAGAAACCGGAGATGGCTTCCGAGACACGGCCCTTCTGGCGGCTTCCGTACGCCCGGCCCAACCCGAACGCAAACTGCACCACCGTCGGCACGAACACCAGCAGGAGCGTGGCCACCGTCCAGTACAACGGCCCGCCAGGCAGAAATAGCCAGCCCGCCAGAAACAGCAGGAACAGAAACGGATCGAGCAGCGAACGCCGTAGATTGTCCAGGATCTTCCAGCGCGAGATATCGGAGATGGGATTGGGGCCCCAGCGCCCCGATTCGTCCGGAACCCGCGAGAAGATCCACTGCACGATCTGCCAGTCGCCCCGAACCCAGCGGTGCTTGCGGCGAATATAAGCGCTGTAATGCGAGGGATAGTCGTCGATCACCTCGACATCGGTGGCCAGGCCGGCGCGCGCGTAGGAGCCCTCGATCAGATCGTGGCTCAGCAGCGAATTGCGCGGGAAGCGGCGGTTGAGCACTTCGTGCAGCGTGGCCGCTTCGTAAATTCCCTTCCCGGTGAAGATGCCTTCTCCGAACAGATCCTGGTAGGCATCGGAGATGGCCCGCGTGTAGATGTCGAATCCCGTCTGGCCGGAGTAGATGGCCGCCAGCCGCGATTGCGCCGAAGAACCCACCGCAACGCTGACACGCGGCTGCAGAATGCCATAGCCGGCGGTGACGATGCGCCGCTTGGGATCGATGACCGCCTGGTTGAGCGGGTGCGCGATGGCTCCCGCCAGCCGCGCCGCCGTGCCGTGCGGCAATTGCGTGTCCGAGTCGAGCGTGAGAATGTAGCGCACCTCGCGCAGAACCTCGATGCGCCCCGCCTTGATGGGAAACGCGTCGAAGTCGCCGGCCAGGTAATTGTTCAGGTCGAGCAGCTTGCCACGCTTGCGCTCCCAGCCCATCCACACCCCTTGGCGCGAATTGAACATGCGGTGGCGGTGCAGGAAGAGAAACGCGCCATTGCGCGGCGAGTTGTAACGCGCATTCAGGTCGGTGATCAGCCGTGCGGCCAGTTCTACCAGCGGATGCGTGTCGTTCTCGCGCGGCTTGCTCATCGAGTCGGGCAGGTCGGTCAGCAAAGCGAAATGGAGGTTGGGCTCGTGGTTGGCCAGGAAGCGCACCTCGAGGTCATTCACCAGTTCCCGTACCTGTTTCTCATTGAGCAGCAGTGAAGGCACCGCCACCAGCGTGGTGCACTCGGCGGGGATGCCCCGGCTGAAATCCAGCTTGGGCAGCGGCTCCGGATCGATAAACGAGGTCACGGAGTTGTTCACCAGATCCACCGCCACCTGGGTGGCCGGAATCAGGAGAAGCAGGAAGGTGATCACGAAGCCGGCAAAATGCGCCATCACCGGCACAATCGGGAAGATAACCGCCGCCATCACCAGCAACGTGAGTACCTGGATGCCGCCCAGGAAAAAATCTTCACCATGCGAGCGAATGAGCTCGCGCAGCCGGACCACCAGGGTGGGGTGATAGCCAATCTTCTGCGCCAGTCGCGGCAATCCCTTGTCCAGCAGGTAATAGCCCACATGGATGCGCCGCCGCTGAACGCGAGGGTCGGACGCTGGCGGCTGCACGCTTTCCCGGGCAAGCTGCAACACCGCTTCGGCTACCTGCAGCTCGCTGCAATCCGAGCGTAACGCGATCTTGGCCAGCTTGCGGCGATAGAGCTGCCGGGTCTCGAAGTCCATGTGCGCAAACGTCTCGGCCGGATCCTGGCGCAGAAACTCGTCCACCCCGATCAGCGGCTCGATCAGGTACTCCCAGTCGGTGTTGGTGATGGTGCGCAGGCTCTTGATATGCGCCAGGACCATCGCCGAAGAAGCCTGCATCTTGGAGCGCAGCAACGAAATCGATTCATCCAGCAGCCGCTCCAGCAGCACAAAGCGCAGGAACGAGCTCAGGTCCCACAACTCCGCAAAGGTGAGAGGATCGTGCCGCTGCACGTCGCGGATGAATGCACTGAACGAAGGACCGGTGAAGGCCCCTTCGAGGGCCACAAGATACGCCGCAGCCAGCGCCGCCACACGCGGCTCTTCCTGGCGCCCCGGGATCAGGACCCGCGGCAATCGCGCGATTTCGCGCGGCCGGCCAGAAACCGCACCCAGAGACGAACGCAAGAGACGATGGCTGGCGCCCAGTTCCAGCAGCGCGGCCCGGAAAGCTACCTGCTGCGGATCGCTGCTCATCTCCGGCAGCGGCTGGCGCACCAGCCCGCTCTCCAACTGCGCCAGCGCGCGCTGCGCGGCGCGCACCCGCTCGGGCAGCCCCGACGGTGTTCGCGGCCGCAGCACCACGTCCCACCTGGCAACGTCGGCAGCGGCTTTCTGGAGACGCAGATTCGCCTCTACGTCGATCTCCTCGTGCAATGGGCGCTCCTCGTGCGATTCCGGGTCTTGCACAGCCTGGGTCATGACTTCCTCAACGGTAACTGGCCGCCTGCATTTCAAACATGGCGGCGTAACGGCCGCCCAACGCCATCAATTGGCTATGGTTGCCCTCTTCCACCAGACGCCCGCCTTCCAGCACCACGATGCGATCGGCCATGCGCACCGTTGAAAAGCGATGGGAGATCAAAAGCGCCATCTTGCCATAGGTCAACTCGGCAAAGCGTTCAAACACTTCAAACTCGCTGCGCGCGTCGAGCGCCGCGGTCGGTTCGTCCAGAACCAGCAGCTGCGCATCGCGCAGATAGGCGCGCGCCAGAGCAATCCGCTGCCACTCGCCTCCGGAAAGATCCACTCCGGAAACAAAGCGGCGTCCCAGCATCTGGCCGTAGCCGCCGGCCAGCTTCTTCACCACTTCCGCGGCTAGGCTCTTCTCCGCCGCCACCAGAATGTCGTCATCGCTGTGCGGCACCTCTACTTGGCCGACGCCGATGTTTTCCCGCACCGTCATCTCGTAGCGCATGAAGTCCTGGAAGATTACCCCCATCTCGCGGTGCAGGTCTTCAATCGAGTAATCGCGCAGGTCCACCCCATCGAGCAGAATCTGTCCCTCGGTGGGGTCATAGAGACGCGTGATCAGCTTTACGATCGTGGTCTTGCCCTGGCCGTTCTCGCCGATCAGCGCGATCCGCTCTCCAGGCTGGATTGAGAAGTTGAAGTCCTTCAGCACCCGGCGTGTAGTGCCCGGATAGGCGAACGAGACGTTGCGGAACTCAAACCCGCGGCGGATCGGGCGCGGCGCCGGCAGCGCATTGGGCTTGTTCTGCACCGTCGGCTTCATCTCGAAGAACGCGATCAGGTCGGTAAGGAATAGCGCCTGGTCCGCAATGCCCGAAGCCGTGGAGAACGCCTGCTGGAAGTTCGAGCTGGCCTGCTGAATGGCCTGCGTCACCAGCACGAAGGCGGCAATATTCGGATACTGCCCGCTCATCGCCTGATAGATGGCGAAGATGTAGGCGCCGTAGTAGCCGCCGGTGCTGATCATCGACAGCAGACCACCCCAAAACATCTTGCGGTTGGCCAGCGCCACATTCTCTTCATAGATCCCCTGGGACAGCGCGCGGAACCGGTCCGTAAAATACCCGCTCAGGTTGAAGAGCTTCAGCTCCTTGGCCGACTCCTTGCTGCCTCCCACCTGCCGCAGGTAGTCCATGATGCGCTTGCGCGGCGTCTGCCGAAAGTTCTTCTCGTAGCCCAGGAAGGCGAAATGCGTCTCACCGATAAACGACGGCAGCACGCCGGCGGCGAGCGGAAGAATCATCAAGGGCGAACGGTAGATGAGCACGGCGCTCCAGATCAGCGTCATGATCACCTGCTGGAATAACCGGCCCATCAACTGGATCATCGCCAGCCGGTCGGTTGCCTGCACGCGCGCGCGTTCCAGACGATCGTAGAATTCAGGGTTTTCATAGGTGGTGACATCGAGCTGCGCCGCCTGCTCCATCACCTGCACGCTGACGTGATTGGTGTACCGGTCGGCCAGAATCTGATCGGTGTAATCCATGGTCCGCGTGAGCAGACCATTGAGCAGCGCCAGCCCCAGCTCGCTGCCTACCCACCACCAGAAGTGCGGCAGGGCGGGCTGGTGTTCGATCGCCTTGGTCACGCCATAGACGATCTCCGCGGCCACAATACCGATGCCCAGCGAGACCACCGGCTGGATCACGCGGAGGATGAGTCCCCAAACAACGGCGGAGCGTCCCGCCTGCCACAGAATGCGCAGCACCAGCGGCACATTCTTGAGCGCGCGCACACGGTCGGCCCAGGCGCTGCCAATGGCCGCGTTCCCCTGCTCCGCGGGCTCGCCCCCGCTTTTCATCTCATCCGTAGCTGGCGACATAACCCCCTTTGATCGATCGCTCGCATCCCGCCACTGAGCGGCAGGTGAGCGCAGGCACACGATTCAACCAAGGAGTTAAGGCAAACAGACAGGTGGTGTCTCTTCGAATCTGTGGCCCGCCGCCTGCCCGGATCGCGCGCGAACCCGTTTGGTCGCACCTGTCCATCACCGCAGCTGAAGGGCTGGCCTTCCTCCCAACCTATCGAATCGCCATCGCTCCCGTCAACACGAAAGTCCCAGTGTTTCTATAACTTGGCATCTCCAAAGCGGCGTTCTCTACCCTGCGACTCTGGTTCCACGCCGGTTTGCGCATTAACCGCACTTCCCTGCTCATGCGATGCGCCCCACCCACGGTGCGTTGTTTTGATGATGATCCGCAACAGGGTTATCGCTGTCGGCCCAACTCAGCCAAGCGCGTAGGGCGATTTGTATGGCTTGAAACCGGCGAGTTGCATCCCTCGCTGCGCCTCTGGATTCTTCATGAAGGTCTCCCATACGAATCCCGTGCGCGCATTCTCGGCCATCAGCATCGTGATGCCAACATCGATGCCGATCACGTCCGTGTCGTACCAGTTCGTGAGCGGGTTGAAGGCGTCCACAAACCCGTAGCGGCACCACGCCTTCGGATAGTGATCGTGAATAGTGTGCA
>DAIDLI010000183.1 GCA_027449545.1 Acidobacteriaceae bacterium | reverse complement strand
TAATCGAAGGCGCCCATGCGGATGGCTTCAATCGCAGTGTCTATCGAGCCGTGGCCGGTAAGCAGGATGACTTCGGCGGCTGGGGCATTGGCGTTCAGGATGCGCAGGGTGTCCAAGCCGCCCATCCCCGGCAGCCGCAGGTCGAGCAGGATCGCTTCGGGCTCGCTCTCCGCTGCGCGCTGGATGGCTTCCTCGCCGGATGCCGCTGTGGCGACCTCATAGCCAAGACGCCGTAGCTCGCCTGACATGACGTGCCGGAAAGCGGCATCGTCGTCCACCAGCAGAATGGATGTGGGCTTCATGGCTGTGCCTCCAGCACTGGCTTGGCGGCCGGTTCAAGATGGATAGCCGGCAGTACGACTTCGAAGACCGAGCCCTTGCCGGGGGCGCTCTCAACGAGAATGTCGCCGCCCCAGCTCCTGACCGCGTTCAGAGAGAGAAACAGGCCCAGGCCGGTGCCTCCCTGTCGCATACTGAAGAACGGCTCGAAGATCCTCTTCAGGCAATCCTGCTGGATGCCGCAGCCTGAATCGCGGACGCGAATGCGTACGTCGGCACCAAGCCGCGCTTCGATGTGCACCTTGCCTCCGGGCTGGGACGCCTGCACGGCATTGAGCAGCAGGTTGATGAGCAGGTCCTGCAGCTTGGCCTCGCCGGCGCGGACTTGAATGCCGCAGGGGAGTGGATGCACTGCGATCTCGACCGAGCGGGCGCGCGCCATTGGGCTCACCAGCCGCTGCGCCCCGTCGATCGCGTCGCCCAGGTCCACGACCGTCTCTTCGTGGCTCTGGCCGCGGGACAGGCGCAGAAACTGCTGGGTCACGCTGCGGCAGCGGAGCAGTTGCTCGCGGGCGATAGTGGCATGATCGCGAATGCGGGCTTCGTCGGCTGCGCGGACGCGGCTGGAGGGCGTCTCGCGCAGAATGCCTTCGATACAGGTGAGCACCGTGCCCAGCGGCGTGTTGAGTTCGTGCGAGTAGCCCGAAGCCAGAACGCCCAGCGAGGCGAGGCGGTGCGACTCCGCCAAGTTCGCTTCGGCGGCGCGGCGCTCGGAGATGTCCCGCCATACCTCGACCACGTGCGTGGTGTTGCCCGCCGCGTCGCGGACAGGCGAGACGTGAATCTCTTCCCAGGTAACCTTGCCGCTGCTGCCGCGGTGCTCGCAGATGCGCACCTGCTGGTTGCCGGTTTCAAGGTAAGCCAGGGTAGGGCAATCGGGCAGGTTGCATGACCCGATGCCAAGTTGAAAACAGTGGCAGCCGATGACCTGGTCGCGGGCCCTGCCCGTGCGTCGCAGGTATGCGTCATTGGCGGCGATGATGCGCCGCTGTGGATCGAGCACCACGATGCCGTCGTCGATGCTGTTGATCACCGTCTCCAGGCGCTCGCGCTGGGCGCTGACCTCGCCCACCAGCCGCGAAACCGAGTCGGCCATCATATTGAACTCCTGGCTAAGCCAGGCGAGCGTGTCGGATCCCTCCACCGGAGCACGCCGTTTCAGGTCGCCCTGGGAGACCAGCCGGGCCGTGGTCTCCAGGCGTTGCAGGCGGCGCAGCACCGACAGCCGGATCACGATAAAGATCGAACCCACGATGAAAAATGTCAGCGCTCCCGTGCCGGCCACCAGCCAGCGCAGATCGCGCGTCATCGCCGCGCGCACTCCTCCGGCATCGTAGTCGAGAATCAAGACGCCATTGATGCTCTGCCCGGCACTATGGCAGCGATGGCACTCCGGCCGGTTGCGGATCGGCAGCACGGTGCGCAGCACGGCGCCACCGCGGGTCTCAATGACCAGGCTTGATTGGCGGCGGTCCGGGGGATTGCGATGGCAGGCTTGGCAGGTGGGCGAACCGATGCGGAAGTCCTCTTGCTTGTTGAGCGGCGAACTCGAGTAGCGCGGCACCCCATTGTGGTCCAGCAGAATGAGCTGCTCGACGCGCGCTGCCTGGCCAAAGCCCGCAATCATCTGTGCAATCTGCGCCCGGTCGTTATTCAGCATGGCGTGCTCGAGGGCGGTATGGATCAGCTCGCCCTGTGCCTGGGCGCTGGTGCGGGCCATATCAAGAATGCGCTGAAAGTAGTGCACCGAGTAGAAGTAGGCCGTGACTCCGCAGGCAACGACCACGGCCGCCGTGATGCCTAGCGTCAGGCCTACCGTCATGCTGGCAAACCGTAACTTCATGGCTGTTTGGAATAGTGGCGGCATTGTTTCACACCGCCCCAGCGCAGTCAATGACATGACGGATTGTCAGAGGGCCCATGACAGGATGGCAGCTTTTTCGCGCCCATGACCGAGTGGCTTCGTGCAGAGAAAGAACTTACGCCGCCCCTCGCAATGGCACGCCAGGTGCTTATGCAGGCTGCAAACAAGGAGGACACCCGGATGGACATGTTTGTGATGGGACTATGCTTCACCTGCATCGGCCTCGCTGTTACCGCCCTGGCCTTTGCCGCGGCGACCCGCCAGCCAGCGCCGCCGCCGGCAGCGCAACCGGAACTCCCCGCGGTGAAAGCTGCGCCGGCACAATTCTTCGGGGACATTGCCCAGCCGGCTGTGCCGCTCGCCATGCAGGTGCCGGTGCAACTCCTGCTGGAAAGAATTGAGAACCATGTCCGGCTGGAACAGGCCGTGGCGGAGTCGTTTGTCGCCTATCCGACCCACGATCTGCTGCACAGCAAGACCACCTCGCCGTTGATCAATTAAAGGGGGCTGCTCATGGAATTCGAACTGCTGAGGGGACTGACGGCGCGGGAGGCCGAGCAGGTTCTGGCGCTGAGCGTACGCATGACCATTCCGAGCGGGGGATCGCTGTTTCGGCTGGGAGATCCTGCGGAACGGCTCTACCTGATCGAGCGTGGACGTATCCGGCTGTCGTTTCCGCTGCTGCTGCGCGGGCAGCATGAAGATGTGGTGCTGGAAGAGAAGACCCCGGGTGAAACTGTCGGCTGGTCGGCGATGGTGCCGCCTTACCGCTTCACCCTTTCAGCCACGGCGCCGCTGGAGACCGAGGTGATCGCGCTGCATCGGGAAGCCTTGTCGGCCTTTTTTGCGGCGGTGCCGGAGATCGGCTGCCGGGTCAGCTTCAACCTGGCTGTGCTGGTGGGACAGAGGTTGCAACTGGTGCAGACCATGTGGATGCGCGAGATGCAACGCACCGTCGAACTGCATTCCGCGCACTTAGCCGCGGTCCAGTAGACCGCATGCGATACAAGCCTGGGTCAGCGGCTCGAGAAGCCGCGGAATTGGCCAACGAAGGCTGCATTGCCCAGAACAACAGATCGGAGAAGCATTGATGGCAACCAGTGAACACCAATTACCGAAGATCAAGGGCCCATCGGCCACGACTCTTCCACGCCGGGGCTTTGTGGAGGCGCTGCTGGGCGCGGGATTTCTGGCTACCGCGGCCGCTTTCATCTATCCAGTGCTGCGCTACTTCGTGCCCCCTCAAGCGGTCGATCCGGGGGGCGACTCCGTGGTGGCGGCCAAGGTGGGCGATCTGAAGCCGAACAGCGGAAAAATCTTTCGCTTCGGCAGCCGGCCTGGATTGCTGATCCAGAGCGCCGATGGGCAGTATCGCGCGATGTCGGCGGTGTGTACGCATCTTTCCTGCACGGTGCAGTATCGGCCCGACCTGAAGGAGGTGTGGTGCGCCTGCCATAACGGCAAGTACGGCCTGGATGGCCGCAACATCTCCGGCCCGCCGCCGCGTCCGCTCCAGGCCTACGATGTGCAGGTTCGCGGTGACGAAATCTACGTTTCACGGCGGCGGGAGGGCTGAGATGACCGTGCTCCAAAATGTCGGCAACTGGCTTTCGGAGCGGCTGGAATGGGAAGAACTGATCGCTCCGCTCAAAAAGAAGACGGTTCCGCGCCACCGGCTCTCTTACTGGTATTTTCTAGGCGGTATCACGCTCTTTCTCTTCATCATTCAGGTTCTTACCGGCATTCTGCTGCTCCTTTACTACCGCCCCGGAGCCAGTGAGGCCTTCGAGAGCGTGCAGTACATCATGACCCAGGTGCAGTTTGGCTGGCTGATCCGCTCCATTCACTCCTGGTCTGCCAACCTGATGATCTTCACCGCGTTTGCACACATGTTCAGCGTACTGTTCCTGAAAGCCTACCGCAAGCCGCGGGAACTGACCTGGGTGACGGGCGTGGTGCTGCTGGTGCTGGTGATGGGCTTCGGCTTCAGCGGCTATTTGCTGCCCTGGAACACGCTGGCCTTCTTCGCCACCAAGGTTGGCACCGATATCGCCGGACAGGTACCGCTGATCGGTCATCCCATCATGGTCTTCCTGCGCGGGGGCGAAGAGGTGACCGGCGCCACGCTGACGCGTTTCTTCGGTTTTCACGTCGCGGTGCTGCCCGGCCTGGTATTTCTTCTGCTGGTCATCCATCTGCTCTTTGTGCAACGCCAGGGCATGAGCGTGCCGCCCAGCGTGGAGAAGGAGTGGAAGGAGAATCCCGCCGCCCGCCGCGAACTGAAGTTCTTCCCGAACTTTGCGCTGCGCGAGCTGATGGCCTGGTACGTGGGACTGGGCGTGCTGGGCGCGCTGGCCGCGCTGTTTCCCTGGAACCTCGGCGTGAAGGCGGATCTCTTCGCCTCCGCGCCGGCAGGCATCAAGCCGGAGTGGTACTTCCTGTTCATGTTCCAGGCGCTCAAGCTCATCCCCTCCAAGATCTGGTTCATGGATGGCGAAGTGGTTGGCATCCTAACCTTCGCGCTAGCGGGGCTGCTGTGGATGTTGCTGCCATTTTTCGAAAGCGACCGCAAGGCGCGGTCCCAACAGTGGATCACAGGAATCTCGGTCTTTGCCCTGGTCTTCGTGATCACGATGAGTGTCTATGGCTATGTTGCAAAGTAAGTCTCATGCATCTGCCTTTCCTCGCTTCCTGCTTGCCACGAGCCTGTTGCTGTTGGCGGCTTCGCTGAGCCATGCCCAGACCAAAAACTCCTGCCTGGACTGCCACTCCGCGTTGCCCGCGCAACTGGGAGTGACCCAGGAACAGTTCAGCCACGATGTACACGAGCAGAAGGGTTTGACCTGCGTCAGTTGCCACGGCGGCGATGCGAGCAGCGATGATCCGGCGCAGGCCATGAGCAGGAAGGCCGGCTGGAAAGGACCGATCGAGCGCCGCCAGATTCCGCAGTTGTGCGGAAGCTGCCACTCCAACCCGGATTTCATGCGTCGCTATAATCCCGGCCTGCGCACCGATCAATTGGCCCAGTATCACACCAGCGTGCATGGCAAGCGGCTGGCCGCCGGCGATAGCAAGGTAGCGGTCTGTACCGATTGTCACGGCGTCCACGATCTTCGCGCCCCCAACGATCCCCAATCCACGGTGTATGCCACCAACGTGGCGAAGACCTGCTCCCACTGCCACTCCGACGCACACTACATGGCTGGATACAAGATCCCGACCGATCAGTACGCGAAATACACAACCAGCGTGCATTCTCAGGAGCTGATGGTGCGCGGGGATCTGAGCGCTCCCACTTGCACCACCTGCCACGGCAATCACGGCGCAGCGCCACCGGGGGTGGCGAGCGTGCCGCAGGTGTGTTCAACCTGCCATGTATTCCAGGCACAGATGTACGAGAAGAGCTCGCATAAAGTTGCATTCGATTCGGCCAAGTTGCCGGGGTGCGTGGTGTGCCATGAGAACCACGCCATTGCGCATCCCACAGACGCGAAGTTGGGCACCGGGCCGGAAGCGGTATGCATGCAATGCCACACGCCGGGCGACCAGTGCGATCAGGCGCGGGAGCAGATCCTGAGCCAATTGACGCAACTGAACAGCGCCATCAAGGCAGCAGACCAGCAACTGGCTCTTGCCGAAGCTTCCGGCATGGAGGTGAGCGAAGCGCGGCTCGGCCAGAATGAGGCGCGCGATGCGCTGACCAAGGCGCGAGTCGCCGTGCACAGCTTCCAGGTGAAGGAAGTGAGCGCGAATGTCCAAGCTGGGCTAAAGACCGCGAACAAGGATCTGGCGGCAGGTCAGCAGGCCATGGTGGAGCGCAACCATCGCCGCATTGGGCTGGGTCTTTCGCTCCTGGCAATTGCCATCGTGTTGCCGGGGCTCTGGCTCTACATCGGCAAAATCGAGAAGTGAGTGCTACACCCACCAGGGGGGCACTCAGCTCTCGATTCAGGGAGCCGTCAGGACCGCGGTGGCGTAGTAGTCGTTGTTGAACCGCGGGTGCGCTTCGACAGGGACCATGGCCTGGCCGGCAGCAAGAACGCGGCCGCCGCGGATTAACTCCAGGCGTGGCGGAGCGCCGGTCGCAAGCGGGGCCTGCGCGTCAGAACTGCCGGCGGGGAGATGAAGCAGGATGCTACGGGTGCCTGTGAGCACGCGAAGATCCGCGGCTGCGGTCAGATTGGCGGTGATGTAGAGCCTGCTGGCTGCCGGGCCGTACGTGTGCGCGATCGGCGGCTTGGCCGCGGCTGCAACCCTGCTCTGCGGGCGATAGAAGGAATAGACAGCATCCTGCGTAATCGATGGCTCGACCCCGGTCTTGTACCACTGGATATAGAACTTCAGCAGGCTGGCAGCGGGCGCGCGGGAGGGGAAGTAGTTGCGCAGACCGAGCGGAATGCCACTGGAGCCGAGAAAGTTGGCGTTGGCATATCGATTCGGATCGTCAATAGGGCTGATGTAGGAGCCCTCGATGAAGTCGTTCCAGGTGATGATCTCGACCCACTCGGGATGCGTCACGCGAATGGCGTTCATCCACATGGCCCGCATTCCGGCTGCGCCGCTGTACTCGTAATAGCGATTGGCATTCGAGCCCCAGAACTGCAGGCAGACCGGCGCCATGTAGAGCTTGCCTGCGGAGTGGAGAATGCTGGCGTAGGCATGCGAGCTTTGTAACTGGTCGAGACTGCCGCCGGAGCCGGGTACGCCGGCGATACCCCAATAGAAGAAGCCGTCGATGGTGGAGTGCCATGGGCCGAAGTTTTGCTGAATCGCAGAGCGTGAAGGCAACTCGCCTCCCCAGAAGAAGGCCGGCACCAGGAAGATCTTGAGCGGCGCGTCGCTGGGTGCGGCGCCGGCTGGCGGCAGGGCCTCTGGCTCGAGGTGCGTGGAAGGATGGGCGCCGCTGGCGAGGTCCGAGCGAAGCTTCTGCCAGGCCGCGGGACCGAGTTTGCTACCGGCGAAGGTGGTGAGGACAAAAGCCCCATTGCGGCGGAAGTAGACCTGCGCGTAGCGCGGATTGCCCGCGAACCGGCGCAGCATATCTTCCACATCATCGATGCCATTGCCGCAGCACATATCGGCGGAAAACATGAGCTTGAATCCGCTGTGCAGGCGCACCGCGGCCTCAAACATCTGCGCAGCATAGCGGATGTAGTAGGGTTGGTGAAGCCAGCCGCCGGCGTTGAGCGCGAAGCCGTCGATGCCCATCGCCTGCGCCTGGCGGATCTCGCGCTCGTAGGCGGCGATCTTCAACTCCTGCGTGGGGTCGCTGTCGGCCTGGTAATCCTGATTGGCGAGCATGTAATGCGCGAAGACCAGCCGTTGCGCGGACGCATGCAGAGCAGCAAAGAAAATGGCGCCGAGCAGCAATGCGCTACGTACGGCGCCTGGGATGCGGAGAGTTGGCTGGTAATGGAGCAACTGCTTCATGCTACCGGCAGGTTATCACTGGATCTCGATGGATGTGCCAGCGGCTGAATCGGGCACGGTGACAGCGACATAGCGATCGCCGTGCTGGACTGCAGTCGTCGGCGATTGTTTTCCGTCGACCAGAACTGCTTGGCGAGCAGGCGTAAAGCCGTAGACCTCCACGCGCAGGCTCTTCCACCACGGGATGTAGCTGCCTTCATGCTGGGACACGTGGATGGCGATGCCGTGCGGCGTGACCGAGCAGGTGAAGCTCATTCGCAGAAAATCGCCGCGCTGGTAGGCGAAGCTCTGACCGTCGTCTGTATAGAGGGAGCCGCGGCAATCATCGCCGGCATACACACGCAGCGTGAGTGGGCCATGCGGCGTCTCACCCGTGCTTTGGACAAGCGGCTGCATGGGCAGGATGGAACCCGCGCGCACATAGACGGGCAGGTTGCCGAGTGTGGGATGCACCTGGGTGTGGAGCGGAACCAATGCGGTGGCGGCTGGCGGCGCGTTGGGCGGAGGATCGACAGGCGCCGGCTGCGGCACGCGAGCACCGGTCCAGAAGTCGTACCAGGCCGCGGTAGGAAACTCGACCGTGTAGTCATCGGGCGCTTCGGGGTAGGGCGCGGGCGCGACAAGGAGGTCGTGGCCGAGCAGAAACTCCGCACCGTTGTCGAGATCGAGCGGGTGCCCATCGCGCGCGGCGGTGGGGTAATCGAGGAAGAGCGGGCGAACCATGGGCAGCCCCTTGCTCGCGCTTTCCTCGGCAAGTGTGTAGAGATACGGCATCAGCCGATAGCGTTCTTCGATGAAGCTACGGCGGATGTTTTCCTGCGCGATTCCGCCCACCCACGGCTCCTGATTGGCGGAGCCTTTCTCTGTGTGATCGCGATCAATGGGCTGAAAGGCAGCGACCTCAAGCCATTTGGTAAGCAGGTCGGGAGTTGCCGAGCCGGCAAACCCGCCCACATCGGCGCCGGTGAAGGAGAAGCCGCTGAGGCCAAGGCTTTCGATCATCGGAGTGGTCATGCGCAGATGATTCCAGGTGCTGGAGTTGTCTCCGGTCCAGGTAGCGGCATAGCGCTGCCCGCCCGCATAACTGGCGCGCGTCAGGACGAAAGGGCGCACGATGGGTTCGAGTGCGCGCAGGCCGTCATAGGTGGCGCGCGAGTTCTCCATGCCGTAGACGTTGTGAATCTCGGCATGGGTCGCGGTGCGCTTCGCCATGCCCGGCTCATCGATGCGATGCACCACATCGAGCGGCATGGTTCCAGTAGGCGAGTCGAATACCGAGGGCTCGTTCATGTCGTTCCAGAAGCCATCGAAGCCGATGTTCACGAAGTTCTTGTACAGCGTTCCCCACCACACCCTCGTGGAGGCTTGGGTAAAGTCTGGGAAGGCACTGGGGCCGGGCCAAACCGAGCCTATGTACACGGAGCCGTCGGGATTGTGAACGAAATGGTCGCCGGCGATGCCGCTGTCATAGGGCGCATAACCGGGGACCTTGGCAATGTGCAGGTCGGTGATGGCTACGACATGGAAGCCCATCTTATGCAGTTTGGCAAGCGCGCCTGGCATATCCGGGAAGGTCTTGGTATCGATCGTGAAGGGGCGGTTGCGGTCCTGAAAATCGATGTCGAGGTAGAGGGCGTCGGCGGGAATGCGGTCGGCGCGCAGGCGCGTGGCAATCTCCATCAGCCGCGATTGCGGCGTGTAGGAGTAGCGCGACTGCTGGAAGCCCAGCATCCAACGCGGCGGCAGCGGCGGCTTGCCGGTCAGCCACGCGTAAGCTTCAATCACCTGGTGCGGCGTGGGGCCTGCGAGGATGTAGTAATTCACGGGTCCGCCGGCGGCGCCAAAGGAGTAGGAGGTCGCCGAGGCCTTGCCGAAATCAAAGCTGGAGCGCCAGGTGTTGTCGAGAAAGAGCCCCGCGGCGTGGCCTTTGCGGAAGGTGAGGAAGAAGGGAATGGACTTGTAGAGCGGGTCGGTCGATTCCTGGTAGCGATAAGAATCGGTGTTCCAAAGCGTGAAAGCGCGGTTGCGGCGATCGAGCGGACCGGCCTTGTCGCCCAGACCGAAGTAGTGCTCGTCGGCGGGCATGGTTTCGGAGATGCGGAACGAAGAGCCATCGAAACTGAGCGGAGCGGATTCCGCGAAGAGGATGCGGCCGTGGTTGCTGCGCACTGTCAGGCGCAGATCGGCGCGCGCGACGCTGACGTGGACGGCGCCGGTGCGGAATCCAACCGTTGAGGCGGTGTCCTCGCGCTCAACGGGAACCGAGCTTTTGCGGGTGGTCTCCGCAACCGCCCAGGAGGCGTCTTCCGGAAGTGTAGCGGTCGCGGCAGCGCGAACCCGGATGATGTCGCCGCGCAGCGCCACAATCTGCTCCACGCCGCCGCTGCTGGCCTGAATGCGGATGCCGTTGGGCAGGGAAGTGGCGCTGGCGAGGGAGCCGAGCGAATGCTCCTGAGCCCGGGAAGACATTGGCAGCGCACAAAGAAGCGCCGCCGCACAGAAGAGCAGAAAACGTTCACGCATGGCTATGAGTCCGATCGATTATGCAACGGTGTGATGGAATCGTGCAATGACGGGTGATGCTGAGAACGAAAAAGCGAGGCGGCAGCGTGGTGGCTGCCGCCCCTCTCCAGCTAAAAACTGAATCTGGCTGAGACTTCCATCAGGCGGCGGCCCAGTTTTTGCGGAGCGGAGCCGAACTGTCCTGAGGGAACGTACGTTGCTGAGGTTGGCGTGGCGTTCGGGGAGGTGTTGCTGAGCAGCAACGTGGTCTGCGACGCGTAGCCGGTGCCGAAGCTGTTGAGCGGATGGTTGAGGAAGTTGAAGCCGGCAATGCGCAGATGCAGGTTGCGCCCTTCGCCTAGACCGAAGCCCTTCTCGATGGCGAGATCGCTGTCGAAGAAGGCCGGTCCGTGGGCGTAAGGCTCAATGTAAACGCCGTTGGTGCCGGTAGCCGGCAACCCAAAGCATGAGGCATTGAGGTACTGGTGGGAGCCGAGGTTCGACTTCGGATTGCACTTCAGCGTGGGCTGCAGGTTGACGTCCGGCGTGCCCAGGATGGTGGTGTTGCTGACGCCGTAGGCGGTGGCGCCCTGGCCGATGTTGCCCTGCACGTAATAGCCGGGCGAAGCGCTGACGCCGGTCTGCATATTCGGGCCGCTCTGGATATTGGTAATCCCGGAGACGAGCCATTGGTTGATAAGGCCGCCAAGCAGGTGCTCTGAACTGATCTTGCCGAGTTGGTAAGAGTAGCTCAGGTTGAGCACCTGGGTGCGATCGAAGTTCATCGGGCCGTAGTTCGCAGCCAGGTTGAAGGGATCGATGCCCGCGGTCCAGTTGAAGTCAGCGGAGGAGCCGAGGATGCCGAGCGCCTTGGAGAAGGTGTAGTTGGCGTTGAAGTTCAGCGGGCCGGCCTGCTTGACGGCTTCGATCTGCAGGGCGTTGTAGTTGGCGTAGGTGTTGTGTTCGGGCACTAGAATCTGGTTGTAGCGGTTGTAGGTGCGCGCGTTCTGGATGGACTTGTCACCCGGATAGTTGTAGATGGTGTCAAGACTTCCGGCTTGCCACGGGGTGCAGCCCGTGGGGTCGCAGGCGCCGGGCGCTTTGGCGTTGATGGCCGCGGCTGCCGCCGGCGTAAACAGCGCGCCAACCGGCAATGCATTGATGTTGTCGAGCACGACGGCTTGCGTGGTGCCGTTGTCCATCAGCGAGTTGCTGTTGTTGCCCACGTAGGACACTTGCAGGATCCAGTTGCCACGCATCTGCTGGGCCACGCTCAGCGAGTAATTGTTGGTGATCGGTTCCTTGTTGTCCTTGGGGTCGAGGCCGTAGATGGTCGAAGGCGGAATGTAGGTCTCGGTGCTCCCCGGACCGGCATTGCCGTAGGTGGTGGGATTGAGGTGCAGGCTGTTGACGCCTTCAAGCGTGTTGCCGCCAAAGCCTTGCAGATCGGTATAACGAACATTCATGGCTTCGGAGAATTCGTTGGTCACGTCTACCACGGAATCGTGGAAGCGATACATGCCGGCGCCTCCGCGGAGCACCGTCTTGCCGTTGCCGAACACATCGAAGGCGAAGCCGCCGCGCGGCTCCCAGTAGAGCGGCGGCGCCTTCACGCCAGCGTTGGGAACCGACGGTGTGACCTGGTGCCAAGTGAGGCCGGGCAGCGGGTTCTTGGTGGCGTCGTAGGGGGTGTTGTACAGACTGGCGTCCCAGATGGCCGCGCCGATGCCGTGCGCATCCTCCCAGGCGCTCATCTTGCTCAGGCGCACGCCGAAGCTGAAGACCACCCGCGGCGTCACGCGCCAGGTGTCCATTCCATAGGCGTCCGTATCCCAGAAATAGAGGTTGGTGTAGGGATTAAAGTTCTGCTGGTGCCAGTCCTGAATCTGGCCTTCGAAGAAGTTGGCCAGCGCGTTGCCGCTATTGTAGTGCGGGTTGCCGAAGGCGGGCGAACCGTCAGGATAGGTGCCGTTATAGTCAAAGAACTGCGCGCCCGCGGGGCCGAAGTAGTAGTTCTGAATGATGCCGTTGGTGGCGGGATTGGTGGCCGTCTGATTGTTGGTGGTGCGCTGCGAGAAGAAGCCCACCTTGACGGTATGTTGGCCCCACACCTTGGTCAGGTTGTCGCCGAAGTTGGGTTGCAGCTTCTTGAGCTCCAGCGGATTGTTGGAGTAGTCAGGCCACAGGCCGAGCGGCAAACCGCCGTAGGTCGTATAGGTGCCGAGCTGCGGATATTGCGTGTCCTTGTTGTCGAAGGCGCCGTTGTAGGGATAATTGATGGCCGACTTTTGCAGTGCGGAGATGGTGCGAGCGGCAAAGGACTCGCGGAACTTGGTGAGCGATGCGTACAGCTCGTTGGTCATGGTGGCCGAGAATACGTGCACGTAATTGGCCGAGGCGCTGTGCGTGAAGGTGTTGTTGTTGACGCCGTAGCCGGGCGTGTTCACCTCGCCCATGACGCTGGTGGGCGCGTAATAGGGCACCAGCGGCTGTCCCTGCTTGCCCTTCTCATAGCTGTAGCGCACAAAGAAGATGTTGTTGGGGTTGATGTCGTAGTCCACGCGCGTGGCGATCTGGGTGACGTTATTGTTCACCAGGTCGAGCTGGTCGTAGTTATAGCCGTCGGTGCCGGTGGCGCGCGTCGGCAGCGGCAAGGTGCCGTTCACCAGCGCCATGGCGCCGGGATTCAAGAAGGCGGCGATGTTGCCGTTGCTTAAGGACGATCCGTCGTCCCCCACGGTGGGCGCCGTGTTGAAGGTAGCGTAGCTGCCGTTGGTCAGCATGGGCCCAAGGTAGTTCGAAAGGGCCGCGGTGCTGAAGTCGCCCTTCCGCATCGCCGCGGTAGGCACCAGCGCGTGGATGATGGCGCTTCCGGAGCTGCCGTAGGCATAGATGTTGCGTTGCGCGTCATATTCGCCACCCGCGAAGAACGTCAACTTCTTCAGATGGGGAACAGGACCGCTGATGGTGAAACCGGGATAGATGAAGCGATCGTCGGGACGCGCGATGTGGTTGTAGTTCGCCAGCCAGTCGTTGGAATTGAGCTGAGAGGTGCGCGCGAAGGTATAGAGCGAACCGTGGTACTTGGAGGTGCCCGACTTGGTGACGCCGGTGATCACGACCGGACCGTTCGACTGATCGGCGCCGAAGTTCGAGGTCTGGACCTGGACTTCGCTGACGAACGAGGGATTGATGTTCTGGAGATTAGCGCCGAAGTTGCCGGCGTCGGTCAGGTTGGCGCCGTCCAGCTTGATGGTGATGCCGGCGACCGGCGCGCCATTGGAGGCATAGGGGGTCGGCTGGCCCACCTGGACCTGGGAGAAGTCCGGCGCAGCGTTCTGCGGACCCAGGCTGCGGATGGCGAAACCGGGCAGGGTGCGCTGCAGCTCGCCGGCCTCACGGCCGACCATCGAAAGGCGCTGAAGGTCCGCCGAGGAGATGGTGGAGCTGAGCTGGCCACTGTCGAGCGGGATGCCGCTGACGCTCTCCTGCACGGTCACCGTCTCGTTGGCGGAGCCGACGGCAAGCTTGATCTGGGCAAGGGATTGGTTGTCGCCCGGATTGAGGTGAATGCCGGTCTGTTGGTAGTCCTTGAAGCCGTGAGCCTTGATCGAGAGGGTGTAATCCCCGGCGGGAACCGCCGAGAAGCTGAACAGGCCCTCCCCGTTTGCGACTGCAGCCCGCTGCGCTCCATTGAGCACGTTGACCAGAGTCGCGGTGGCGCCGGGCACAATCGCGCCGGTCGAATCCTGGACCACCCCGCTCAACGCGGCGCTGCCCACCTGGGCTCGCAGCGCGGTCGGTACCAACGCCAGGCATGCGATCAGGACCAAAATCCGGATCGGAATACCTCGTAAGGTGAGATTCATACAGTAGCCTCCAAATTGCTTCAGGCATCGCATCGGTCGTGGCGGATGCTGCCGCCTCGCCTTCCGCCTTTGCCCCTGAAAACAGTAGCCGTTATAGGCGTCGCGCACAGAAGCTGGCAGTGCTTTGCGGCAAAAGGTGATTGCCTTAACAGGTAAGCGTTGGCTAATTGATTCAAGTATAAGAGTTTGCCGCTCGCTAAAAGATGGAGGAATTTACCTGGAGAAGCGGTATAATCCCTACTGCTCCTCTTTTATGACCGTCTCCTTGGAATCCGCGGCCAGCTCCGGAACACTTCGGGATGAGGAGAAGTTTGCCATTCTGGCGCAGCTCGAGCGCCTGCTCGCGACCCCCTATTTCAGTCATAGCCGCCGTTTTCCGGCGTTCCTTCGCTACATTGTCCGGGCCACCATCGACGGCCAGGCGGATCTGCTGAAGGAGCGAACCATTGGCATAGAGATCTTCGGGAAGGGCGCCGACTACGATACGGCGGTGGACCCGATCGTGCGCGTCACCGCCGGCGAGGTGCGCAAGCGAATCGCGCAGTACTATCAGGAACCCGGACATGAGCGGGAGGTACGGCTCTCGCTCACGCCAGGATCATACGTTCCGCAGTTTCATTTTCCTGAGGTCCATTCTGATCCTGATCCGGGTGACGCTGCGCTATCCCCGGCCGAACCGGTTGCCCTTCACTCAGTTGCGGTGCAGGGCGGGGAGGCCTCGGGCGCCCGATGGCGGTGGGTTTTGGCCGTGGCGATGGCCCTCATCGTGATCGCGGCCGCAGCAGCCTTCCTGGTTTGGAGAACCTCGCACAGTTCGGTGTTTGCCGAGTTCTGGAACCCGATCCTTAGCTCGCCCGACCCAGTACTGCTGTGTGTGGCGGACCAGACCGAGTACACCGCGATTTCCCTCCGTGATGCGGCCGATCCGTCCCACCAGGTGACGCTCCAGGACAATCTGACCGCCGTAGTCATCGACGACCTGAGCGCCATTGTGAAGATCGCCGGAGTGCTGCAATCGGCAGGCAAGCACTACTCGCTGCGCGGCGAAAACGCCACCAATCTGATGGATTTGCGCAATGGCCCCTCGATCGTCATTGGCGCCTACGATAATGCCTGGACGCTGCGCATGCTCAAGCCGCTGCGCTTCCACTTTGCCAACAATCCCGAGATGACGATGTTCAGCATCGTGGACAGCGCCCAGCATGACAAGGCGCGCTGGGTTCTGGATCGGCGTCAGCAGGTGCAAACCAACAACTATCGCGACTACGCCATCGTAGCGCGCTTCTCCGACCAGATTACCGGTGAACCGATGCTGATTGCGGCCGGTATCGCGCGCGGGGGCACCATCGCGGCCGGCGAGTTTCTGACCAACTCGGCCCTCCTCGAACAGGTGCGTGCGCAGCAGCCCTCAACCAAGGCCAAAAATGTCGAGGTGGTTCTGAGTACGCAGATCATCAACGGCGAGCCGGGCACCCCGAGTATCGAAGCCGTCTATTACTGGTAGTCGGCCCCTAGAAGCCTTCAAGGCTGAATGCGGCGCGCGGCCACGATGTCGATGGACGAAACCGGCGCGCCTGCAACTGCCCGAGCGCGGATCAAAGCTTCAAAGTAGGGCGATTTGCCCGCCACTTTCTGCACGGCGGCTTTCAGTGCGGCTCGGTCTCCCGAATCCGTCAGCAGCATACTCAATGCTTCGGTGCCTTCCTGGCGAAGGCCTTGTAGGATCATGACGTTACCCTGCCCTGCGGGCCCGGGCAAAACTGAGATGGTGGCGTAATCGTCGCCCATCGAACCGGTGCTCACCAGAGCCTGATAAATCTGCTGCTCGCCTGGTTGCGGAGCCCGATTGCGGAAGTACATGCGTCCGCCGACGCTTTCCTCAACCACTTGGAAATTCAGCTTGTCGGCAAACAGGGCCACCCAGGGATTGGATACGGAACTTCCTACAAATATATAGTTGCCGTCTTCCAGGTCGCGGCGGTCCAGGCTGCCCGCCCAGGAGAGTGACACCTGGTCGGCGGCGGGGCCGGCGAGTTTGGCTAGCGTGGCCACCACGGCCGCATCGGCAAACGAGGTGAGCTCCGACTCGGAGATGAAGTTCATCATGCGCGTCATCCCCTCGTCCAAGTGCTTGGGCCTCAGATCTTGGCGAAATCCCGGCTGGAGATACTGCTCGAGCGTGATTTCCTTCGGGGCGAGGAGACGAAGGGCCGAGAGATTGGCATCGGAGACGACTATGCGCGTCTGCCGGTCAGGCTGCATGACCGTATTGAGCGGCCAGGGCACAAAAGTGTGCACCTCGACATGCGCGGCGCGATACCAGCCAGCGGCGCAAATCAAGGCGCAGGCAAGTACGGCCCAGAAAAGCAGATCGCGAGTCCGCGGCCGGTGGGATTCAGCAGGGGCCGCTTGGGCTGGGGGGGGACTGGGGTGAGGCAGAGTCTCTGTGCCCGCCGCATGGAACTCGAGTGAGTAGGAGCCCTTTGGAATATCCACCCGGAGCGGTTCGTTTCTGCCATCCTGGGCGAAATACTCGTGGAGCCGGAGCCGAAGCTGGCGTACGTGGACGCGAACCGCGCTGTCCTCTGCGGGACTGTACCCAGGAGGTTTTCCAAAGACGGCGATGCCAATCTGCCGCTCCGTCATGGCCTCGGTCTTGCCCTGTATCGAAGACCGGGCAAGATAGGAAAGTAGGGCGTGCAGGTTGACGGACTTCTGAAAAGGAAGGGTGACAAGGATCCGTTCGACAAGATGCCAGCGGGGATCGTTACGGACCTCGGATGCTGGCGCGGCGCCGTCGGGCGCGCCAGGCGTTTTCCCTGGGGCAGTCATACCGGAAAGACAATTATATACATCCCACTTCACCTCCTGCATTCGCGTGGCTTGGAAGGATGCCGTGTCACGATGCGGAACGCGGTCTTCGGCCAATCTGTCTTGCCACCGCAGCTTCGCTGATAGACACGTATCGGAGCTCCGAAGACGATCGGCCGTATGCGCTCACGATAACCAGCAGATTCGACAAAAAGATTGTGTGGTTTCGGAGTGTCGTGTGGTGATTTAAATCACATCCCGTTCATATTTGCGGGGACTATCTCTAACCTAGAGCTAAATAGAGAAGGTGAAAACCAAGATTTCACCGAGTTTTCTCAGCGCTAAGCCCTTGGCGGCGAGACGGTTATCTTCGAGACTCGCTCAAGATTCCTCAGACGCAAGGGTTTCCGGCGACCAGGCAAGTCGTTCGTCAGATTCCCCAAGCCGAAAGTGGGCGCTGTCTGCGCGGAGATCTCTCCGAATGCTTTGGAGGCTGCAAGTGACGTGGTTTAGGAAACAATCAGGCAAAAGTGCCGAGCTCGAACCGCTGCGGAAGTGGTCTGGCGCTTGGCTGTGGGTGCTGCTCTTTCTGCTGGCGGCCCCGGCATTTCAACATCTCCATGCTCAGCAATTAGGCGGCATCAACGGCACGATTACCGACACCACGGGTGCGGTGATCCCCGGGGCCAAGGTCGTGGTGGTGATGCCCAGCTCTGGGGTCACCTATACATCGACGACCGGATCGGCAGGAACCTTCCTGCTGGTGAACGTGATTCCGGGGAGCTACGTGATTACCGTCCAAGCGACCGGGTTCGAGCGGTTTGTGCAGAAAGACTTTCGCGTCGATATTGGAGCGACCGCCGCGCTGATGGCGAGCCTGAAGCCGGGCTCAGCCTCGGCAACGGTCGAGGTCAGTGCCGCGGCCACGCCGCTGTTGACCCAGACGCCGGACATCGGCACCACCATCGAGCCGCAGATCCTCAACGATATGCCGCTGAAGGTGAATGGCGGCATGCGCGATATCCGGACCGTGGCCTTGAGCAACATCCCCGGCGTCCGGTTCGACAACTACGGGTACGGTTGGATCGGCGGTTCCCCCAACGGCGCCGAGTTCAATTACTTCAACGGCCTGCCGCAGAACTCCAACGCCACTATGACCCCGCCCTACGACTTCGTGAACGAAGTCCACGTGGATACCACCTCCATGGACGCGCAGGACGGCTGGGCGATCGGCGCGGTGGATTTCCAGACCAAGTTCGGGACAAACGAGCTGCACGGCAGCGCGTTTGAGATCAATCGCAACAATTTCTTCGACTCGCGCGGGCCGTTCAATCCGGCGCCGCTCCCGGTGCCACCCGATCACGAGAACGATTACGGCTTCTCGGTGGGCGGGCCGGTCTGGATCCCCAAGGTCTACAACGGGCACGACAAGACCTTCTTCTTCTTCTCCTGGGAAGGATTTACGCAGAACAACCAGGCCACCGGCGGCCAATCCTCCGGATACACGACGGTGCCCACCAAGGCCATGAAGCAGGGCGATTTCAGTGGCTTGATGACCTACGACGCCAACGCCAATGTGGTGCAGGCGCCGATCTACAACACCATCCCCGCTCTGGGCGGCGATCCCAACAACCCCACCCAGTTTTCGTGCGATGGCAATGCAAACGTGATCTGCCAGAGCGACATGAGCGCGACGGCGCTGGCGCTGATCAAGTACCTGCCTGACCCCAACACCACCGGCAAAGGTCCCGGCAACCTACAGGACAACTACTACTACAACGTTCCGATTCACCAGAGCACGCACCGCTGGGGGCTCTCGCTCGACGAGCACTTCAGCGACACCAAGAGCATGAATGTGGCCATCACGCAGTCACCCAGCCCGCAGATCGCCGCCTATAACGGAGCGCCGATCTTCGGCGGCCCAGGCAGCACCAATCCGCTGAGCGATCTGCTCGAGCAGGATTGGCCCAGTGGCTTTGTGTATGGAAACTATGTTTGGGCGATTCATCCCTCGCTGATCTTCACGGCCGGAGCCTCGATCCCCTTCGACTACAACTATGTCCGCAAGGGACTGGAATCGAGCATGACCATCCCTGCGCAGAACTTCACAGGTGCGCCGGCCACCGGCTTCCCGACCATTACCTTCAGCGGCATCGATCAGCCGCAGAACTTCGGCAAGGGCTCGGGCATCCTGGGCTGGGATCTCAAGCGGCCCTACTACGCCTACCATGCCGATCTGGACTGGACGAAGGCCCGGCACAACTTCACTTTCGGCGGCCAGGGCATGATGTACATGCAGTATGGCTTCAACTGCGGCAACTGCGCCGGAACGTTCGCCTTTCTGGGCGCTACCACCGACAACTATGTGAACGGCGCCAGCGGTCCAAGTCTGAATCCGTATGCAGGCAGCCCGTTCGCCAGCTTCATGATTGGCGAAGCCGATAATGCAGGCCTCTCCTACTCTCCCTCGACCAACATCAAGTACTCTTCCTGGGGCTTCTACATTCAGGACGCCTTCAAGTACACGCCCAAGCTGACCCTGAACTATGGGCTGCGCTGGGATATCCAGGTACCGCTGTCGACCAACAACGGCAAAGAGGATTTCGTCACTCCCAAGTCCTTGCTGGTGGCCAATGCGGCGGCCAGCGGGCAGCCGGGCGTGCTGACGCACTATGGCATGTGCACCACCGACTGCGCCGGTTTCAACCGCGCCGCCATCCACTGGGGCGAAGTGGGACCTCGCTTCGGCTTCTCTTACGCAGTCAACCACCAGACCGTGATCGGCGGCGGAGCCTCGGTGCTCTGGCAGCAGACCAACAGCTTCGAAAACTCGCTGGGCTATAACAACGACGGAAACGCGTTTGGTGTCGCGAACTACATCAACGGCACCGGAACCAACGTGCCCGGGTTCGGCAACTGGGATACCGCCAAGCTGAACTTCCCGCCGCCGGCGCCCTTCAAGAACACGGCCCTGGCCGGTCAGAGCGTCGGCTACTTCGATCCCGAAGTGGCGGGTCGCAATCCCTACTATTTCCTGTGGAACTTCGGCATCCAGCGCACCCTGCCGCACAACTGGTTCATCCGTTCCAGTTACATCGGCCAGCGCGGCGTTCACATGGCGAGCACGCCGCAGGATATGAACCTGCTCCCGGAGGGAACGCCCCAGCATTACGGCAATATGCTGAAGGACGGTATCACGTCGCAAGCCGCCCTCAATGCTGGCATCTCCGCGCCATTCGCAAACTTCGCGCAGCTCATGGGATCGAGCGCCACGGTTGCCCAGGCGCTGAAGCCCTTCCCGCAGTACACCGGCATCTACAACAACTACGAAAGCTTCGGCGAGATGAGCTACAACGCCTGGCAGACGGAGATCGACAAGCGCTACTCGGGCGGCCTTTCGTTGCTGTCGGCCTTCACTTTGCAGCGCGAGATCACCAATGCCGGCGATCTGGAGGGATGGGAAGGCGCGACCGGCAAAGCGGTCGATCCTTATAACCCGTCGACAGCCTTCGCTCCCACCGGTCCGGTGTGGCTGACCAATATCGCCGGCACGTACGATTTGCCGGTCGGCCTTGGGAGGCGCTGGTTCAACAATCAGCACCTGACCGGCGAGTTGATCGGCGGCTGGAAGCTGAGCTGGGGACTCTACTACGGCAGCGGCTCGCCACACGGCGTGAGCGCGTATGGCAATCCCTTCGGCAATGGCAACATGGCCAGCCGCATTGCAACCACACCCATCAAGCTGAATGGCAACTACACCCACACCATCAAGAAGTGGGTGGAGGCGGGCGCCAGTGCGGCAGCGGCTCCCACGATCATCCAGAACAACGGAGCGTTCATGGATCCCGCGGTAGCGGCGGGCTTTTCAATCAACTCACCGCAGTGGCAGTTCATTCCTGGAACCTCAAAGGCCAGTTATGGGGAATTCCGCGATCCCGTCTACGCGAACGAGCAGGTAGGCATGATGAAGGAGTTCTCGGCGACGGAGCGGGCCAAGGTCATCTTCCGGGTTGACTACTTCAATCCGCTGAACCGCTGGTACATCCCGTGGGCCGTCGACATGAACATCAACGACGGAGCCTACGGGCGGGTCACCAGTCCGCACCCCGGCGGCGGGCAGCGTCAGGGGCAGGCCACACTGCGGATTGATTTCTAGCGCACCTCCGGACGGGTGGGACGCAGACTGTTGCTGAGTTTGCGTCCACCTGCCGGTTCCCAGGATTGCCAGGCGGAAGCGCCGCGTCACTGCGGAGCGCGACCGCGAAAGCGCCGCAGGAGAGCGGCAGCTTGCAGGAGGATTCGAATGATGAGTATCAAGACAGGCGCGACGCTCGCGATGACGAGCTTGCTTCTCATGGGCTTGGCCGCATGCAACGGCAAAGGCTACCCGGTGGCGCTGACCGGTTCGGGACCGGCCGCCAGTACCGGCGGCGGAACCAGCAATGCCACCATTACCAGTGGCGGCGGAACCACGCAATGCGGGGATGGCACGACCTTCCAAGTGTGCCTGAACCTCCCGGTCGACGGCGCAACCTACGACGGCGATGTGCCTCTTGCGGTGATGGCCACAGCCCCCGACACCATCAACGGGTTTCACGTTTACGTCGACGGGAATCAGGTGGACCCCAACGGGGTAACCACCCCCGCCCCCAACGCCTACACCTCGACGGAGAACTGGGTGGGCCTGATTACTGGCCTTACGCCCGGATCACACCTGATCGCAGTGAATGTATGGCCGGGCGCCAAAGAGGGCTACACGCCCAAATCGACTGCGGTAACGGTCAACGTAGTGGCTTCGCCGCTGCCCACGCCTCCCTCCAGCGCCACGGTCTACAGCAACCTGCAATCGGCGACTGGCAGCAACGGGAAATGGCAGATCTGCAACGGCTCCTGCTCCGGCTCGGCGGGCAGCGGAAGCAGCACCATCACCCAGGCAGCCACCAACGCTCCTACGCTCACAGGCGCATCGCTGGAGGAGACTTCGACGGGGCCGGCCTTCAACACGCTGGGCTATCTGAAGCCTCCGTGTCCCACCGCCGGCTGCACCTCCGTGTCGAACTTCCTCGACGACGTCTGGTTCTACATCCCTTCCGCCACCACCGCCCTCCAGGCGCTCGAGTTCGATCCCGATGTCTACGACGGCAGCTACGAGTACTTCATGTCTATGCAGTGCGACTCGGCTAGCGGCGACTGGCGCTTCTGGGATATGGCGCACGGACAATGGACGACGCAGGGCGGATCCGTCACGGTTCCAACCTACCCCTGCACGCTGCTGACCCAAACCAACCAGTGGCACCACTTCCAGCTCTACGGAATCATGAACTACGCCGCGCACATGTACACGTACGAGACCCTGGTCGTCGATGGCGTGACGGTCTACCAGAAGCTGGGTAACTCCTACTCTGGAAAATCGTATTCGTCGGGTGAAGCCATCAATGTAGAGCAGCAGATCGACAACAACGCTTCCGCCACATCGAACTCCGTCTACTACGACAATTACAGCCTGACGGTGTGGTAAGGCAGCCTGCGAGCTGACCGGTAAAGGGTCGCGATGTGCCGGCGCCGGTCAGCTCACTTCTGAAAACAAGGTAATCATGGCACCCTCGCGGCGCTCGCAACGGCAAGGATGCGCCGATAGCGACTAGTGTGTCCGATCGCCAGCCAACAGCAGTATCAGCAGAGAACTGGGCAGGACGAATGTCAATCTTGGATGATGTAACGCGACGCGACTTTTTGCAGATGGCGAGTGTGACGGCGATTGCCGTGGGCATGCCTGGGGCAGCAAACGCCCTCAAGGACAAGAGAAATGCCGAGGTTTCTCCAGGATCCAAAACCGCCTACGATCTGAGCACGCTCAAATGGCAGCTCTCCGGATTCATTCCGTACCTGTGGAGCTTTGACAAGATTAGCGATTTGAACGGCGTGAAAGCCGAAGAAGCCGAGGTCGGGCCGATTGACGCTCCGGTGCCCGGCTCGGTACAGCAGGCCCTGCTCAATGCCGGAATTCTGCGCGACTGGAATATCGGTCTCAACTATCGGGAAGCTGAATGGGTTGAAAACCGCGACTGGATTTACCAGGCGCACCTCCCCGATGAGTGGCTGCGCGAAGGCAAGCAGTTGCGCCTGCGCTGTGCGGGCCTCGACTACTCCGGCCAGGTGCTGATCAACGGTCAAAAGGTGTGCGAGTTCGCCAATAGCTTTGTGCCCTGCGTCGTGGATCTGAAGCCGTTCCTCAAACCCTCCGGAAACCTGCTACAGATCTGGTTTCAGCCGCCGCCGCGCTGGCTGGGGCAGTTCGGCTATACCTCCAGGATGAAACAATGGAAGCCGCGCTTCAACTACACCTGGGATTGGACCGTGCGCGTGGTGCAAACGGGCATCTGGGATGCGGTCACACTGGAAGCGGTTCACGAGGCCGAGCTCGAGAGCGTTCAGTGCGTGGCCGACGTGGCGCCCGGCTCCACGCTCGGCAATCTGCGCATGCGCATTGTGGCGAAGGGTGGAAAGAACCTTCGCGTGGTGCTCAGCGACGGGGATCGCGTAGTGCGCGAGCAGGAGGTCGCAATCGGCGGCGATCCGTCTGAAATCGCATGGGACAAGCTGCCCGTCGAGCTGTGGTGGCCCAACGGAATGGGCCTGCAAAAGCTGTACTCGCTGGAGGTACGGCTCGTGGACAGCGAGGGCAAGCTGCTCGATGCGAAGCAACTGCGCGTGGGCTTCCGCCACATCGAATGGAAGCGCACCGAGGGCGCCCCGGAGAATGCTCATCCGTACCTCTGCACGGTGAACGGGAAGGCGGTGTTTCTCTTCGGCGTGAACTGGACGCCCATCCGCCCCAACTTTGCTGACCTGCGCGAAGAAGACTATCGCAAGCGCATGGGCGTCTATCGCTCAATTGGAGTCAACGTATTGCGCGTATGGGGCGGCGGTTTCCCCGAGCGCGATTGGCTCTACGATCTCTGCGATGAAAAGGGCCTGCTGGTGTGGCAGGAGTTTCCCATGTCGAGCTCGGGCATGGACAACTGCCCGCCGTGCGACGAGGAATCGATCCGCGCCATGGCGCAGATTGCCGAATCCTACATCGGGCGGTTGCAGCATCGTGCCTGCCTGGCGACATGGTGCGGCGGCAATGAGTTGGAGGACAATCTGGCCGGCCATGTGAGCGCGGCCCCCACGTTGACTATCGCGCAGCAGCCGATGATTGTGCGTCTGGCCGAGGTGGTGCGGCAGAACGATCCGGGACGTTCGTTTTTGCCGACCAGCCCGTATGGGCCCATCGGTGGCTTCACGCTCGAGAGTTGCGGCAAAAACGGGCACTGGGACGTACATGGGCCGTGGAACCTCGACGGACCGGTGAACGGCGCATGGCGTAAGCTGTGGGAGCACGATGACGCCATGTTCCACTCCGAAATGGGCGCGCCCTCGGCAAGCCCGGCCGCTATGATTCGCAAGTACAGCGGCGGCCTGCCCCTGACACCTGGAACCCACAGCAATCCCTTGTGGAATCGGCAGCCGTGGTGGATCGATTGGCCCAAGTTTGCTGAAGAGAAGGGCAGGGAACCGGCATCGCTCGAGGAGTTTGTTGCCTGGACCCAGCAGCGTCAGAGCGAGGCCCTGGTGCTTGCTCTGTCCAAGGTGCAGGCGCGCTTTCCGGCCTCAGGTGGAATCATTGTCTGGATGGGCCACGATTGCTTTCCCTGCACGAGCAATGCATCGCTTCTGGACTACGACGGCGAGCCCAAGCCCGCAGCGTTGGCGCTCGGAGAAATTTTCAGAAAGGTGTGACAAACGAGCGGTGCTGCGTCAGCGGCACCGCTTGAGGAAGATAAGCATGACTTGCAAGACCGGCGCGAAGATCGCCTTGGTTGCTTCCATGTTGGTGGTCACGATCGCTTGCAGCGGGGCGTCAAACGCTGCTAGTTCGACGAGCACGGGCGGAAATACTGGCTCAACCGGGACAGGCGGGAACGGCGGCGCATCGGGTACGCCGCAGATCACGCTGGCCTCGTTGACCGCGAACAACACGGCGGCATGTCCGGCCGGTGGTCCGCTGCCGGCGCAATGCCAGACAGCCTTTGCCGGCCAGACGGACACGCGGACGGGCGTGGCGACGCCGGTCTTCGATGCCCCGGCCGGGAATGTTTCGACAGACGACCCGCACGCTTACCTGAACCAGGGGGCAGGAACCAAGATCTTTGCCAATTTCATGCTGGGCTTTTGTGTGCAGGCCGGCAACGCCTACTGCGATAACAACGTCAGCACCGGCTACGACTCGAACGACGCAAATACCGTGGCCGCCCAGGCTGAAGACCTGATCCGGCGGCACATCGACGGTGCGGTGATGACCTGGGAGGGCGCGGGCACCAGTCCCGACGCTGCTACGTTGAAGTTTCAGGCCTACGTGGACGCAAACCATTGCAGCGGGCCACAAGACTGCGATCCCATGTACGTGATCATGTACGACGGTCCTTCCATGGCCTACAACGTAACTTCCACCGGGATACCGGGAACCAGCGGGGCCAGTTGCTCCGGGCAGACGGGGGCCGCGTATGAGAATTGTGTGATTGCAC
Source organism: Acidobacteriaceae bacterium (assembly GCA_027449545.1). Lineage (GTDB taxonomy): Bacteria > Acidobacteriota > Terriglobia > Terriglobales > Acidobacteriaceae > Telmatobacter. The sequence goes on along the minus strand of DAIDLI010000183.1, from coordinate 7,726 downwards.
ACATCAAGAACGATATGTGCTACATGAACGGGAAGCACTTCGGCAATGACGCGTACTTCAAAGTGAATGGGCGGCCCGTGGTGCAGATGTTTCCCGACGAAGGCGTGATTCCCTCGTGGGGCCCCGCGCCTTCCTGGGCGGACGTTTGGACCTATATCCAGCAGTGGAACGAGGACCTGCCACAGAACTGCGTGATTCCTGGCGCAAGCGCGCAGCCATACAGCGCCAACAATGGAGTTCCGCTGGTCGTGTTCGAGGACGGCGGGGGCTTTTCGCACCAGGACTCCGCAGGCTCGTTCTACTGGCTGCAGCCGGCCGGCACCAATCCCGCAACGGATCAGGGGATCACCAATATCTCGCCGGCGTCGAGCGGCGGTACGCTCGATAACTTCTTCACAATCGCCCAGCAATACCAGGGTGAACAGGTGTGGGGAGGCGCGTTCAAAGGCTTCAACAGTTCGCTTGCAAGATGGGGCCAGAACCGCATCATGGACCAGTTCTGCGGCCAGACCTGGATCCAGTCGCTCACTGAAAGCAATCGCCTCCATAGCAATGCAGCGCTGCCTTACCTGCAAATTGCGACGTGGAACGATTACAACGAGGGTACCGAGATCGAGAGCGGTATCGACAACTGCTACAGAGTGAGCGGATCGGTGAGTGGCCAAACCCTCTCCTGGGCGCTCAACCCCACCAACAGCGCTCTCGCCAGTCTGACGACTGTCGCGGACATCGAAATCTATGATTCAGACGATGGAACGCATCTGAGATTGCTCGTTACAGAAACGCCCGGGGCGAGTGGAAGCTTCGATCTGACCAAATTGGCAGCCGGCACTCATACCCTGTACGTGCGCATGGTGGGTAAAAACAGTATTTTGAATCGAATATCGCCGGGCATTCCCTACTCCAATTGAAAGCGAGGACAGCAACGCAAAGAGATCGCGGCAACTCCTGCGGTGGCCCGCTTCTGGCCGCGCGTTGTGGTCCTGTGATAGCTTGGCTCCAGAACCGCTTCTCCAATCCTCACCATTTGGCGGGCTCGAGCCTCCGGGAGATCCTTCATGCACCTGAAACGAATTGCAATGTGCGCGCTGGCGCTGAGCCTGACGTGTGGTGGGATGATCGCGAGCGCGCAGTCTACGGAGTCGCAGGCACAGAAGGCCGCGCGTGAACGGAACTGGTGGAAGAACGCGGTCATCTACGAGATCTACCCGCGCAGCTTTCAGGATACGAATGGCGACGGCATCGGCGATCTGAACGGCATCACGGAGCATCTCGACTACCTGCAAAAACTGGGCGTGGACGCCATCTGGCTCACCCCGGTCTACCCGTCGCCGCAGGTGGATTTCGGCTACGACATCTCCGACTATCGCGCCATCGATCCGCAGTACGGCACCATGGCCGATTTCAACCGTCTGGTGAAGGAGGCGGGGCGGCATCACATTCGCGTAATCATGGATATGGTGATGAACCACACCAGCGATCAGCACCCTTGGTTCCTCCAGTCCCGTTCCTCGCGCACGAATCCGTACCGCAACTGGTATGTGTGGCACGACGGCAAAGGCGAGACCGCCACCAGCCCAGGTCAGCCGCCGAATAACTGGGAGTCGGATTTCGGCCACTCGGCGTGGCAGTGGGACCCCAAAACGCGCCAGTACTACTATCACGCGTTCTACATTCAGCAGCCCGACCTGAACTGGAACAACGCCGCGGTGCATCAGGCCTTTAAGGACATCATCAGCTTCTGGCTGGAGCGTGGGGTGGGCGGCTTCCGCTTCGACGCCATCACCAATCTGTTCGAGGATCCCAGCCTGGCCGACGAAACCGTGATCAAGGGCAAGGATGGCAAGCCCCTGATCAACGCATTCGGCGATCCGGTACTCGACGATTCGAAGACCAACAATCTGCCCGGCGTGCACACCGTGATGCAGGAGATGCGCGCGCACATGGACACGTTCGATTCAGCCAGCTTTCCCGGCACCCGGGTGCTGATTGGCGAGACCTATCTGCGGAACATTGGGGAACTGCGCAAGATGTATGGCACGCCGGCCCACCCCGAGTTCGAGCTACCCATGGACACGCAGTTGGGCTTTATCAACAAACTCGATGTGGCGGCCTTTCGCGCCAAGCTGACCGATGCGGAGACGAAGATCGGCAGGAATACGCCACTGCTGGTCTTTGACAACCATGACAATCCGCGCCTCGACCTGCGTTACGGAGACGGTGTTCACAACCTGGCGATCCAGCGCGTCATTTCGACAGTTCTGTTCGCGAGTCGCGGTACGGCGCTGTTTTACTACGGCGACGAAATCGGTATGAAGACGACGCCGCCCACGCGCAAGGCGGACGTGAAGGACCCGATTGGGATCACCGGATGGCCCAAGCAGAAGGGCCGCGACGGCGAACGTACCCCGATGCAGTGGAACACGAGTGCGAACGCCGGCTTCACGAGCGGCAAGCCCTGGCTGCCGGTACCGCCCACAGCCGCGACCATGAATGTACAGGACGAGCAGCACGATCCCACTTCGATGCTCGCCTGGTATCGCGAGCTGATTCAGCTCAAGAAGACGAATCCGGCGATGCAACATGGCGACAACGTGATGCTGGATATAAGCAACGATAAGGTTCTGAGCTGGATGCGGCAGGCTCCCGGTGCGCCGGCGGTGGTGGTGAGTGCCAACTTCACCGCTCAGCCGCAGACCGTGAACTTGGCTGCGGATGGCCATCTATCGGCGCACGCTCATTTGCACAAGCTGTTGATTTCGCCGGGAGGCAGCGAGCCGCAATCCGTTGATCGCATCGAGCTGGCGCCGTTCGGCGTCTATGTAGGCGAAGTGCAGTAGCTTCCCTGGTAACATACGATGTAACCCCAGCCGGAGGGCGGCATGGGGAAGGCGAACCGGGCGGGATGAACGATACGATGGAATGTGTCGGCTTCGCCCATGTCCGGAAAACCTCCCGCGCGCGTTCTCATCGTTCTCGCTTTCGCCAGCGTCTACCTCTGTTGGGGCGCCACGTATACGGCGATGAGCGTCGGCGTGCACCTGCTCCCGGCCACGATTCTGGCGGGAACCCGCATGCTGGCCGGGGCCTTCCTCATGCTTTCCTTCTGCGCGATTCGAGGGAAGCAGCTCGTCTACAGCCGCGGTATCATGGCTCGGCTTGCTCTCATCGGTATCCTGCTGCTCTTTGGCGGGAATATCGGCCTGGTCTGGAGCGAGCAGTACGTGGCCAGCGGCCTGGCCGCTCTGCTGGTGGCGGTGATGCCTCTCTACGTGGCCCTGATTGAGCGGCTGTTGCCCGGCGGAGAGCGGCTTCGCGCGCGCGGCGTCTTCGGATTGTTCCTGGGGCTGCTGGCGCTGGCTGCGTTGCTCTGGCCGAGTATTCGTGCTGCTTCTGCGATAAGCCATCACGGCGTGTCCATCCAACTGATTGCGGCGGTTGTGGTTCTGCTGGGTGCGCTGAGCTTTGCCGGTGGATCGGTATTGTTCCGGCGTTCGCAGCTACCGGTGGACCCGCTGGTCGCCGCGGGTTGGGAGATGCTGGCGGCCGCCCTCTGCAATCTTTCTATCGCGACACTCAGCGGCCAATGGCCGCATGCGGTATGGAACATGAAGAGCATCGGCGCGATCGGCTATCTGGTCCTGTTCGGATCGCTGCTTGGCTTCAGTTGTTACATCTGGCTGCTCCATCACGTCCCGGTGGCCAAGGTCGCCACCTATGCTTTTGTTAATCCAGTGATCGCCGTGATTCTGGGCGCTCTCATTCTCGGAGAGCATCTGCGGACGACCGAGTACGTGGGTATGGTGATGGTGATCTGCGCCGTTGCGCTGGTGATCTCCTCGCAGACCCAAAGCGGACGTTCCGCAGCCGAGATCGAAGCCGCTCCGTTGGAGCATGAGGCCTGATTCCGCGCTAAGCTGAGCCTGATTCCCAGGCAATCGGCTCCACACGCGGCACCAGGGTCGCCCAAATCACGGACCCAGCCAGTGCAACGACTCCAGCGGCCAGAAACGTCAGGCGCGAAGTCCCGGTGAGCTGCACGATGAACCCGGCGAGCCAGGGTGCCACGATACCGGCTAGATTGGCAATACCGTTTTGGAGACTGGTCCAGCGACCCGCCATAAGCGGTCCGGCCAGAGTCTGGCTGATCGCCCAGTGGTTGGAGGCCTGTATGCCATAGCCGATGGAGGCGACGATCATCACGGTACGCGCCAGGATGGGGCTGCTGTGAATAAAGGCCAGCGCCGCCAGGCTTGAGGCCACCAACAGACCGCTAACAACAATGGTGCGGCGGACGCGGGTAGGCGAAAGTCCCGCTGCAATCAAACGATCGGATACCCAGCCGGCGGTAATGGTAGAGAGCGCGATCAGCAGGTAGACGCCTGAGGCGGCCCGCGACATCGCAGCAACCGACATCTTCTCTTCGCGGACGAAATAGATGGGCAGCCAGGAGAGCAGGAAGTAGAAAAAATAATTGCCGCAAAAATGTCCCAGGAACGTTCCCCATGCCGATCGCATGCGCAGGAGCCGGCCGAAGGAAGGAAGCACCGGAGTGCCGTCAGAATGCCCATGGGGGCGAGGCCGCGGCATGACGCGCAGCCAGGGAAGAATCCACAGTAGCCCGCCGGCGCCCAATAGGAGAAACAGCATCCTCCAGCCTACATGCACCAGAATGAGGCCGCCGACGAATGCGCCCGCAGCCGGCCCCAGCTTGGTCCCCGCATCGATGAAGGCATTGGCCTGGCCGCGCTTCTGCTGCGGAAGTTCGGCGAAGATGCGGGAATAGCAGGGATAGGCCACCGACTCGCCGATGCCCAGCAGCAACAGCGACATGAACAGCGTGGCGAAACTGGAGCTGAGGCCGGTCAGGATGGTGGCGCAGGACCACAGCGCGTAACCGCCGAGCATCACCCATCCCACTGGAAGGCGGTCGGAAAGCCAGCCCGCGATCCCGGTGATCTGCATCAGCGCATAGGTCCAGAAGAAGGCGGAGAGCAGAGTGCCGATCTGCAAAGGAATCAGCGAGAACTGCCGCTGAACCAGCGGAGCGGCGATGGACAGGTTGCTGCGATCGACGTAATTGATGATGACGGAGACCACCAGCAGGAGAACGATGGTCCCTTGTCGGGACGACATGACGGTGCTGCGGGTGGACACGGCGCGTGCCTGATCCTTCTCCACGCCGGATGTGGGCGCGTCGTGATCCGCGGAGATCTCCGGCACCGTTACTGCTCCACTGCCGGCGTCTTGGCGTTCTCGAGCAGATTTCCGAACAGATGCACCGATTTCAGTTCTCCCTTTCCCACGGAAAGAAAGGAGCCGGTTCCTGGGAATGCGCGGCTGTCGCGCAGGATCGCGCCTGGACTTGTGGTGAGCCGCACCACCGGTTCGCCGGCGAGTGGCTGGCTGGAACTGATGTCGTCCAGCAGCAGATTCCCGGCATGGTCAACCTTGAATTCTGGTCCCTTGTCGGCGTTCACCTCGACGTGGTGCAACTCGAGCGCATTCGTGTATGTGGCAAGAAGTCCAGTGCTTCCCGAAGCGACAATATCCGTCAGTCGCAATCCGTCGATGTGCATCTCGGGGAGCCCTTCAATATCGACAGCCCGACGCCGAGCCTGCGTAATGGTGACGTTGCTGATGCCGATATTGCGAAAGACCGGGGTGCGGCGGGAGGCAGGCTCGGCGGTTGTGGCTCCCTCGCCGCCCATTGTGTAGTAGCTGGTAACCACGATTCCAGTTCCGACCCTCTCCATCGTGAAGTTATCGAAGCGTAGATCTTCGACAACTCCGCCGCGCCCGCGACGGCTCTTGATGCGGATACCGTTCTCGGTATCGATGGCGGTGATGTTGCTGGCCGCGATATTGCGGATGCTTCCCGAGGTTTCGCTGCCGATGACGACGGCCCCGTGCGCATGATGTACGGTGCAGTTGGTGATGGTCACATCCTCTGCCGGGCGATTGACGCGGAGTCCGTCTGCGTCTTTGCCTGATTTAATGACGATGCCATCATCGCCGGTATCAATGAAATCGTCGGAGATCCGGACGAAGCGGCTGGAGTCGACCACGATCCCATTGGCGTGCGGCCCCGGGTTTGCCTCGACCATGATATTGCGCACCGTGGCGTACTCAGAGTAGAGGAGATGCACAACGAACATCGGCGCGCCGACAATCCGGATATTCTCGACAAGAATATTTTTCGAATTGCTGAAGCAGATGAAATCCGGGCGGAGTTCGGCTGCGGCTTCACGCGCTTCCTTGTCGGTTACAGGCTTGCGGGCTTCGATCAACTGCAGTACGCGGGCCCAGTGCGGGCCGTTGGCATTATCGGAGTGACTCGGAATAACCGGCGGAGGTCCGTAGGCCTTTCCCCAATCTGCATAGCGGCCGGTAGTGAGGATGCCGCGGCCTGTCACGGTCACGTTCTCCACGTTGCGTCCTTGAATCAAAGGCTCCGGCCCGAGTGCTTCGACTCCGAGATAGCGAACCTTCTCAAATGGGATCGGCGCCACCGGAAAATCAACGGTTGCTCCCGCATCGATATCCAGCGTCATGTTGCTGAACAACTCGATGGGACCACTCTTATATCTGCCCGGGGGAACATAGATGGTTCCGCCCCCAGCAGCCTTTGCGGCCGCGATCGCCTTACGAAAGGCATCCGTAGCAAGGGCGCTGCCATCGTTCTTGGCGCCGTAGTCGACCACGTTGAAGAGCGATCGCCCCGAACCTGCGGCCTGAACGGGCGATTCCTGAGCGGCGGAAAGAATCGCGAAAAGGCCAAAGCAGAGAACCGTTGCGGTGGCGCTGGTAACTGATCTCTTCATGGCCGGCGTCCTTTCTTACTTCGGCTCGATGGCAATCACCCAGAGATTGGTGTCACCAAGATTGTGGCCGACGTGGGTAGCGCCCGGCCGCCAGACGATCTCGCCGGTTTTGAGGGTGGAGGGCTGCTTTTGCCCATTGGGGAGAAGGTGTTCAAGCGTTGCGCCCTGGAGCGAAATGACCACCCGAGCGTGATGGGTATGCCGCTGCTCGTATTCATGAGCTGCAATCTTGATGTCGTAGGCGCGCGCGTACCGGTTTTCGAGGAGTACCGTGTAATTGGGCGGCATACCGGTCCTTCCCCAGGTCACGTCCTTGCCGGCAGTGAGGAACGCAACGCGCGCGTAGCGCAGTGGCGTTGCACCTGCGTTCATGACGGATCCCGAATGAGCCGCCTGAAAGACCGTCTCGCCCTCCTTGACCTCTTCCCGCTGCTTTGTGCCATCTGCGCGCGTCAGCTCCTCGGTGCCTGGCGTCATGAAAACGACCATGCTCGGGTGATTTTGGGGAATGATCTCGGACTCGCCAGGGGCGAGAGTGACCTCGACGGTCAAGACTTTATCGTTCCTGATCTTTCCCATGCTACTTGCGGAAGCGATTGCCGGTGCGATCGCCAAAGCCAGCACCATCCAGAACCCCACTGTGCGATAACCCATAGAATCTCCTCCTTCTTTGAAGAGCGCCGCAATGGACTGAATCTCTGCCACCGAACTCTTGGATCGGTCCGGCGCCCTCAGCGGTCGGAACGCTGTTCCGGGAGCTGGTTCTTATCCGGGTTCGGCTTCTCCTCCTGCGCAACCCGCGCATTCTTGAGCAGGTTGCCTTCGAGTTGCAGGTTCTTTAGTTCTCCGGGGCCAGCAGAGAGAAAGATATCCGTCCCGGGAAAAGCTTTGCTGTCGCGAAC
>DAIDLI010000182.1 GCA_027449545.1 Acidobacteriaceae bacterium | reverse complement strand
CCTGCTGTGCGTCTTCACCAGCGTCAGCCTGCTTTTCCGGTCTCGGTGGTGGAGAGCCGTTGCCGCTGCGGCCATGGCCGCACTCGCCGTTCCGCTTCTCCTCGATGGGTCGCCGCATTTCGAAAGAGCCACGCTCCAGCGCCTTTGGCCCGGATTTGACCTGATCGCCTCGCGCGAATCCCCCTATGGCCGCCTCTCCGTGATCGGCACAGGCGGCCTGCGCAGCATCTACGACAACGGCTCGATTCTGGCCAACGTGCCCGACCCTGCGGCGGCCGAAGAATCCATCCACTACGCACTGCTCGAACACCCGGCCCCGCGCAGCGTCCTCCTCATCGGCGGAGGCATGAACGGCAGCATCGCCGAGGCCCTGAAGCATCCCAGCATCCGCTCTCTGGACTACGTCGAGCTCGACCCTGCCCTTCTGGCCATGTACCGGCAGTTCTTTCCCGCCGAAGCCGCGCAGGCCTTCTCCGATCCTCGCGTCCAAATCCATTCGCTCGACGGCCGACCCTACCTCCAAACCACCGGGCGGCAATACGACGTCATCCTCGTCGCTGCTCCCGATCCCTCCAGTGCGCAGCTCAATCGCTTCTACACGGCGGAGTTCTTTCGCATCGCTCGCGAACACCTCAACCCCGGCGGACTCCTGGCACTTCAGTTGAGCGCATCGGAGGAAGCTCTCAGCCCGTCGATGGCCGCATTCCTGCGCTGCATCCACCGCACGCTCGAAGAAGTCTTTCCCCGCGTCGCTGTGATTCCCGGCGCATCCATCCACTTCTTTGCCGCCGTCGCGCCAACCGACCTCACGGAAGACCCCGGCTTGCTCATCGCGCGCTTGAAGAACCGCGGCCTTTCCACTTTGTATGTCCGCGAGTACTTCCTGCCCTTCCGCATGGCGCCCGACCGCATGGCGCAGATGCACGCGCTGCTCACCAGGCAAGCCGGCGACGCCATCAACACTGACTTCCATCCGCTTGCCTATTACTTCAACGCGGTCCTGTGGAGCGCGCAGTTTGGCGACCGTTATGCGCGCCTGCTTCAGGCCGCCGGCAACATTCGCTTCCGGACAGTGCTCGGCGCGGCCCTCGCGGTTTCTCTTGTCCTGCTTCTCTTGTTTGCGATCGCGCCGATGCAGCGAAGCCGCGCGCGCATCTCGGCCGCCTGGTGCGTTACGGCCGGCGGCTACGCGCTCATGACCCTCCAGATTCTTCTTCTGCTGACCTTTCAGGCGCTCTTCGGCTACGTCTACCGGGAACTGGCCCTGATGATCGGCATGTTCATGGCCGGGATCGCCGCCGGCAGTTGGCTGGGCCTCAAGCGCATTCGCGGCGAGCGCATCCGCGGCGAGCGCATCCGCGACGAGCGCTGGCCGGCCGTTCGCGCGCTGGCGACGACTCAACTGGTTCTTGCCGCCGCTGCGCCGCTGCTGCTGGGGCTGGCCTCTCTGCTCGCGCACTGCCTTCAGACCAGCGGCGCTCTGTTACACGTCCAGGCGCTCTTTCCGGTCATGGCGCTGCTGGCGGGAGTCCCCGGCGGCTACCTGTTTCCGGTGGCATCGGCGCTCTGGCTCCGCGGCGGCGCAAAGAGCCTGACCACGCTCTATGCCCTCGACCTGGCCGGCGGATGCGTGGCGGCGCTCCTGCTCACGGGATTTTTGATTCCGCTCTTTGGCCTGTGGAATGCCGCCTGGCTCAGCGCTGCAACTTGCATTCCCGCGGCAGTGCTGGCGCTGCGCGCGTCTCTTCCACGCGCGACAACTCCGCTGCCGGCGGGCGGTCGTTGAATACCAGCGCGGTGAACCGGAAGATGTCTGTGTCTTCGCTCTTCCAGCAGTTTTTGGTCATGCTTGCCTTGAAGCATGTTTGTTGCAGGAAGGTCGTGCGGTCCCACTGCTGCTCTACGGGAACCTGCGGCAGCAGCAGACCCTCCCGGTGGCCGCTCTTCAGCAACAGTCCATGCCGACCCAGTTCAATCTGCTGAATGTTTGTCACCCGGGTCAGCGGCGACAGCACCGAGATCTCATATTCGAGCTGTTGCAGCTCCTTCTCCGTTACCGGAGAAAAGCGCGGATCGTGCACTGCCGCGTAGGCGGCCGCATCCGCCACAGTTTCGTAGAGCGGCTTCGCCGCCATGCTGTAGCCGACGCAGCCGCGCAGTTCACCACCGCTCTTCAGCGTGACAAATGCCCCGCGCTCCTGATCGAGCGACGGGTCTCCGGTGGCCGCAGCGCGAAGCGGCGAACGGCTGCGTACCGCGCTCACCACCGATTGGTGCGCCAGCGCCAACAGTTGCTTCTTCTGCGCGTCGCTCAAGGTAAACGGCGCTTCGGCTGCTTTCTCCGCGGGCGCCTTCAGAAAGACGCTGGTGCTGTAGCCCACCACCCGCGTGCGCTCGCCGGTCACATCGCCGCTGTTGGCATACCGCAGCACCCGTGCCTGGTTTGCGCCCAGTTGCTCGGCGGCGATCATAGCGGCAACAATCGGTCCGCCGCCGCACGCCTCCCACACTCCCGACGCAAAGTTGCGCGTCATCGTGTAGTGGTCCCGCGCCTCGAGCGAGTTCAGGGTCTTATGATCCATCCGTACGGCATCTGCATAGCTGTGGTAGTGCGACAGGTCGGAGCTGGCCAGGATCAGCGTTCCCCCGGCCGGCTTCTGTGCAGTCGCGTCCTTCTGCTCTTCGAGCTGAATCATGCGCGCCAGCGCCAGGCCCAGCGCGCGGCTGCTTTCATAGCTCTGCTCGCCCATCACGATGTGAACCAGCGTGAAGCTGCCCAGCACATGCTGCAACCAGGGAAGCTGCACTTCGATGGCGTGCTCGGCTCCCGCTGCTGTGGCCGCCTGGCCGCGCTCCGAGAGCCGCATCGAGGAGCTCATGTGGACCAGATCCCGCGCGAAGCGCGTATCCACCGGAACCGTTCCCAGCGGCGTGATGTAGCCGCCGCCATCGTAGACAGACGTAAACCCGAAAGCCTCATAGTGCGACGGAGCGAGGATCACCACCCGCGCATACCGCTGGCCTTTGAGCGCAGCATAGGCATACGCCGCCACCGGGCCGGAGTACTGATAGCCCGCGTGCGGCGCGACCGCGGCCAGAATCTGCCCATCGATCGCAGGCAGCGATACCTGCGACAGGAAGCCATCCATCATCGCCGTCAGCGCCTGCGGGTCTGCGGGATAGAATCCCCCGGCTGCGCCGGCCGGGCGCAGCTTCTGGCTGTCAGCACCAGTCGGAGCCAGCAGCGGAATAGCGATCGCTATCGCGAAGACCACGCCCGCAAGCAGCCATCTCCAGGATCTCGAAATCGGTTTCATGTCCGCACCTGTGCCTTCCTTCAGGAGTGCCACACTCCCGGAATCCGCTGCCCGCAGAAAGGGCAGCCTCCTTTTCGAATGAGCATCTGTCGCACCTCGAATCCGGTGCGCGCGACAAGCACCTTGCGGCAGCGCGGACAGTACGTGTGCTGCCCGGGATGCCCAGGCACATTGCCGATGTAGACGTAGTGCAGCCCTTCGCCTTCGGCGATCGCCTTGGCGCGCTCCAGCGTGGACACCGGCGTGATGGGCAAATTCCGCAGCAGATAGTCGGGGTGAAACTGCGTGAAGTGCAGCGGAACCTCCCCGCCCAGATTTGTCCTGATCCACCCTGCCAGGCTGCGAAACTCCTGGTCGCCGTCGTTGAGCGTGGGCACCACCAGGTACACAATCTCCGTCCACTTGTTCATCTTGCGCAGCGTCACAAGCGAATCCAGAACCGGCTTGAGCTCGCCCCCCACCACGTCGCGATAGAAGCCTTGGGAAAATGCCTTCAGATCGATCTTGACCGCGTCCATCTTTCCGTACGCGGCCCGCAGCGCCTCGTCCTGAAGATAGCCATTGGAGATGGCAACGCTGCGAATGCCCGCCTGGTGCCCGGCATCGGCGGTGTCCATCAGGAATTCGCTGAAGACCGCCGGCTCGCTGTAGGTGTAGGCGATCGTTGGGCAGTGGTTTTGCGCCGCCAGCGCAGCAATCGTCTGCGGCGGCAGGTAATTCGCGGGAACCTGCTCCGGTCGCGACTGGGAGATGTCCCAGTTCTGGCAGAACTTGCAGTCCACGTTGCAGCCCGCGGTCGCCACTGAGAACGCCAGCGTGCCGGGCAGGTAGTGAAACAGCGGCTTCTTTTCAATGGGATCGATGTGCGCCGCGCACACCCGCGAGTGCACCAGCGTGTAGTAGGTCCCGCCGCGATTTTCGCGCACGCCGCAATAGCCCCGCTCTTTATCGCCTACGATGCACTCGCGCGGGCACAGCTTGCACTTGATCTTGCGGTTGGCCAGCTTCTGGTAGAACTGCGCCTCTCTTCTGTAGCGCGAGTCGTCGGGGCTCGCGGCAGCCGGCCATGCGGCAGGCGAGCCTGCCAGGCACCGGATACTCCCCACCATTCCCGCGGAAGCGGCGCACAGCAAAAACGAACGGCGGTCGATCGGCTGCATGGCTCGCCTTTCTTAGGCCACGCGCACCTCACTGAGATCCATGCGCCGCGGATCGTTCGTGCCCAGGCGGTGCGCGGCATCCGCGGCGGTGGCGATGTAGCGGGGTGGCCGCCCATCGGCTTCGAGCGTGCTCAGGCCCTTCTCCGCCCGCTTGCGCTCGATCATCTGCCAGGCGGTGTGGTCCAGGGCCACCGGATCTGCCGACACCAGCAGCGCATTCTCGTGCCACGCAAATTGCGGCTTGAACCCGGGGCCGCCCTCATAGCACGCGGTCGTCGCATCGCAGATGTGCAGCCGCGCCCGGGAGCGAATCTCCGTAAGCATGTTCACGTCGGCAACGTACGGATTGCAGCCGTTGGGATGGCACTTGTTGGGATTGTGAATCACGCCGTACATGTTTTTGAGCGCGGCCGTGATGCCCGCGCCGTCGTGATCCTTGAGGACCGGCACGTTGATCAGCACGTCGCACTGGCGGGTGAGGATCTTTGAGACTCGGCTGCCTACCGAGCCGAACCGGGAGAGGGAGTCTTCATATCCCACGCGGTCGGTGCCAAAGCACTGCACCTGGTTGCCGCCGGTGCGGATGCGAAACCCGGTATGCTCCATCTCCGCGGTGTCGCGGTCGAAGATCACGATGTCCTGCGCCCGCACGCCGGCCGATTGCAGCCGCTCGCAGAGCGCGTCCACGAGCTGTACGTTGGTGGAGAGTCCCCGCCCGCCCAGCGTGTTCACTTTGATGGCGACTCTCTGCCCGGGCCGGACGATCTTCCTCCAGCAACCGGCGGGTTCGCTCTCCGCGCAAAGCGCCTGCATGGCCCGGTCGAGAAGCGCCAGAGCCCGCGCTGGATCCACGCCTGCGCCCGAGCGCCGCAGCAGAGCATCGTGCGCGACAACGACCTTCGATTTCGCTTCTCTCGGCTGCGGCCGCATTGCTTCCGCTTGCAGCAAGCCGTCTCCGCAGGCAAGGGCAGCCGCTCCCGCCAGACAACCTGTCAGGAATTCACGCCGATTTTCAAGGTGCCCTTTGCGCATAGACCGCCCCCGCTGAGGATGACAAAGCCGGACGCTATTCTCTTAGCGCGCCGAGCCTGCCAACTCAGTGATCTGCGGCACATGAACCTGTGTGGATCGCGGCGGCGCGTGGGCGGCGCCGCCGTTCCAAGGCTACTTGGTCTCGCTGCTGGGGCGCGGCGTTGCGGGGTCCAGCCGATTGGCGCCCTGGAAGCTGAGCATCCATCCGGGATACTCCGGCGGCAGCTTGCTTACCTCATCGAGCTGCTGCAACTCCTCGGGGCCGAGCTTCACATCCACCGCGGCCAGGTTGTCTTCGAGCTGCTCGGTGCGCTTGGCCCCCAGGATCACCGCGGTGACCACCGGCTGATGCAGCAGCCAGGCCAGCGCAATGCGCGCCGGTGAGCAGCCGTGTGCCTCGGCGATCGGGCGCATCGCGTCGAGCACCCGCCAGGCGCGCTCTTTATCCACGAGCGGGAAGTCGAACTCCGAGCGCCGCGCACCCTCCGGCTTCTGGTTCTCGCGGCTGAACTTGCCGGAGAGCAAGCCGCCCGCCAGCGGGCTCCAGACCAGCAATCCGGTTTTGGTGTGCTGGAACATGGGCACGAACTCGCGCTCCAGGTCGCGGCCGGCAATCGAGTAGTAGGCCTGCAGCGTGTCGAAGCGGGCGTAGCCCTTCAGTTCGGAGAGGGTGATGGCGCGCGACAGCTTCCACGCCTCCCAGTTGCTGGCTCCGATGTAGCGCACCTTGCCCTGCTGCACCAGGGTGTCCAGCGCGCGGAGCGTCTCTTCGATGGGGGTGACGGCGTCGTTGCCGTGAATCTGGTAGAGGTCGATGTGATCGGTGCCCAGCCGGCGGAGGCTGGCCTCGACGGCGTCCATGATGTGGCCGCGCGATGCGCCCACATCGTTGCGGCCCGGACCGGTGCGGCCAAACACCTTGGTTGCAATCACAACATCTTTGCGGGCGATGCCCAGGTTCTTGAACGCCTGGGCCAGCGTCTTTTCGCTTTCGCCCTCGGAGTAAACGTCGGCGGTGTCAAAGAAGTTGACGCCCGCATCCAGCGAGCCCTTCACCAGCGCATCCGCGCCCGCCTGATCCACCTTGCCGATCTTGCTCCACATCCCGGAGCCGCCGTGAAACGTCATGCACCCGAAGCAGAGCCTGGAAACCAGGAGACCCGTATCGCCCAATGTCTTGTACTGCATGTGGGGAGTTCCTTGGCCGAAAGAGTCGGCGCTCATTGGATGCGGGGGCGGGCACAACCGATGGAAAATAGGGGCCGCCCTTCGGACCCCTCCTTCGCCTGCTCATCCCGGTGCGAAGCGGAAGGGCTTCCGCCTGCTCTTCGGCGTAAGGTTAGGATTGCCGGCGACATGCCCGGAACTCGAGTTTCAGGGGGGCCGCCGCTCCCTTGACGAGTGATTTTCCAGAATTTGCTTTGCGATTCAGGTATATTGTCGGCATCGCATTGTCTTGCTGATCTGACCCTTGATTTTCCGTTCACTCCTACGATTTGGAGGTTTACAGCTACGACGCAGCGTGGTGCAAGCACGTCCGGGGTATGGCCCCGCGATGTCGAGGGTACGACTCGCGAGGAGCGCCGTGTATTGGCACCCGTAACTTCGAGTTACCGAGACTACAACGCATGTACGATGTGGTCCGCTGCCCCTAGGACGCACTCCGCCACATCTGCGAATGGAGAGTTTTCGGTACGATCCCGTTCGGCCGGCAAAGAAGATGACGCCGAATCCGGCAATGACTACTTCGGCGCCCCAAGTAAATCCTTGGCAAAGTCATTATTCTGTTATGCATTCTCTGATGTTCTTGCCTCTAGTGCCTTAACCAATCGCACTGTCGGATACGGAGCGGGTGCAAGTGCCGGCGCAGGATTTGGGGTGCCCGGTTGGTATTCCTCTATCTCGATCCAAGGTATTGCTGATCCGCAAGGAAACGCTGGCGTAGCGATCAATTTTGGAGCAGGTCCGTTTGTACTTGGTCTAGGAGCACAGGCGGGAGGTCAGGCTTCATTATCTACAGCAAAATCCATCAATGACCTTTCCGGAGATGCAATGGATGTTAGCGGTTCCGCAGGCCCATTTGGACTCGATGTGTCGCATGCGCCGGGAGGGCCGACAACCGGAACTGCAACAGTAGGTCCTGGAGTCGGCACGCGCATGGTAAGCGTAGGCGGTTCGCACACTTGGGTTCCGCTTAGCGTCAATTGCAATTGATGTGGGACATATGAAAACTTCAGGAACATTCTTTTGGTGCTTGATTGGCTTCGCTGTTTTCGCTGTCGGTGGAGCTTTGCGCATGTATATCCAGATTCGTGCGAGAGGTCTGACGGGACTTACAGTTCGCGACTCGGTTGTGATGGACTCATATCGCGCGCTTGTTAGAGAAGGCCGCGCTCCTTTGTGGCCTCTACGATTGAGCTACGTGTTCGTTCTTCTCGGTATTGCGATAGTCTTCGGATCCATTCTTATCGGCGGGAAGTGATCTGTCGCGCTGTCGAATTCTGGAGGAAAGGGGGGCATCGGCACAATGGAACTCGTGATTAGAAAGAGGCATCACGAGTTGCCCCAAATAACGGAAAGCAGAATCCCTGCGGCACGAGCTGTCACGCCCCGAATAGACCTAAAGGATATAACCCACCCCCATCGAAGGACGTCTTTAACAACTGCCAGAAAGCCGGGCTTCTATCCATGATGTTCGGATGGATGGCGGGACCGTGGTTTGAGGGGCCCATTGGAGTAGCTGTATGGGGCGGCACAAACGCCGGGGGTACAGCTGTAACACTGGGGTGTATCAATAATTGAAACCTCCTCATGAACAAGCTCAGGATGGCAAGAGTATGAGAGAAGTTGAGAAATTCATTGGTGGCGGCGAAATTTCGCCATTCAGTTCGGGGTCCTTCTGGGCCGCGAGTCTGGTTGGTTTGGCATCAGTCGTGCTCGATATATATCTCGTTTACCGACACTGGCACACCGCACCCATTTATGTCGCCTTTATCCTGAGCACGCCGATTGGCGCACAACTGATATATCAATGGTTCCGTGTGCTACGGGATTGCGCAAAACTCCGGGAGCTGCGCTCGAAAAGCTCACTCGAAGATACCAAAGGCTGGTCGTTTCTAGACGCCATCGAGCGCGCTTCTTTCAGAGGGATGATCGACCAGCTTTTTTATTCCTACGGTATCGCCATTTTTGCGTTGATCTTGATCGGGCTTCTTCTTTCACGGCTCGACGGGTTGCGATAGCGAGTTGCGCCCTAAACGCAGCTAGCCGCCTTTTCTCACACGGATCGATTTGTGGCAGGTGGCCCTGCTCCCCAAGCTTTTTCAAAGCACAAGTGACGGTGCCCCCGGTCCCTCGCTTTTGGGGACCGGGGAGGAAGAACGTCTGACCCGGCGGGCGGCCCGGTCATCAACTAGGCGGGTGGCGCATCCTAGTCTTCTGAAATCTTGATTGAGCCACGACGTGGGGGTGCCCCATCCTTCGCGTTCTTTGCGAAGGGTGGGAGGGGGCGGGTGGCCCGGTCATGAACTAGCCGACGATGCCGAGTGCCCCATCCATCCACAGTCTCATCGTGGATGGGTGGGAGACCACAAACCTCGGTCGGGTGGCGAGCGATATAGGTCTAAGATGGGTTCATGCCGCCCCGGGAAGCTGGTTGCCGCCGGGGATTCGCTTGAAGGAAGGCGAACGATCGTGCTTTCCCACCCAAGCCGCAAAAGGCGCGGCTTGGATGGGGCACCGAAGGTCATGCGATCACAAAACCTAGAAATTTGAGCGGGCCACCTGACCGGTGGTGGCGGCACTCGGCACGATGCCTGCTCCGCTCGGCTCACGCACGGCGATCACCTGCGCGCCCAGGTTCCAGCCGCGCAACGCAATCGCCGGCTGCGCGGAGGCGGCCGGATAGTCGATGGTGAGGATTCGCTGCTCGCCGGGCAGCAGCGACACGTAGTTGTCGCTGTAGTAGGCGGGCAGGATGCGCTTGCCACTCGCTGCATCTTCGAGCGTCATCTTCACCAGCAGCGCGGCGTCCGGTCCGGAGTTGGTCAGCGCAATCTTCACCTGCTGCTCGCCGTTGGCGGTCGCGCTGGTTGCCGCGGCGGTGATCTTCGCCACCGGCAGGCTGTCCAGCTCCCGCAGCGACGACTCCTTCTCGGCCCACCAGTAGAAGTTGTGGCTCACCGCATGGCCGGCGGCATCGGCGGCATCGAGCACCACAAACACCGTGTGCCGCTTCGCAAGCGCGGCAAGATCGAGCCGCGTTACCGAGGTGCGATCGTCGGCCGCCGCATCAATCCTGGTTGTCTGGTCGCTGAGCGCGCGCCCATCCAGCGCGAGCACGCGGGTGCGCACCGTGAAGCTGCGCGCCGCGTCAAGGTTGATCAGGTCTACGTTGCCGTTCTCCAGATTGAGCTGGACGTGCACCGGCTCCAGCGCCTTCTGGGTCCCGTAGAAGCTGGACTGCGTATCGTAGTCCCAGCTCAGGAAGTTCCACATAAGGCTGGGCCACGCCGGCTGCGTCATCCAGATCATGCGCCCGGAGTTGGGCTGCCACAGGTGCGCGGCCATGCCTTCGAAGATGGCGCGATAGCCGGCGTAATCCAGCATCTGCGCTTTGCGTAGAAAGTCGTCGAAGCTGGTGGGCGCGCCGAACTCCGTGCTCATCGCGTCCATGTACGGCGCCACTCTTCCGCCGTTGGCCTGGTGCCAGTCGTGATACGCCCAGGTGTCGCTGATCGGCCAGCGGTCGGGCGCGGGAATGAACGACTCGACACTTTCGAGCGTGGGCACGCTGGGGAGCCCCAACTCCACGCTGAAGCCGCGGTTGATGCGGAAGTACGTCGAGGGCTGGTGCCAGAAATAAGGGCCCGACGGGCGCAGGTTCACCTGGTTCGAGCTGGGCGTGTAGTAGCGCGTGTGGTCGAGCGTGCGCACCAGCTCGGCCAGTCCCTGGTTGATGGGCGCCTGCGGCACGCCCTCGTTGCGCCCGCACCACACCACAATCGAAGGATGATGGCGGAAGCGCAGGATGGTGTCGCGCGCGTTCTTCAGGAACAGCGCCGGGTCCTGGGCTTCGAGGTTGTAGTTCTGGGTGGACTCCCAGAAGTCGTTCCACACCATGATGCCGTACTTGTCGGCGAGCGCGTAGAAGTTCTCCTCGGTGTTCTGGCCCATCCAGTTGCGGATCAGGTTCACGTGTGCGTCGCGGTGCAGGCGAAAATACGGCTCAAGGCGCGCGGTGCTGACGCGCTTCAGGTCGTCGTCCATGCCCCAGTTGCCGCCCCGCGCCGCAATTCGGACGCCATTCACCAGGATCACCAGATCGGTGCCCGGCCAGCCGCCCGCAACCGGACGCACAGAGGGCGAGTTCTCCGCCCCCGGGGCCAGCGTCTGCACCCAGATATGCGCGGGCTCCTGCGCCACCGGCACAAGGCCCGGCGGCGGCAGGTTGGGCGTGGGGTCGTCGATCCGCCGGATTCCCTGGTGCGTGGAATCGATCAGCGCTGTCCCCTGGTCGAAGCTGCGGCTGGGCCTGATCTCCACGCGCTGCAAATGCCCGGCAGCATCCAGCAGCGAGAGCTCGTAGCTGACCTCGCGCATGCCGAACTGAATCTGCTTCGCCGCGCTGGCGGTCCCATCGATCGTGAAGGTGGTGTGCAGGGTGTGCAGCGCCGGAGCGCCGTAGCCGTTCGGCCACCACAACTTCGGGTGCTGCACCTTGAGCTGCGGGTACTCCGCCGGTTCCAGCCGCACATCGGTCTCGCCGGGCGTTAGATGCACGCGCCGCGTCACCTTCACGTCGTCGAAAGCCGCGGTCAGCGTGCCTTCCACCGGCTTTTCGCTCGCATTGGTCAGCGGAACCTCGATCTCCACATCGGCTTCGCTGTTGTCGGCTTTGGGCAGCGTGGTCACGACCTCCAGATCGCCGATCTGCACCGGCCCGGAGGCGGACAGCGTCACGTCCTGCCAGATGCCGGTTTCGCGGTCGCGGATCCCCGGAATCCAGTCCCATCCCTCGGAGGCGGAGAAGGTCGGCCCGTCCAGCACCTCCGTCCCGCCATTCTCGCCCGGCCCGGCAGAGAGCGACTCCTCCTGCGCAATGCCCACGTGCGGCGGCGGCGACACCCGCACGGCCAGCGCGTTCGTTCCGCCGGTGACGAGGCCGGTTACGTCGAACTTCCCGCGTAAAAAGGCGCCGGTGAACGAGCCCAGCCGCTTGCCGTTGAGCCACACCTCGGCCGCGTAGTTCACGCCATCGAAGGTGAGCGTCAGGTGGCGTCCGTGCGCGGCGGCGGGTGGCGCAAATTCCACCCGGTACCAGTAATCCTGGTGCGCCAGGCTCGGCGGAATGGCCAGATTGTTCAGCCCGTAGTTGGGATCCGGATAGATGCCGCGCGCGATCATCGTGGTCAGCACGGTGCCCGGAACGGTCGCCGGCAGCCAGCTCTTGTCAGGGAAGCCGGGCTTGGAGATCTCCGCGCCCGTGGCCTGCACCTGCGGCGCGGCCTCCAGCCGCCAGCCTCCGCGCAGCTTCCACGGGTTTGCGCCGATGAGCCGGTCGTGCAACTCCTGGGCTTGCAGCGGCTCGGCCACCGGCTTCTGGAATGGCGTCTTGCTGCGCGGCAGCGTGGAGGGGTCCTGTGGGGCATCCTGCCCGGCCTGGCCGCGCGTCTGCACCGGCCAGTGCGGCGAGGCCTGCTCGTACTCCGGCAGGCTGAAGTCGGGCCGCGCGTCGAAGAGCGCCTTCACCTGTGCGGTGCTGAGCGCCTCGCGATAGATGCGCAGCGCTGCGATCTTGCCGCCAAAGTGCGTGGTCGAGATGCCGGTCGCGGGCGTCGGTCCCATCTTCAGCCAGGGCGCAACGGTACCCTGGTGCAGCACAACGGCAAGCACCTGCACGCCATCCACAAACAGGGTCAGGTGCGCACCGTCGCTGCTCGCCGTGGCAAAGTGCCATTGTTTCTGATCGAGTGCCTGGGTCACCGCGACCATCCCGCCAGGGCTGCCGGCGGTGCCCAGCCAAATGCCCGGCCGGCCGGCTTCGAGGCCGATGAAGCGCGCGTCGGCGTCGGCAGGGTCGCCCATGCCCGCCAGCAGCACTGTGCCCGAAAGCGGCTCGAAGGCGCGAAACCAGAAGGCCAGCGTCCACGGCGCAGCTCCGCCCAACAGCGGGTCGGGATTGGCGGGGTTCACCAAGCCGTAGTTCGAAAGAACCGCGGCGGCGCTGGAATTCAGATTGGTGCCCGCGACCAGCGCCTTCGTGAGCCCCGATCCGCCGATCAGAAAGTTCGCCGCGTAGGGGCCGTAGGCCGAGGCTGGCAGAGGCGGTGGCGGCGCTGCCTGCGCAACCGCGCGAACCCCAGGGAGAAGCAAAAAAAGCGTGACGATCGAGAGGAGTTTGCCGCGCCTCATGGCGCGAGGCACGGCGCCGCAGTGCGCGGCTTGGATGGAATGCATGGCCCTTCAATTCCCTCCGCTGCGGACCGCCTGACGGAGAAAGACAAACTCAACGGATTACAGGGCGCATCTCGGATCCCTGCTTCTACCGCCGCCGCCCAAATCCGCGTGGCTGCACCGGCGGCTGCACCGGCAGATTGGTCTTGCCCTCGGGAAAGATCACCAGGAACCGCCCCGCGCCTTCGCCGCTGCTGGCCGTCTCAATGCCCTCCAGATCGCGGCAGGCCATGTGCAGCAGGCGGCGCTCGCGGCTGTTCATGGGCGGAAAGCTGTACGGCACCCCGGTGCGGCGCACCTTCTCGGCCGCGGTCTCGGCGGCCAGGCGCAGCTCCTGCGCGCGCAGGGCCTTGAAGTTGCCGGCGTCGAAGCTCACCAGGTCGTGCTCGCGCTGTTCCAGCCGCAGCATCTGCGCCGCCAGCGTCTCCAGCGCTCGCAGCAGCTCGCCGTTGTGCTGCACCAGCAGCGGCGTGTCGGGGCCGGCCAGCTCAACGTAGAGCTGCCGCGCCTCCATCCCTTCGGGATCGCGGGCGCCATCGCCGGCAGTGATGCGGTACTTGATGCGCATCCCTCCCAGTTTGTTGAGGGCGTTGATGAAGGCGGCGATTTTTCGGGCAGCTTCCTGGAGGTCGTCGATGGGCATAACCAATCAGTATCGCAGAGCGAGGCGGCGAGGCGAAGCACGATCTCAGGCCAGGGCGTGGGGCGCATCTCCCGGAAGCCTCGAGGAGACAAGCCTCACCACCGAACGCTGCGGCCTCAGCCCCGCCGGATTCACATCTCTCCCGGCTCAGATCTTGCGAAACACATGCTGGCCGTGCAGCGCTTCCGGCTTATGGCCCACTGCATCCCGCGTCAACGTTCCGTTGACGGTGCGCACGATGCCCAGCGGATTTTCATCCTTCAGTTCGTCCGACAGGCACGACTGCGGGAAGTCCTGGTAGCAGACCGGGCGAACCCAGCGGTTGATAGCCAGCGCGCCCACCGACGTGAAGCGGCTGTCGCTGGTGGCCGGGAACGGTCCGCCGTGCACCATGGCGTGCGCGACCTCCACACCGGTGGGAAAGCCGTTCAGAATCAGCCGGCCCGCCCGGCGCTCCAGAACGCCGATCAGGTCCGGATAGTAGACCAGATCGTGCTCGCTGGCGTGAATGGTGGCCGTAAGCTGCCCTTCCAGGGAGTGCGCGAGGGCAAGCATCTCGTCGCGGCTGTCATAGCGGATGATCAGCGTGCTGGGGCAAAAGATCTCGGCGGTCAGCTCGCGGTCTTGCAGAAAGTCGCGGCCGTCGATCTCGAACAGCTCCGGAATCGCCCAACACGTGGTCAGGTCCGGCGGAGC
>DAIDLI010000181.1 GCA_027449545.1 Acidobacteriaceae bacterium | reverse complement strand
GGGCAGGCCCGCGTATGTTGATGCTGACAGGCCGGTTCACTTTCTAGCTGCTCGCCCATTCCCGGGAGTACCGGTCATCATCCCCACGATGACCGGTACTCCCGCAACGTGTCCCCGATCGCACACAACAGAAAGCCAGATGATCAAGCTCACCCCCCGGCGCCTTGCCTGTTTGCTCGGTTGTTTCTTTTTACTCGCAAGCCATGCGCACGCAGGCCCGCGATTTGAAATTGTCGTCTCTCCGGCAGCACATCGTGCGCCCATCACCGGGCGCGCCTACGTCATTCTCAGCCGCGTGCCGGCCTCCGATCTGCGCAATGCCTTCGGATCTCCGGATCAGCAGGACCCCTTCTTTGGCGAGGACATGGTGCGGGTGCGGGCCGGCGATGCTACCGTGATCGATGTCTCCAGCGCCGGTTATCCACTCCACAGCCTGCGTGATTTACCTGCGGGCGATTATTTCGTGCAGGCCTTTGTCAACGTGTACACGCGCTTTCCCAGGTCCGACGGACATGTCATCTGGGCCCACATGGACCAGTGGGAAGGGCAACAGTTGAACCGCTCTCCTGGAAACCTGTACAGCGATGTGCGCCGGGTGCACCTGGATCCCGCCCGCGGCTACACGATCCGGCTGGAGGCCGCGCACGTGATTCCCCCGGTTCAGATGCCGCCGGACACGCAGTGGGTCAAGCACATTCGCCTGCAAAGCCGGCTGCTGACCAGGTTCTGGGGCGTGCCTATCTATATCGGCGCCACCATCCTGCTGCCGGCCGGCTACGACCAGCATCCTGCGCAGCACTATCCAGTGATCTACGAGCAGGGCCACTTCACCCTCGATCCGCCGCTTTCCATGCGCATGCGGCCGGGCGCGCAAGCCTGGCAGCAGGAGGCTTATCGGACCTTTCAGGCGTGGAGCGGGCCGCGCTTCCCGCGCATGATCGCGGTCAGCTTTCAGCATCCGACGCCTTACTACGACGACTCGTATGCCGTGAAATCTGCCAACAATGGTCCTTATGGCGATGCGCTGATGCAGGAGCTGATCCCGTACATCGAGACGCATTTTCGCATCATTCGCCAGCCTTGGGCGCGGGTACTGACCGGTGGATCGACAGGCGGATGGGAGTCGCTGGCGCTGCAACTCTATCATCCCGGATTCTTCGGGGGCACCTTCACCGGGTATCCCGATCCCATCGACTTCCACCACTACCAGTTGGTGAATATCTACAGGGACAAGAATGCCTTCACTCCTCCGGACAGCCCCGTGGACCGCGAACGGCCGTTTACCCGCGATGACCAGGGCCAGGTGCAGGAGACGGAGCGCCAGATGAGCCAGTTGGAAGCGGCACTGGGCAGCCACGGGCGCTCGGGGCAGCAACTCGACGCCTGGATGTCAGTGTTCGCGCCGGCAGGGCGGGACGGCTACCCGCAGCCGCTGTGGAACCTGCACACGGGAGCCATCGACCCCGGCGTTGCAGCGTCCATGCGCGATCATGGCTACGATCTGGAGGCATACCTCGCGAAGAACTGGACGCGCATCGGTCCGCAGCTTACCGGCAAGATCTTTCTCTGGGTAGGCGACATGGATAGCTACTATCTCAACCTGGCCGTGTATGACATGGATGCTTTCTTCCGCAACCACCCGGAAGCCCGCGCCCAGTTCACCTATGGCCGCCCCGAGAAGGGACACGGCTGGACACCCTGGACCGAGCTGCAGCTCATTCGCATGATGGCGCAACACGTCGCAAAGTCCTGTCCGCCCGGCGCCGATCTGCGGGGGTGGTATGAGCCCTGAGATCATGCGAAGGACGATCTTCGAGAAATTCCGCCGGTCCAAAAGTGAAAAGCGCGTAAAGGTGATGATGAAGACGGCTCTGCTAGGTTTACTGCTCGTGTGCTCTGCCTTTGCTCAGGCGCCGTCGCTGGCGTCCGCTTCATCGCGTGCAGACGATATGCCCCACATCCAGCAGAGGGCCATCGCCGCAGATCCTTTCTCTGTAGCTGGACCGCATGGAGCACTGCTCGGCACGCAGGATGGCCGCTTCGAAGCGTGGATCTATCCGTGGAAGATCTTCGATAACCTGCGCATCTCGGCGCGGATGCAGGACTACGATGTGCCCCTCGATGTGAACGCGCATGCGTCGCAGATCGACGTGGAGCCCGATCGCACCACCATCACTTACTCCCACGCCAACTTCACCATTCGCCAGATCATGATCGCGCCGCAATCCGCGCCGGCCCACGCGGGCGTGCTGGTGTTCTATCAGATCGAAGCCATCCGTCCCATGACCCTGACCTTTAGCTTGCACCCGGTGATGCAGCCCATGTGGCCGGCAAAGTCGGAGGGCGATCCCGCGCCAGAGTGGGTCAAGCAGGGGAACGGCCGTGGCTTCTATATTCTGCATCTCGATCTTCCCCAGCACTCGGCCGCCCTGTCGCTGGGCAGTGCGCAACCCGGCATCCTGCCTCCTTACCAGGAGGGACCGAAGTCCTGGCCGTTGCAGTTTGTTCTCCACTTCGATCCCCAGCGTGATGAAGACAAGCTGTACCCGTTGCTGATCACCTTTGCGGATTCGCAGGCCGCAGGCACGCAGCAGGCCTTCGCAAGCGCCCTCGATCAACTCAACACTCAGGCATTACTGCTTCTGGCGGCGGATCGCGACTACTATCGGAAGTTTCTTGCGGCGCATACGTCGATCCAGACGCCTGACCTGCGCCTCAACCAGGCGTTCACCTGGGCCGAGCTTTCGATCGATCAGCTCCGCATTGCCACTCGCCCGGATTCGCAAAACAAAGCGCTCATTGCCGGTTTGCTGCGATCCGGCGATACCGCACGTCCCGGCTTTGGCTGGTTCTTCGGCCGCGACGCCCTCTGGTCCCTCTACGCTGCCGACAGTTACGGCTCATTGCGAACTTCGCGGCAAGAGATCGAGTTTCTCGCGCGGCAGCAGCGGGCCGACGGCAAGATCATGCACGAGCTGTCGCAGACCGCCAACCAGGTGGATTGGCAGGCGCTCCCCTATGAGTGGGCTTCGGCCGATGCCACTCCCTTGTTCCTCATGGCCGCGAACGACTATCTGCGGGTAAGTGCGGACCAATCCTTCATTAAATCGGTGTGGCCGCACCTCCAGAAGGCATGGGCCTTCGAAACAAGCCATGACGCCGATGGCGATGGCATCTACGACAACGCCCAGGGCTCAGGCTGGGTTGAATCCTGGATTCCGCAGATGCCGCATCAGGAGATCTATCTCGCGGCGCTCGACGCGCAGGCCAGCACGGCCTTCGCCAACTTGGCAGAGGCGACCGGTCATTCCGCCGCCGCACAACAGGCCCGCCGCCGCGCGCAGAAGATCGCGCATACCATCGAGCGGGAGTATTACCTGTCGAATGCGCACTCCTACGCATTCAGTTGGAATGGGACGGCGGGCGCGGACAAGACGGCGAGCATCTTCCCCGCGGTGGCCTGGTGGGACGGAAGCTTTGCTCTCCAACATCCCGGCGCGATGATGCAGGATTGGGCTTCCGCGGATTTCTCCACCGACTGGGGTGTTCGCGACATCAGCAACAAGACCTCCTTCTACGATCCGATCAGCTATCACCAGGGCTCCGTATGGCCCCTGTTCACCGGATGGGCGTCGCTGGCAGAGTACCGCGCAGGCCATTCGCTGTCGGGCTATGCCCACCTGATGCAGAACGCAAATTTGATCTGGGCGCAGGATCCCGGCAACTCCACCGAGTTGCTCTCCGGCAGGTTCTACCAGGCGCTGGGACGCAGCACGGCCCACCAGCTTTGGTCGGCGGCCATGGTCATCTCGCCGGCCTTGCGCGGCCTCTTCGGGCTGGAGTGGAACGCGCCCGCCGGCGTCCTGGCCGTCTCTCCCGCGCTCCCGGCCAACTGGAATGACGTGAGCATTCGTCATCTGCCCTTCGGCGGCAAATGGATCGATCTCACCCTTCATCGTGAGGGCGCGATGCTGGTTGTACGCGCCAGCGACTCCGGAGTACAGCTCAAGTCGCGTATTGCCGGAGCGCGCGTGGTGCAGGGCGCGCTGGAGATTCCTCTGCCGCCCGTTGAGGTCGCGGTCGCGGAGCAACTGCCCGAGCTGGGCGCGGAGACGCGCCAGTTGAAGGTGCTGGATCAGCAGCAGGGGACGCACTCGCTCACCCTTCATCTATCGGCATTCGGCGGTACGACGCAGACGCTCATCGTCCGCAGGAACGCCAACGTCGGCAGGTTGACCGTGCAGGGCGGCCAACTGGAAGCTGCAACAGGCGAGTTGCAAACCTTGCATGTTCGATTCAACGATGGCGAAGGCTATGTGTCCAAAACTGTGGAGCTAACATGGTAGACGCACCCTTAGGCGCAATGCAGGGCCTCTAGCTGGCCCTGCATTGCGCGAGCCCCCTGTGTTCAGTGCTTCATCGTGCTCTTGCGAGTTGAAGGGCTGCTCGGCGATCCTGCACTCTCGCGGGTGGAGCTTGCACTCGATGCCCTCTCCATCTCTGTGCTGGCCAGCAGAAACGCGCCCACGCCCTTGGGGTCGTTCGTCACAGTTTTTTCGCCGATGTAATAGGAATAGCTGCCGTCGCGGTACGGATGTCCACCCAGGCCAGCGCTTTTCACCGTGCCGGTGAGCGAAACGTCGCCGTCAGGACCGGCTTCGACAAAGCGATCGAGAATGCCGCGGTAACCGCGCTTGGCATGGGCCAGATACTGTTCCGGCAGGTATCCCAGCCGAACCGCTTTGGCGAAGGCGTACACGAACATGCAGGAGGCTGAGGCTTCCAGGTAATTGCCCTGCGCATCTCCCTTGTTCAGCACTTCGAACCAGAGGCCGGTCCGGCTGTCCTGATAGCGCGCTACCGCAGCCGCCTCGCGCGCCAGGATGTCGAGCAACTGCTTGCGCCCAGGATTGTTTTTCGAATAGTAGGGAAGGGTATCGACCAGCGCCATCATGTACCAGCCCATGCCGCGCGCCCAGAACTCGGAAGAGTCGCCGGTTTGGGGATTGGCCCAGCGCTGCTGTTTGGACTCATCCCAACCGTGGTAGAGCAGGCCGGTCTTCGGGTCGCGTGCGTGCTGCTCCATCAGTACGAATTGCCGGGTGATGTCGGCAAACTTCGCGGGTTGATGCGTGATAGAGATGTATTCGGCATAGAACGGCTCAGCCATGTACAGGCCGTCGAGCCACATCTGATTCGGATAGATCTGCTTATGCCAGAAGCCGCCCGAAGCATTGCGCGGCTGATGCAGCAGTTGATCGTAGAGCTCGTTGGCTGCCGTGAGATAGCGCTTTTCCTTTGTCGCGCGATACAGGAAGAGAAGTTGCCGGCCCAGCAAGATGCTGTCGAGCTGATACTCGTCCATCTTGTACGTGGGAATGGAACCGTCAGGCGCTACAAGCTGATCGATGGAGTCTTGGATGTAGTTGAAGTAGCGGCGGTCGCCGGTCTTGGCCCACACCGCGTCCATGCCTTCGAGCAGCGTGCCCAACTCGTAATTCCAGCGCCAGCGTGCGCCGGGCGCAACGAAGCGCCCATCCGGCCAGCGCCTGATTGTGGCATTGGCCATGCGCACAGACCAGGAAGAGCGCGCGGCCGGCGATGCAGCACTGAAACCGGCGCACGAGACGAAGAAGAGCAGAAGGCACGCACTACGGAGGGAGGCTCTCAAGGGAACTCCATCGGAATGTCGGACTGTTGGTCCGGATTGGCGGCCTCGATGGGCCTCCGCGCCGGCCAAGAACCAGTTATATCCGTTGTGGTTCGGCCCCACAAGCGGAGCGGATACGGAGGCCTCGCGTCTCGTTGCCTGGACGCCTTCCCGACCGACAAAGCAAAGGCCCGATCTTCGCTGAGAAGACCGGGCCTTGAACTGGGAATCGTGTCGCAGACTAGAAAAGGTTCCAGAGCGACTGGTTGTAGACCTCGTGGTGGAACTGGACCTCGGGAGCCTTGACGAAAGTCCCCAGCGCACGCGCGCAGCGGTCTGCCGAAGCCTGCTTCAGGTCGACAAAACGGCCCTG
This sequence comes from Acidobacteriaceae bacterium, assembly GCA_027449545.1. GTDB lineage: Bacteria > Acidobacteriota > Terriglobia > Terriglobales > Acidobacteriaceae > Telmatobacter. The sequence goes on along the minus strand of DAIDLI010000181.1, from coordinate 24,589 downwards.
CACGTCAGTACCCAGGATCTCGCCAATCCACTTCGAGCCCTTGAAGTCATCAATGGCTTTCTGGATGTTGTCAGGCAGGTAGCGCTCAGCCTGGCGCAGGTTCGCCAACTTCGAAGTGGAGCCGTCGATGCCCGTCTTGAAGATGGAGTACAGCGTCAGGTACGGGTTCGCGTCGGGCGCAACCGAGCGAACTTCGGTACGCATGGAGCGGGAGTTACCGATGGGGATGCGCACCATGGAGCCGCGATCGGTGGCCGAAGCCTTGATCTGGTTCGGCGCCTCAAAGTGCGGATCCAGGCGGCGGGAGGAGTTCACGCTCGAGTTCAGGATCAGGCAGATGTCGAGCGCGTGGGTCAGGATGCGGTCGACAAAATCCCAGCCATACTTGGAGAGCTTCTCCTCACCCTTGGGATCCCAGAACAGGTTGGTCTTGCCCTCGGAGATCGAGACGTTGGTGTGCATGCCGCTGCCGTTGACGCCCACCACCGGCTTGGGCAGAAAGCTCGCCGTGTAGCCCATGTTGTTGGCGATCTGGCGGCAGAGCAGCTTGTAGAGCTGGATCTGGTCGGCGGCAGCTACCACCTCGCCGTAGCCGTAGTTGATCTCGAACTGGCTGGGCGCCACCTCGGGGTGATCCTTCTCGTTCTGGAAGCCCATCGCGCGCTGCACTTCGGCGGCGGTGTCAATGAACTGGCGGAGAGGATCCAGGGGCAGCGAGTGGTAATAGCCGCCCGAGTTGATGAAATCGAACTTCCCGGTCTGATGGAAGTTGCGCTCGGCGTCGCGGCCGGCGAAGAGGAAGCCCTCGATCTCATTGGCCGCATTCAGCGTCCACTTCTTCTCGTTGAAGAGCTTGTCGGAGTACGCCTTGAGAACGCCGCGCATGTCGCCGGAGTAGGGCGTGCCGTCCTTGTCGATCACATGGCCGAAGACCACCACCTTGCCGGTGCCGAAGACGTCGGCAGGCACCCAGTAGAAGGCGCTCCAGTCGATGCCCAGGCGCAGGTCCGATTCCTTCTGCGCTGTAAAGCCGCGGATCGAGGAGCCGTCGAAGGTCAGGTTTTCGTAGGAGTCGATCAGGAACTTCTTGTCGTAATCCAGCAGATGCAGGCGACCCTCGAGATCCGAGAACAGGACGGTGACGGCCTTGATTCGCTTCTCGTCGGTCAGGTACTTGATGCGCTTTTCGCGAATGCTGTCGGCCGAGACCCGATTCATGCGGTCTGCCTTGGCCTGAAGGTTGAGGTCCTCCAGCTCGTCATAGGAGAGCGCGAGGAAATTGCGGAACTCTGTGGACATGAATCTCCTTCAATTCTGGCTAGGTGGGATAGCAGGGTCACCCTGAATCTATCATCGGCCACCAGCGCCGCGCAAACAGCTTCAAAGCCTGTTCGGCAGCGCAGGAAGCGCGTTTTCGCCATCGGTCCCGAGGAATCCCCATGGAGTTTCTGGGGTGCCGAAGGCGGTGGATTTCTCATGAGAATCCTAAGGCCGCGGGCATAAAGATCCCATGAAGATTTCGGCCCGGGCAAGCGTCGGCCAAAGCGCCTTCGCAGGTTGCGGGGACCAGCAGCCTCAGCCGGATAGCGACCCGGATGGGGCGGCGGGGGGCAGGCAGAACCGCCGGAGCAGCGGAGCGGCGCAGCCATTCGCAGAGGCCACATAAGCTCCGGTTATGTCCCATAAGAATTGCTGAAGCTGCGAGCCCTCCTGGAAGGTCCAGAATGAGAGCAAGCAATCCAAGGAGATCTTGCAATGAAAGACGATCCTGCCCCCTTTGTGGAAACAAAGGGCCAGAAAGCTGAGCGCCTGAAACGGGAGAAGAATCCCTGGGAGGCGATTGAGGAAATTCGCGCCTTTGCGCGTGCCGGACGCGGGAGCCTTCCCGAGGCCTGGGCCGGAACCTACTTCAAATGGTGGGGCATCTACACCCAGGGAAACGGCCAGGGGGCCTTCGGCGACGCCACCGGCTACTTTATGTTTCGCGTCGGGCTGCCCAATGGATTCGCGAATACGAAACAGCTACGCATGATCGGTGCGCTCGCCCGGCAGTATGCACGCAATCAGGCGGCCATCACCGTGCGCCAGGCAGTGCAGTTCCACTGGGTCGAGATCGAATCGATTCCCAAGATCATGGCAGCGCTGCAAACCGTCGGCCTCACCAACAAGGGGACCAGCGGCGATGTATTGCGCGGCGTGACCGGCTGCCCGCTCGCCGGCTGCCTGGCCGACGAACTCGTGAACACCGAGCCGCTGGTGCGGCAGATAACGGAGCAGCTTGCCGCGAATCCCGACTTCTACAATCTCCCGCGCAAGATCAAGGTTGCGGTGAGCGGCTGTCCCTCCTGGTGCAATCACCCAGAGATCAACGACGTGGGATTGACGGCGGTGCGCAATGGCGAGTGCGTTGGCTACTCCATCCGCGTCGGAGGCGGCCTGTCGCGCCAGCCGCATCTGGGCGTGCGTCTCAACGCTTTCATTCGCCAGGAGCAGGCTCTGGAGGTCGTTCGGGCGGTGATGGAGCTGTTCCGCCGTCAGGATGCGCTGCGTGAAAAGCGCGAACATGCCCGCCTCAAGTACCTCTTCCTGAATCATGGGTGGACGGCGGAACGATTCCTTGAAGAGCTGCAGGACCTTCTCGGGTATCGTTTGGAACCGGCCGTCGCCGAGCAGATTCCCGGCTGCGAGCAGCGCGAGCACCTCGGCCTGCATGCGCAGAAGCAGGAGAGTCGCTACGCCGTGGGCATTCCCGTCTCCGGCGGTATCCTCACCGGTGATCAATGCATCGAGGTGGCAAACCTGGCCGATCTCTACGCTGGCGGAGAAGTGCGCTTGAGCGCAGGGCAAAACCTGCTGATCCCGCACGTCCCAGAGCAGTTCTGCGAGGCGCTGCTCCGCGGACTCGATCGGATCGGGCTGCCGGTGGAGGCTTCGGCCTTCCGTGCCGCGGTCGTTTCCTGCACAGGAACCGAGTTCTGCAAGATGGGCATTGCGGAGACGAAGCGTTTCTCCAGCCGGTTGATCTCCGAAATGGAGCGCCGCATGCCGAACTTCTCCTCACGGATCAGAGTTCACGTCACAGGATGCAGCAACGGCTGCGCCCATCACCATGTGTCGGAGATCGGCCTGGAAGGAAGGAAGATCAAAAAGGATGGCGTCGCTTCCGACGGCTTCGCCTTCCGGCTGGGAGGAGCCCTCGGGGAGCGTTCGGCTTTGGGGCGCCTGGTTGGCTACCAGTGCAAGGCCGAGCAGGTGCCGGATGCGTTGGAGCGGCTTTTGAACGGCTACATCCAGCAGCGCCACAGCTCCGAGACGCTCGCGAATTTTCTGCAGCGCTCGAGCGATCAGTCTTTGCGCCTGCTGCTCAGCGGCGAGGGCGAGGGAACCACCTGAGGGGTGCCGGATCGGCCCCGGCTGCCCGGGGCGTCCGCGGCCGTTGGCGCTTCAGACGGGAACGGCTTTGTGTTCGGCCGCTCGCGCACCGGCCAGGAGCGCCGACTCCACGATCCTGATCTCCCGGTTCCAGTCGGTGGATTCCGCAAACGCGCGCGCATTTGCAGTGAGCCTCTTCCGCCCGCCGTCGTCTGTAAGAAGTTCCATCAGCGCCGCGGCGATCGACTCCGGATCCGGATGCGCAATCCGCGCATTGCTGTTGTTCAGCAGCCATTCGGTGTTGGCGCCGGAGTTTGAAACCACCGCACATCCGCAGGCCATCAACTCCAGCGGCAGCATCGACAGGTTAGTGTGCGAGAGCACCAGCGCAGCTTCGCAGCTTCGATACAGGGCTCCCAGCCGAGAGACCGGCACAACGCCCGGCAGGATGGCTCGGAAGGGCAGGTCCAGCGCTTCTCCCTTGAAGCCCACCAACACGAATTCCACTTGGGGGAGGCGCTTGGCTACCTCGGCGAGCGCCAGAATCCCCAGCTCAAATCCCCTGCGCTCGGTTTCCGGCCGCGCATAAAACACCACTCGCTTCTTCCCGGGTGGAAACATCCGCTCCCCATCGGCCGCGTAATGCTCGCGGTCGTAGGAGAAGCCGAAGGGTGTACAGTCCATGCCAAACTCGGATTTCAAGGTTGCTGCAATCCATGGGCCGAGGGTGATGCCCTGAAATCCGAAACGATAGGTGTTGCTGGCGAAGCTGTACAGGCTTCCGGGCGCATAGAACATATACTCCAGATCCTGCACAAAGTAGAATTTACGCGCCGTGTTCCCAATACTCCGCGCGGCATAAGCCGTAGTCCACGAGGTTGCGATCAGTGCATCGCAATCCTGGATCGTTTCTCGCACCGGATCGTGCAGCGGGTAGATCTCCGCACGGATGGGGAAATAGCTCCGGTTGATGAGGTCTTTTGCATGTGCAGTGCCCCGCGGGAGTCCTCCGAGAATGTACAACCGGTTTTCATGGCCCGAGGTCTCCAGTTGCTGGATCGTGCGGACGATGTTGAGCCAGCCGCCCTGTCCCGGAGAAATGTCCGGCAGGATCCAGTTGATGCGCAGCGACTCCCTCTGCGCCGCGGGCAGCATGGCGGGCCGCTCCGGGTTCAGGATCCACCCGTAGTTCGCAAGAACGTCGTCGGAATATCTCAGGTACTGGTGCGCGAGTCTCTTGACCAGCGCCGTTCTGGCGCGCTGAAACGCCCCACGGCGAAATACGCGCCCAAGCTTCTTCAATTTGCCCGATTCAAAGCTCAAGCTCCCTCCCCGTAATTCAACCCTCGGCGGCGCGGCCGGAAAGCACTCCCGAGGAGTGCCACAACGCCCGGTATTTCACGAAATACAGGAAGCCGCCGCCCAGTCCGAGGATCGCCAGAATCACCAGATAACCGGTCACCATGCCCGGCGCTCCCACCGTCCGGGCAGAGATAAAGTTCGAGAACAGCACCGCAACTGCAATCGCAAGGGAAAGTTGGAAGAGCACTTCCTGTTTGTGGGCCCGCAGATAAGTCGCCATGGATGCGAAGAGATGATTCACAATCGCCGCCGCCAGCAGCAGCCCGAAGGTCAAGGGGCTAAGGATCTTATAGGAGTAGGGGCTGTGGATCGAACTCAGGTAGGCCACGCCAGCCCAGAGGATCGCCGCGCCAGCAAGCGCAACGCCGGTTGACTGGAGAAGGGTCTTGAAGAAGATACTGTCCAATTCCGCATAGCGCTTCTTGGCGATCAGCATGCCAAAAGGTGCGGCCTTGGTAGACACCCACGCCATCGCAAAAAACATCAGCGAGTTGGCGATGCTCAACGACATGCCCATGCGCCCCGCCGCAGCCGGACCTTTGTATGCGAACAGAATCGGATTGAAGGATTGATAGACGAAATATCCTGAGATCCAACTGACTGCGATGCGCCACTGAAACGGCCAGATCTCTCTCTTCCACGAGACCTTGCAGCGGCCAACCTCGAGGCGCAGCAGCCCCAGCAGCCATGCGCGCCGGCCCCATAGCCATGTGGATCCTACAAGCACTTGTCCGGTGAGCACGAGGGCCGGGGCGTAAAGCCCGTGATGCGCGGCAAGCGCCGCCCACCCCAGAAAGTTGCCCAGAATCGCCCGCTTGAAGCGCATGTGCGCCACCTCGGCGACGTAACCGCAGCCTTCTGAAAATGCGAAGAGAGGATCCAGAAAGAATCCGAAGCCGGCCACCGTGGCGGCGCAGATCCAGGGCGCTTTCCAATGGGCTGCGGAGCCCAGATGCTGGTGGCTCGAAAAGAAGTAGAGTCCCGCAGGAATCAGAGCCACAACAAAGAGGAATGCGGCGAGGAAATACCAGCGCAAAACCAGTTGCAGGATGGAAGCCAGCCGGGCATGCGCGGTTTCATCACCGGAGATTTGCCCATCCGGTTCGATCACAAGATGCGCCCGCTCGTGACTCGCGAGCTGCATCACCACCTGGGTGAAGCCCAGTTCGAAGACCAGTTGTAAGGCAATCAGGCTGGCGAACGTATAGTAATAGCCCTGTTCGGTGGGCGAGAGCAGGTGTGCGATCAGAACAACGGAGACGATTCCGGAAAGGCTGGACCAGATCCGCCCAAACGCGGTGTATGCCACGGCGCGATCGATGCCGAGCCGCTGCCGCGCAATCGTCAGGAATGTCGCGATGATGGGCACCTGGAATGCGCGTCTGCGATCTGCGTTCATAGGATTGGGCTAGACGAATCTTCGCAGCCTCTGCACACTCGCCACCCGCTGTCCCGAGGGCGAAAGAGGGTCTGAAAGGGCAGGGGCAGCCTTATCTTGGTTCGATGGCAGGGAGCGCGGTCAGGTTGCCAATGTAAGCGGAGTGATGGCAGCGCAGACCAACTTCAAGCGCGGGAAAGAGGGGAACAGCCGGAGCGCTGGACGGCTCCGGCCGATGAGAGGGATTGATGTTGCAGAGGTTCGATCGTGGTGCGGCTCACTTCTTGGATAGGTTGTCGCCAAAGATGAAGCCGAACTCGCCCACTGCCCGGAACTGTCCCGCATGGGTATTCATCGGTCCAAAGGCATCTCCGGTCGTGAAATTCATCGCGTGGACATAAGATAAGTCGCTGCGGAAATAGAAGCCGCCCTTCTGGTAGGTAGGCGTGACGGTGAAGGAGGTGGCCGAGCTGCCCGGACCGTACAGGAGGTTCACGGACGTGCCGCCGGCCGTGCCAGATTGTGCGATGTACTCAAAGCGTCCCGGCAGCGCAAAGCCATGGTGGAAGGCCTTGCTGAGAAAGACGGCAAAGCCGTTGGTTGTGGCTCCCTTCAGGACGCCGACGGTGGGATTGGTCGGAACGTGGCTGTACTGGTAATAGGCCGAAGCAATCCAGGAACCCTTGGTGTATGTGTCGATCACGGCGTGCATGACGCTGTTGTTCTGCACTGGGGTGGCGAGTGTCTGAAATGCGGTTTTGCTGAGATTCCCCATACCGTCGTAGACGAGAGTGTTTGCGCCCTTGGTGAAGGTTAGCGAGCCGCTGAGCCAGGAATAGCGGTCGGAGTAGTAGCCGTCGTTCCAACTGAAGGACGCGGTGAGGTACTTGCCCAAAGTCTGGTTAACCTGGAGGCCGCGGTTGACGGCATTCTCCTGCGCCCACAGAAGGCCGCGATCGATGTTGAAGTTCTGGTAGGTGAAGGTGGACTCCGCTCCCATCAGGGTGGGCAAAGCGCCGATCTCCCAGCTTGTGGTCTTACCCGTCGCCAGCTTCAGGAAGGCCACCGGAACCGGGCCGTAGAACCGCTTGACCGTATCTTGGGCATCCAGAAACGGCGCTCCCAGGGTCGGCATGGTGTAAACACCGGCCTCAACGAAGTACTGGATCTTTCCGTCGGGCTTCTGAATAAAGATTTGGCCGTTGCTCAGCGTGGCCTGCTTGGTGTCGTCTCCGGGCATCGGGTTGTTCTGGCCCTGGGCATATCCAGTCAGGATGCCGTTCACCGCCAGCTTCCCAAACGGACCGGCATCGAATTCGGCCGGAGGCAGCCACTGGAGTGGGCCGGTGAGAACAAAAGTGGACAAAGGCGCGGCGGGGGCGGCGGGTTGTGCCGCCGGAGCAGGGGAAGACGAGGTGGACTGGGCATTGCCTGCCGCGGCCCCAGCCAGCAGGAACAAGATGACGATAGCCGCGGTGCGATGGGCCTTGGAGCAGATTGGCACTTTTCCTCCCAAAGACGAACGGTGATCAACAAGCGGGTGCAGGTTATTCCAGGCCTCGTTACGCCCTGTTCGGGAATCGCGCTCCTCCGTTTCGATGCAGGAGTCCCTGAGTGCAGGTGGCGATGGAATCGATGAGGCTCGGAGAAATGCATAAAACTGAACGGCTGTTCTCAGTAACGCAGATGAAACATAAAGAACTTGTGAGAAAGAGGAAAAGAAGTTGCCTTCCATCTGTGTGCGCCCGCTGCTCGATAGCAGCCCGCAGAGCGGGGAAAATGATCTGCTAGAATTCACACTACTCACTCCGCACGCAGTGCAATTTTGTTGGGGTGCATTCTCCGAAAGGCAGTGCAGTTGGCACAGAACTCCATTCCCCTGCGCTCGGGCCAGGCGCGCCCGCGTTGGCGCGGAGAGGGGTTGCGCCTGCTGCCGTTCATGCTCGAATCGTCGCTCGGTGTGGCGGCCGTGCTGCTGGTTGCGGCGCTGGCGCACTGGTGGCGCTGGCTTCTCCCTGCGGAGATTTTTCTGTTCCTGCTGATTGTGGTTGCAACGGCGCTGCTGGGCGGGTTCTGGCAGTCGGCGATCGTTTCGCTTGCGGCAGTCGCTGGGCTGATGCTGTTTCCTGAGCGGCCCCTCGGCATCGGCGTGCCTCCGGATCCTGCCGGTTTCCTCATCCTGATTGCTCTGTTGGCTGTAGCGCTGATCGTGAGCCGCCTCTCGGCAAGGGTCGCAAGGCACGCACGCGAAGCGGAACTTTGGGGCGGCCAGATGCACGACCTTTACGAGTTCACCCGCCAAACCCTGCAAATGAACCTGCACATGGAGCCCGGAGCGCAGCTCGCCGAGCTGATTCACGAGATCTTTGCGCTGGAAGCGGTCGCGCTCTTCGATGCCGATCTGCACCGCGTCTACCAGGCCGGCTACTGGATCGTGGACCCACAGGAGATGGCGCAGAACGTCTACTACTTCGAGAGCGCAGATGATGATCCGGCAACAGGAATCGGGCGTCGCGTGGTCCGGCTCGGCAGCGTGCCGGTGGGCAGTCTGGTGGTGCGCGGCGATACCAGTCCGCTCACCAACAATGCCATTGCCTCGCTCATCGCCATCACCTTTGACCGCTATCGCGCCTTCGCCAACGAGAGCCGCATGGAGACCGAACGGCGCACCGAGCAGTTGCGCGCCACGGTGCTGGACGGGCTGGCGCATGCGTATAAAACTCCGCTGACGGCGATTCGCGCCGCCGGTACAGGCCTGGTAGAGATGGGCAAGCTCTCACCCGCGCAGGCCGAACTGGTGGGGCTTATCAATGAGCAGACGGAAGCGCTCAACGACTTGACCACGCGGCTGCTGCAAACAGCGCGTCTCGATGCCGGCGAAGTGACCGTCCATGCCGAGCCGGTCAGTATTGGCTCCATGCTGGAAGAAGTGCTGCTCACGCTCAAAGATCGCCTGGCCAGCATGAAGATCGTCCTGGATCTGCACGATGACAATCTCATCGTCCAATGCGACCGGCAACTCGTCAAAATGCTCCTGACGCAGTACATCGACAACGCCTGCAAATATTCGATTCTGGGAACGACGATTACCATCCGGGTGGCGGTCACGAAATCAGAGGTCATCTTCTCCGTGCACAGCTTCGGCCCGGCGATTCCGGCGGCCGATCGCGAGCGTATCTTCGAGCGGTACTACCGCTCCTCCAAGAGCTCGCAAGAAGCAGCGGGAACAGGAATCGGACTTTCCGTGGCCCGGCGCGTTGCGCAAGTGCATGGCGGCCACGTGTGGGTCACCAGCGACGAACAGCAGGGCACAACGTTTTTTGCTTCTATTCCGGTCAGACGTGAGAAAGGAACAGTAGATGAATCAGCCAGCGAATGAGGCAGGTCTGCGCATTCTGGTGGTGGATGACGAGCCCGCGATCCGAAGGGCGCTGCGGCCGCCGCTGATGGAGCTTGGCTTCCAGATCGCGGAGGCCTCGCGCGGCGAAGAGGCCCTGGTGGTGCTTCGCAGCGCGCCGTATGACGCGGTACTACTCGACGTGAATATGCCGGGAATCGGCGGCATCGAAACCCTGCGCCGCATTCGCGCGGCGTCGCCGCGCCTGCCGGTGCTGATGCTCACCGTGCGCGACCAGGAAGAAGACAAGGTGGAGGCGCTCGAACTCGGCGCGGATGATTACGTGACCAAGCCGTTCAGCACCCGCGAACTGATTGCGCGCATCCGTTCGGCGGTGCGCCGCATGCGTGCCCCGGCCCGCCGCGAGGATGCGCCGATCGAGATCGGCGAGATTCATCTCGATCCGCTCAAGCGCATCGTCACCCGGCGCGGAGAAGCGATCAAGCTGACACGCAAGGAGTTCGACATTCTCTATTGCCTGATGAGCCGCGCCGGACGTGTCGTCACCTATGCCAAACTGCTTACGGCGGTCTGGGGCGCGGATTTCCGCGAAGAGGTGGAGTACCTGCGCACCTTCATGCGCCAGTTGCGGAAGAAGATCGAAGACGACCCATCGAACCCGGTGTACCTGCTGACGGATGTCTCGGTCGGCTACCGCTTTGCCGACGCGCCGATGCTGAAAGACGCAGGGAACGAGGGAACAAAGGAGCCGGAAAGCGACACGGCAGGTTAGCCATTCCGCGAGCAGGCGACGAGCCCAGGAGTGCTCTTGGCCTCAGCACCCGGAATCCGGCCACACATCGTCTTTCTCAGTGGATTTGCGCCAGGAGCTACAAGCTCTGCGCTATCGGCTCCAAACGGGATGCTGCTTCACCCAATGCTGGCGCTGCGGCCGCGGTTCAGCACTGAAGATTTGCGCCGGTCCTTCGATGCATAGTCGATCTTCTTCCAGAAACCCACGAAGTAGTCGATGGCAGAGATGGAGGAAACCAGCACCGTGAAGTACACCGCGGCGATCGCGTACCAGCGGATCGGGATGACCAGGAATCCGATCTGCCAGCGATCCCAGTGGTGCGCCAGGATGCTGGTCACCACGGCTACGATCTGAATCACCGTTTTGAGCTTGCCCAGTTCGGAGGCCGAGATGGTGAAACCCTCGGAAGCGGCGATGGAGCGTAGCCCGTTGATCAGGAACTCGCGGCCGATGATCACCACCGCGATCCATACCTTCACAATCTGCGGAGTATAGGCCACCAGTTCGATCAGAGCAGCCGTGACCATGATCTTGTCGGCCAGTGGATCCAGGAGCATGCCCATGGTCGTGATCTGACCGCGCCGCCGCGCCAGGTAGCCGTCGACGCCGTCGGTCGCCGATGCCAGTACGAAAAGAACTGCCGCGCAAATCTCCTGCACCCCGCCCGTCTGCCAGGGAAAGTGCGGGGAGAGAATCCACAAGAAGAGCGGGATCATGATGATCCGGCTCAGCGTGATGGAGTTGGGCAGGTTCATGATCGATCCCGTCACGTGAATAAGTTGCGAAGTGACGTGACACCATTATTGCACTCATGGCGACAGATGGAAGGAAGGTTCGGAAGCAGGCAGATATCGTCGCAGAGTTGATTGCGCCGGTGCGAACGCTGTGTTAATTTCATATAGGACCAAAATAGTCCTATATCCTCCGCGGCTGCACAAAATCCATGTGCACCGCAATTTTGCAGCGAATAAACAAGCTACGGCCCTGGTGGGTGTCTTTTGGCGAAGAACCACCAGAGCCGTGTTACCGACAACCCGTGAGCTGGCGGTTCCTCTAGGATAGCGGAAGCGTCGGCCCCTTACCAGAAAGGAAACCGATGCAATTCCTGCTGTTTCTGCTCTTGATCGGGCGGCGTGCGTCTGCGCGTCCGCACCCTTTCCGCATTTCAGCCCTTGTGCCGCAGGTTCCTGCGGCCGCGTTTCTGCTGCTCGCCTGCGCAGCCGGTGGCAAGGTCGCCCGGGCACAGGAGCCTCCTTATTTCGTCACCTACTCAGAAGCCCTGGAAGAGCCGGGGAACCTGGAAGTCGCCACCAAGAACCTGGCCGGATCGCCGCGCGACGCCCATACATTCCTCAGCTCCACGCTGGAGCTTGAGTACGGGGCGACGGCCTGGTGGACCACCGAACTCTACTTACAAGGGCAGACGACTGCTCAAGACTCCACCTTGTTCACAGGGTTTCGTTGGGAGAACCGTTTCCGCGCTCTGCCCACGGAACACCGGCTGAATCCTGTGCTCTACGTGGAGTATGAAGACGTCAACGGCGCCGACAAAAGCATTCTTGAAGTCACCGGACACGATGGGATCGGCGACCTCCAGACGCCGAACGGCGAAGGCCGTCGCGAAATCTCGCGCACCATGGAGGGTAAACTGATCCTCTCGAGCAACGCCAGGGGCTGGAACTTCTCCGAGAACTGGATCATGGAGAAGAACCTGATGGGCGGCGCATGGGAGTACGGCTACGCAGCCGGGGTCAGCCGGCCGCTGATGCTGCGCGGAGACATCCGCAACTGCGTCTTCTGCCGGCAGAACATCGGTGCAGGCGCCGAGGTCTATGGGGGCCTTGGCACCGTGCACGATTTCGGTTTGCGCGATACATCCCACTACGCCGGTCCGGCAGCTAATCTAAACCTGCCGCATGGACCTACGGTGAGCTTCTCGCCGCAGTTCGGATTGAACCACAACAGCGCCGGTGTTCTGTGGCGATTCGACGTCTCCTATGAAGTGCAGCAACTCCGCGACCTGTTTCACCAGGAGGCGGAATGAGGAGCACGAAATTTTGCCTGAGCATCTTCTGCCTGCTGCTTTTCGCGGCTGGCGCCTTGCTGGCATCCGATGGGTCGTGGCTTCGTAAGGTGCCGGCTGCCGAACGCGCTCGTGTGAACCCCTACGCCGGCCAGCCTGCTGCGGCACACGCTGGAGCGCTCCTGTTTGCGGAGCACTGCGCGCAGTGTCACGGCAAGGATGCGCTGGGCCACCGCGGCCATCCCAGTCTGCGCAGCCAAGAGGTGAGGCACGCCACCGACGGCGAACTGGCCTGGGTGCTGCGGAATGGCGTCCTTTGGAAGGGGATGCCTTCGTGGAGCATCTTGCCAGAGGCGGAGCGCTGGCAGATCATCACGTACCTGCGAAGCCTGCAACCGGAGCTGGGCGAGGCCGGGACATCCATAAAAAAGAAAACTGCTGTTTGGGAAGAGAACAGAAAAACGGCGGGAGGGCTGCTGCCCGTCCCGCCGTTTCTGCTGGTTCACGTCCCATGCGTGGCTCAGGCGTAGATGCCGCGCTGCTTGATGGTGAACGCCACTCGGTCGATGGCCAGCATGTAAGCGGCAATACGATTATTGACCGCGTGCGCCTCGGAGTAGCGGACCACGTCCTCGAAGCTGTCGCGCAGGATCGATTCGAGCTGCTCGTTGACGATGGCTTCCTTCCAGAAGTAGCCCTGGCGATCCTGCACCCACTCGAAGTAGCTGGCGGTGACGCCGCCGGCGTTGGAGAGAATGTCGGGCACCACGAACACGCGCTTGTCGGCGAGAATTTCGTCGGCCACCGCGGTGGTCGGGCCGTTGGCGCCTTCCACGATGATGCGGGCCTTTACGTTGGCGGCATTGCGGCTGGTGATGACGTTCTCGGTGGCCGCGGGAATCAGAAGGTCGCATTCAGACATCATCAGCTCTTCGCTGGGCATCGCTTCGGCATTGCGGAAGCCGAGGATCGACTCATTGCGGTACTTGTACTCGATGAGCTGGTGAATGTCGATGCCGTTGGCGTTATAGAGGCCGCCGTCTTTCTCTGCGATGCCCACAACCTTGAAGCCGGCTTCCATCATCAGCCGCGCGGCATTGGAGCCCACGTTGCCAAAGCCCTGAATGATCACGCGCGCGCCTTCGACAGGAATGTTCAGGTAGCGCAGGCTTTCGATGGCCACCACCATCACGCCGCGTCCGGTCGCCTCCACGCGGCCCCGTGAACCGCCGATGTTGAGAGGCTTGCCGGTAACCACGCTGGTGACCGTCTGGCGCATGTGCATGGAGTAGGTGTCCATGATCCAGGCCATGGTCTGGTCGTTGGTGTTCACGTCAGGGGCGGGAACATCCCTTTCCGGACCGATGAAATCGATGATCTCGGAGGTGTAACGCCGGGTCATGCGCTCGAGTTCGCCCTTGCTCATCTTGTGCGGATCGCAGATCACGCCGCCCTTCGCGCCGCCGAAGGGAATGTTCACGACCGCGCACTTCCAGGTCATCCAACTGGCGAGGGCGCGGACCTCGTCGAGTGTCACGTCCGGAGCGTAGCGGATACCGCCCTTGCACGGGCCGCGCGCGATGTTGTGCTGTACACGGAAGCCGGTGAACATCTCGATACGGCCGTCATCCATGGTGACGGGAAAGTGAACGATGATCTCGCGAGACGGCGAGCGCAGCAGTTTCCAGAGGCCTTCATCCAGATTGAGTTTCTGGGCGGCAAAATCGAACCGTGCGCTTTGCGCTTCCCAGGGATTGATCTCCTGGTCCAACGGCACGGTGGGCGTAGTCGGCGACATATTCTCTCCTGCTCCGTTGCTTTGCTTCCCCAGATGGACACGGACACATCCACCCCGAAGTCTATGGACGCAACGGAGAATCTCCCGGTCACCCGGGCATGTTGCAGATCAGGTCTGGGCCCGCTGCGGGCCGCGCTGCGGTCGCGTGCGCCTTTCCTGCAGGGTCCAGAACCGCATGTGAGTCTAGGCCGGTTGGGCACTTCCGTCAAGCGAGCAAGGGAAGGGGGGCACCGCTCGGGCACCCTGTTTTCCGCGCTGGAGTTGCGGACCCATTTCGAATTCTGGCGGGTGTCTGCCCGGAATGACGGGGAAACGCCATCGGTGGGCAGGTAAACTGGTTCCTGTGACGCCCACATCGCGCAGCGCCCAACCCAGCCGCAAGGACTTCCTGGCCCTGGCCCGGAAGCACACGCTTGTTCCCGTCTGCCGCACCCTCGTTGCGGACCTTGAGACCCCGGTCTCGGCCTTTCTGCGGGCGGCATGGGAGGAGCGCGAGTGTTTCCTCCTGGAGTCGGTCGAGGGCGGCGAGCAACTGGGCCGCTACACCTTCATCGGACTCAAGCCGTTCAAGCGCATCGTCGCCCGGGGCCGGCAGATCGCCGTCACCGAAGGGCGTAAGATCTCCCGCTTCGAAGGGGACATCTTCGAGGTGCTGCGCGAGGCCCTGAGCGGCCACAAGCCGGCCCGGATTCCTGGCCTGCCGCCGTTCACTGCCGGGGCTGTCGGCTTCTTCGCCTACGACGCCGTGCGGCAGATCGAGCGCCTTCCGGAGCAGGCAAAAGACGAGTTGGGCGTGCCCGATGCCTGCCTGCTCTTTTTCGACGAGGTGCTGGCTTTCGATCACGTGCGCAAGGAGATCTGGCTGGTAGTCACGGCCGATGTGTCGCGCGAGAAGCCGCTTGCAGCCTATGGCCGCGCGCTGCGCCGCCTCGACCAATTGCAGAAGCGGCTGGCGCGGCCGCTGCCCAAGCTGCCCTCGGGAAAACAGGCGAGCGGCAAGCTCAAAATGACCAACCGCACGCCCAAAAAGGATTTTCTGGCGGCGGTGGAGCGGACCAAGGAGTACATCCGCGCCGGCGACGTCTTCCAGACCGTGCTCTCGCAGCGCTTCGACCTGGAGCCTGGGGTGGACACCTTCCAGATCTACCGCGCTCTGCGCACCGTCAATCCCAGCCCCTACATGTTCTACCTCCGTTTTGCGCCGGAGGGCGGCACCGGTGGAACCGTCTCCAAAAAGGCAAAAGGTCCAGCGGGTTTCCTCGAACTGGCGGGCTCCTCGCCCGAACTGCTGGTGCGGGTCACCAACGGCAAGGTGGAGTACCGGCCCATCGCCGGAACCCGGCGTCGTGGCGCGACCGAGACTGAAGATGACGCGCTCGCCGAGGAGATGCTCCACGACGAGAAGGAGCGCGCCGAGCACGTAATGCTCGTCGATCTGGGCCGGAACGATGTGGGGCGCGTCAGCAAGTTCGGCAGCGTGAAGGTGGATAAGCTCATGTTTATCGAGCGCTACAGCCACGTGATGCACATCGTCAGCTCCATCGAGGGTCAGTTGAAACCGGAGCTGACCGCAGTGGAAGCCCTGCGCGCCTGCTTCCCGGCCGGCACCCTCAGCGGAGCGCCCAAGGTGCGGGCCATGGAGATCATCGAGGAGATGGAGCCCGCCCGCCGCGGAACCTATGGTGGGGCGGTGCTCTACGCAGATTTCTCCGGCAATCTCGACTCCTGCATCGCCATCCGCTCCATGCTGGCCAGGGACGGCATTGGCTATATCCAGTCCGGAGCGGGCATCGTGGCCGATTCGGTGCCGGAACTCGAGTACCAGGAGTGCATCAACAAGTCCCGGGGCATGATCCGTGCTATTGAGAGGGCCCGGGAACTGTAGCTGGATTTTGCTCCCTGGCCCGCTCCTTCGTGCTGCGGCGTCCTTCGGCAGTAGTTCCGTCAGGAAAATGGCAGAGCGGAATCCGGGGGAAGCCTCTACGTCACAATGTCGGGCCAACGCCGATCCCATTGTCCGCTTCTAAGCTATCTATGGCGCCGGAAGCGCGAGTTCATTCAAAGAGAACAATTGGGAGCGGCGGAGCAGGGAAGCGGAAACCGGCGCAAATCTCCAAAGGGTGCACCGTCCTTCACGGCCGGGACTCGTGTGCATGGGCGCGAAGTTGTCTCTGGATGGTGCTGGCCACCGGATTGCTCCTCTCCGGATGCGGGTCAGCTTCCAGAAACAAGGCAGCCGGGCAGGCGGCGAGCGCCAGCAGCACGCCGATCCAGCATGTCGTGATCATCATGCAGGAGAACCGCACCTTCGACAACCTCTTCCATGGCTTTCCCGGCGCCGATTCGGTCAGCACCGGGATGAATGGCAGTACCCAGGTCACCCTCGCGCCCATCAATCTCAATGATCCCCGCGACCTCGGCCACACCCATCCCGACTGGTGGCAGGATTGGGATAACGGCAAAATGGACGGCTTTGCACATGCCAACCAGAGCTATGCCTACTCCTATGTCCCTTCTAGCCAGGTGCAGCCGTACTGGACCCTGGCCCAGGAGTACACGCTCGGCGACCGGATGTTCCAGTCCAACACCGGTCCCACCTTTCCCGCGCATCAGTACATGATCGCGGGCCAGTCCGGCGGCGCCGATGAGGACCCCGACAGTCCGCAGTGGGGATGCGATGCGCCCCCGGGCTCCACCGTCGCGCTGATCGGTCCGAACGGCGTCGATCTGCCCGGCGTCTTCCCCTGCTTTTCTTACAAAACCGCGGCCACTCTGCTCGACGCCAAGCACATCTCCTGGCGCTATTACGCGCCGCAGGACACGTCCACTGCTGGCTCCATGTATTCGGCCTTCGAGGCGATCCAGCAGGTCTTCAATAGCTCGGAGTGGGCCAAAAACGTGATCTCGCCACCCACCCAGGTCCTGACGGACGTTGCCAATGGGCAACTGGCGCAGGTCACGTGGATCTGCCCTGAATCTTCCTACTCCGACCATCCAGGCACGGCCACCTCCACCGGACCGGATTGGGTGGCTTCGGTCGTGAACGCCATCGGTGCAAGCCCCTTCTGGAACTCCACCGCCATCTTCATTACCTGGGACGACTGGGGTGGCTGGTACGACCATGTCGTGCCGCAGCAGATTGACAACATGGGCCTGGGCTTCCGGGTGCCGCTGATCGTGGTCTCCCCCTACGCCAAGCACGGCTATGTCTCCCACCAGGTGCACGAAACCGCCAGTCTGCTGGCATTCGTTGAACAGAATTTCGGGCTGCCCAACCTGGGCCAGCGGGACGCCACCGCCGATGCTTTCTCCGATTGCTTCGACTACACCCAGAAGCCGGCTCCGTACAAGCCCGTGGCCACCAGCATCTCGGTGCGCCAACTGCTGAGCAAGATCCGCGGAGGAGAGGGCGATTAGGCCCAGGCTCGGGTGCGCTCCCCGTACCCGAATCTGCATCTGAGCATGAGCGGGTGCTCCTGGTACTCGAATGAGGGCTCGAAACGGTGGCGCAAAAGGGATCGGCTGCGAAAAAGGAAGAGGGCAATGTGGCAGCTGTGCCACCGGTGCAGAAGAACCTGGCCCGGCCCTCGGCCGAAGAAATCTTCAGTCAGGTTGCCAAAAACGCACGGCAGGAGTTGCAGCGCCCCTCCATCGCTCTGGGCCTGTCCGGCTTTGGCGCGGGCGTGTTCATGGGCCTTTCGGCTCTGGGCACCGCGATGGCAGTCGGCATCCTCGGGCAGGGAAACGCGGCTCTGATCGTCTCCCGCATGTTCTATCCGCTGGGCTTTATCGTAGTGATCCTCGGCCGCTCGCAACTGTTCACGGAGAATACTCTCTATCCGGTAGCTCTTGTTCTCGCCGAAAAGCGGGAGTTCTGGAACACATTGCGGCTTTGGGCGGTGGTGCTGCCCATGAACGTGGCGGGAGCCCTCGGCTTTTCGCTGCTCGCCGCCTGGACACCGGCTCTTCAGCCGGGCACGCTCAAGGCTCTCACCAGCCTGGGCGCCACCGCCCTGGATCATCCTCCCAGCCAGATCTTCTGGTCGGGCGTGATCGCCGGGTGGATCATCGCGCTGGCCGCGTGGCTCGTCTCCGGTTCTCACTCCATCACTGGCTCGGTGCTCATCATCTGGATGCTGACCTTCGTGGTGGGGCTGGGCAACTATGCCCACTGCGTCGCCAGTTCCTGCGAGATCATGGTCACTGTCCTGCGGCACGAGGCGTCCTGGCCCGCGTATCTGCGCTGGTTCTTTCCGGCAACCGGCGGCAATATCTGCGGAGGCGTGGTCATGGTCACCATCCTCGAGTACGGGCAGGTGATGCACGGGAAGATGATTGAGAGAGCCGCCGCCAAGGCCCGCCGCGAAGAGGCGCAGCAATTAGGGTCGCGCAATTAGGGCCTGTTCGCACTACCCGAACGGATGGTGTTGCGCGGGAAAATTGCCTCAGACGAGGCGGAGGACGAAGGCTTTGGTGATTCCAAGGCGAGGACGACAACGACGTATGAGGTAATTTTCCCCGCAACCCGAAGGGCCGGGGCCGATTTTCCAGATTTCTGTGTCGGTCGTCGCTAGCAGACACCCGGTATGCGTCGCTCCTCCCTTCTTGAACTCGGAAAAATCGGCTACCGGCGCCGCCGTCCGCGTAGTGTGAGCAGGCCCTAGTCCGCCCCAAAAAATCTCTTGAAGAAATGGCCCACACGGACGAAGAAGCCCCGCTTCTTCTTGGCGGCCTTGTGCGCTGGTTCGCTCGGTGCGGGCGCTGCGGCGGCGGGTTGCGCGGGAGCCGGCATAGGCTTGGGGATGACAGCCGTGGGCGCGTGTTCCCGGGCCGAGTAGACCAGCGGCGCCTGGGCGACCGAACCCGCGGCATGAGGCGGCGCAGGAGCCGGTGCCGGACTGGGCTCCAGCCCCTCGCTCTGCGCCAGCGGAAACTCGTTGCTGGCCTTCTTGGCCGGCGTGGGCGGGCAGCCGCAGGGCTCCTTCTCCGAATCCACCACCTCGCGCAGGCTTCCATGCTGGAACATGACGCGCTGTCCGGGCTGCACCCGGTACAGCCCGCTCTCGAACAGGCTGGTCACGACGATGTAGGGCGCGTTCAGCCCGGAGTTGTCTACGCAGGTGTCGCCGTTCGCGCCCAGCCGCACCTTTACCTCCGAGGCCCCCGGCCCGTTCATGAGAATGCGGAAATCCGGAGTGAGCAGGATGTCGGCGTTGCTGGGGCCTTGGGTGGTGGCAAAGCTCATCTCTACCGCGCCGCGGTCCATCGCCATCAGCAGGCCCGGCGTGGTGCCGGCAGGCGCGCCACTGTCGGCGGCAAGTTTCACTGTGGTGGACGGGCAGACGCGCAGGGTTCCGCGGCGGGGCAGTGTAACGTCCGTGGTGCGCGAGCCGGAGGTGATGCTGCCGCTTGTCCCGATCATCACCTTGCCGTTGGTCACTTCCAGAGCGCCCGTCACGACAGCGGCCTCTCCCGGAGCGCCATTGCTGACCGGCACAATCGCGATCGGCCCGGCGGACACAGTGGGCGTGGGGGGAGTGGCTGCCGGCGGCGAGGCAGGCGCAGACTGCGCGTGCAGCGCCGCAGAGCACACCAGCAGGGCCGGAGCCAGCAGCACCGTTCCCAGCGAGTGCCTCGTCCCCTTGCTCCGTCCCATTGCGCTTACATTTCCAGAAAGTTGCGGATCATCTCGTGGCCGCCCTCGGTGAGCACGCTCTCCGGGTGAAACTGCACACCCTCGATGGGCAGTGTGCGATGGCGAAGCCCCATGATAACCGCTCCATCGGGGTCGGGTGTCCGCGCGGTCACGGCCAGTTCGCCCGGCAACGACTCCTGCGCCACAATCAGCGAGTGATAGCGCGTGCAGGTCAGCGGCGTGGGCAGACCGGTAAAGATACCCTTGCCGTCGTGCTCCACCGGGCTGGTCTTGCCGTGCATAAGCTGGTGGGCGCGGACCACCTCGCCGCCAAAGGCCTCGCCAATGGCTTGGTGCCCCAGGCATACGCCGAAGATCGGCGCCTTGCCTGCCATGTGGCGGATGAGCGGTATCAGGATGCCCGCTTCCCGCGGCGTGCACGGCCCCGGCGACAGCAGGATGCGCTCAGGCTTCATGGCTTCGATCTCCTCTGGCGTCACCTCGTCGTTGCGGCGGACCACGACCTCCGCGCCCAGCTCGCCGAGATACTGGACGAGGTTGTACGTAAACGAGTCGTAGTTGTCGAGGACGAAGACCATGCTGAGTTCAGTGTAGCGCGGGGAACCAACGCGTCGGTCCGGCAATTATTCTGTTGTCTCCGACCAAAATCTCGGAGGGTCCAGGCATGCCAATTGATCTGATCGATTACTGGAGATCCTTGAAGCCAAATGCTAAATGCCACCCTGATGATGAGGAGGTGCTGAAGAGGTTCAAGGGGGGCTTTTTCGACCTCCGTTGCCTGCCGTTCTGCTTTTTCGGGCCCTTGAGGACAGCACCAGTTGTCTTGCTCTACCTGTCACCGGGACTAAACCAGTTCGATTTAGATGAAGCGCGTTCTGCTGTGGGAAGAAGGCGAGTGGCAATCGCTCGGTCTGGCGACGAGCCAATACCAACAATAAGTCAGCACGCTCCGATCTGGAGTTGGTGGCAACAGCGTGTCAAGGCCTTTGGAAATCCAGAGGAACTGAGGTCGAAAATCGCTGTACTCAACATCGGAGCGTATCATTCCAGGTCGGTTAATAACTATTCGTTTCTCGCTTCTCTGCCCTCCAGCCGCGTTTGTTTGGATTGGGCGCAGAGCGTGCTCTTCCGCCAAGCAATTGCTGGAAACCGCGTGGTGATATGCCTTCGATCAGCCCCTTTTTGGGGGTTGAAATCTGGCGAGAGCTATGGAAAGGCCCTCTTTGCTCCGGCGGTCAACAGAAGCGGACACATGAGGAACGGGAAGATGCGGAAAAGGATCATTCGAGCAGTCCAACGGGCAATCTGCGACTAGGGAACAGCGGTTGCGTCTATAGCTGCTATCTGCAAAACTGGCGGTGGTCGGTATTCATGGTTCTTCACTTTCTGGTCATGGGTCGCGTGCAGGGGGTCGGCTTCCGCTGGTTTGTCCAGCGCGAGGCCACCGAGTTGGAGTTGCGCGGCTGGGTGCGCAACACCGAGGAGGGCGACGTCGAGATCGTCGCCGCCGGCCATCCCGAGGATCTGGCCGAGCTGCGCGCCAGCCTCAAGCGCGGTCCCCGCGGCAGCCGGGTCGATCGCGTCATCGAGCACACCCTCGAAGAAAAAGAAGCCCACAATCTGGACTCCTTCCGCATCGAAGGCGCCTGGTAATCGAGCCGAAGCCCAAAACACTATAGAATTTCGGTATGCCAGCCTATCGTTCACGCACATCCACTCATGGACGGAACATGGCCGGGGCCCGCAGCCTGTGGCGCGCCACCGGAATGCAGGACAGCGACTTCGGTAAGCCGATCATTGCTGTCGCCAACTCTTTCACCCAGTTCGTGCCCGGACACGTCCACCTGAAGGACATGGGGCAGCTCGTGGCGGAGGAGATTGCCCGCGCCGGTGGAGTAGCCAAGGAGTTCAACACCATCGCCATCGACGATGGCATCGCCATGGGGCACGCCGGCATGCTCTACAGCCTGCCCTCCCGCGACCTGATCGCCGATTCCGTCGAGTACATGGTGAACGCCCATTGCGCCGATGCGCTGATCTGTATCTCCAACTGCGACAAGATCACCCCCGGCATGTTGATGGCGGCGCTGCGCCTGAACATTCCCACCATCTTCGTCTCCGGCGGGCCCATGGAAGCCGGCAAGGTGCAGCACGGCGGGCAAACAAAATCAGTCGATTTGATCGATGCCATGATCATCGCCGCCGATCCCAAATGCAGCGATGAGGAAGTGGCGGCCTACGAGCGCTCCGCCTGCCCCACCTGCGGCTCCTGCTCCGGCATGTTTACGGCCAACTCCATGAACTGCCTGATGGAGGCGCTGGGCCTGGCGCTCCCCGGCAACGGCACCGTGGTGGCGACCCACGCTGACCGCAAGCAGCTCTTCCTGCGTGCCGGCCGGACCATTGTCGAGCTCGCCCGCCGTTTCTACGAACAGAGCGATGCCACGGTCCTGCCCCGCCACATTGCCACCTTCGATGCCTTCGAGAACGCCATGACCCTCGATATCGCGATGGGCGGCTCCACCAACACGGTGCTGCACCTGCTGGCCGCCGCCCAGGAAGGCGAGGTGCCTTTCACCATGTCCGATATCGATCGGCTCTCGCGGCGCGTGCCCAATCTTTGCAAGGTCGCTCCTTCTTCGCCCACCGTGCACGTCGAGGATGTGCATCGCGCGGGAGGCATCTTCGCCATCCTGGCGGAGCTCGATCGCGGCGGACTGATCCATCGCAACGTGCACACCGTCCACACCCCGAGCATGGGCGAGGCAATTGACACGCTCGACGTGATGGGCGCTGCCTCCGCCGAGATCAAGGAGTTCTATCGCGCCGCGCCCGGCGGCATCCGCACCGTCGTACCCTTTAGCCAGAGCAGCCGCTATCCCAGCCTCGATGTGAATCGCGAGAGCGGCGCGGTGCGCGACATTGCGCATGCCTTCAGCGCCGATGGCGGCCTGGCCGTGCTCTACGGCAACATCGCCGAAGAAGGCTGCATTGTGAAGACCGCCGGCGTCGAAAAAGGCCACCAGGTCTTTACCGGCCGCGCCCGCATCTTTGAATCGCAGGATGCGGCCGTCGATGCCATCCTGGGGGATCAGGTGGTGCCCGGCGATGTGGTGCTGATTCGCTATGAAGGGCCCAAGGGCGGACCCGGAATGCAGGAGATGCTCTACCCGACCAGCTACTTGAAATCCAAGGGTCTGGGCAAGGTCTGCGCCCTCATCACCGACGGGCGCTTCTCCGGCGGCAGCTCCGGCCTGTGCCTCGGTCACATCTCTCCCGAGGCTGCCGAGGGCGGCGCGCTCGCCCTGGTGGAAGAAGGCGATACCATCGAGATCGATATTCCGCAGCGTCTGCTGCGGGTCGATCTGCCCGACCGGGAACTCGCCCGCCGGCGCGAAAAGATGGAGGCCAGGGGCGAATCGGCATGGAAGCCCACAACCCGCCAGCGCACAGTCTCCAGAGCGCTCCAGGCCTACGCCGCCATGACCACCAGCGCCTCGCGCGGCGCGGTGCGCGACTTGAATCAGATTCGCCGCCAGGCTTCGCCGGAGACAGCCAACGCTGGTGATTGAGCCGGCGTTGGCTGTCTTCCTAGAGCTGTTTTACGTGTTCGGCGCGGACGTCGTTCGCGCTGAACAGGCGCAGGAAGGGCGCGCCCTTGGCCGCAGCCTCCACGGCGGGCCGGCCGCCCGCCTCCTCGCGCTCCACAATGCAGACGACTGCGGCAACGATCATGCCGGCCTCTTGCGCCGCCTCGATGGCATTGATCGTCGAAGCGCCGGTGGTGCACACGTCATCCACGATCACCACGCGCGCTCCTTCGCGGCAGAATCCCTCGATGCGCCGGCCCGTGCCATGCGTCTTCTCCGCCTTGCGGACCAGGAATCCGTTCAGCAGCGGCGCGGCGGGCTTCGACTGCGCGCGCCAGGCGCTGGCAGTGGCAACGTTGGAGACGATGGGGTCTGCGCCCATGGTGAGGCCGCCCACCGCGTCAGCCTGAATGCCGTTGGCTTCGAGCAGCTCCAGAATGGCGTGCCCGGTGAGCCGCCCGCCCTCGGCATGCAGGGTGGTGGTGCGGCAATCGATGTAGTAATCGCTGGTGCCGCCCGACGAGAGCTTGAACTGGCCCAGCCGGAAGCTGGTGCGCGACAGCAGCGAAAGAAGTTGTTGTGCGTGGCTTGGGGTAGACATCAAGTCGATTTTAATCGGGCAGGTGTCCCGCCGGCCCGTCATCGGCTACAGTTGCCCTGTGCGTTACCGCCTCTACCAGGCCGCCGACTTCGAACCCCTCTATGCCATCGAGGAGGCGTGCTTTCAGCCGCCGCTGCGCTTTCCGCGGCGCTACATGCGCCGGCTGGTGACCAGCCCGCGCGCCGCCACCTGGGTAGCTGAAGACGGACGCGCAATGGCCGGCTTCGCGATCGTGGAGTGGCTCAAGGCTCCTGACGCCAGCGTGGCCTATATCGAGACCCTCGAAGTGGTCCCCGGCCGGCGCGGCCAGGGGATTGGCGGCGAGCTGCTGCGGCGCATGGAGGACTCCGCCCGCGCCGCCGGCGCGAGCATTATTTGGCTGCACGTCGATGCGGAGAACGCCGCCGCCATCCGACTTTACGAAGCGCACGGCTATGAGCCGCAGGGCAGGGAAGAGAACTTCTACCCCGAGCAGCGGCCCGCGTTGGTCTATGCCAAATCGCTGCCGCACGCGCAAGAGAAAGAAGATGGACCGCCGGGCGGGGGCGAGGAAGCATCTGCATGATTTTCTTGCAGCTGCGGCGTCTTCCCATCCTGATTTGGGCGCGTTGTCTTTGCTATACTTTGAGAGTTAGTGCGGAAGTGGTGAAATTGGCAG
>DAIDLI010000180.1 GCA_027449545.1 Acidobacteriaceae bacterium | reverse complement strand
TGAATCACAAACACAACAGCAAAAGCAACAACAAAGGCCAAAACGCTAATAAGGAAAAAACAAATGCAAAGACCTTGACTCAACCAGCCGTCTCATAGAAGCCGCCGAGGGATGTTTTGCGTTGCTCCATCGACCGCAAAGCAACTTTTCAGCAAGCTGTTCAGCCGTTCCCTTTCAAACACTTCCGGCAACTATAGTGCGTTTGCCCTGAGAGGCCGCGCTATCCCTGGCCCACGCTCTCGGCCAGAAACTCCTGGAAGACTTCGTTCGAGAGCAGCCGCCCGCGCGGCGTCAGCCTTACCCACCCGGCCTCCACCGCCAGCAGTCCGTCCGCGGCCAGCCGCTCGGCGGTCTGGAGAGCCGGAGCCACCAGCTCCTGCCCGAACGCGCATTCCAGGGCGGCGACATCGACGCCGGCGTTCATCCGCAGCCCGAGGAACCAGGCCTCTTCGTGCTGGCGCTCGGGACCGAGCCACTCGCTTTCCAGCGGCTGGGGCCCGGACAGATAAGCCTTGAGATCGTCGCTGGTGGTGGTCCGCAGTAGACCCTGGCTGCCGAAGAGCGCCGACGAGGCGTCCAGCCCCAGCCCCAGGTAGGGTTGCCGGCGCCAGTAGCGCAGGTTGTGTTGCGACTCCCGCCCGGGCTGGCTGAAGTTGGAGATCTCGTATTGGACCAGGCCCGCCCCAGCCAGCCGCTCGATCGCCCGCTCATACATCCGGGCCATGGCCTCTTCGCCGGGGACCAGCCCTGCCCGGTAGCGCGTGCCGCCGCCCAGCAGCTCCCGGCCCAGGCGCGAATCCTCATCCACCTCCAGCATGTAGACGCTGGCGTGGGGCACACCCGCATCCACAAGGGCGGTCAGCGA
This sequence comes from Acidobacteriaceae bacterium, assembly GCA_027449545.1. Classification (GTDB taxonomy): domain Bacteria; phylum Acidobacteriota; class Terriglobia; order Terriglobales; family Acidobacteriaceae; genus Telmatobacter. Next base: position 21,427 of record DAIDLI010000180.1, on the reverse strand, counting down.
CTCCTCCCAGGAGGCGAAGGTCTGGCCGGGCATGCCGGCGATGAGGTCGAGGTTCAGGTTGCCGATCCCGGCGGCGCGCAGCCGGCGCAGGTCGTCTTCCACCATGGCGCGGGTATGCAGGCGTCCGCTGGCATGGGCCTCGCTGTCGATAAAGGATTGCACGCCAAGGCTTACGCGGTTCACGCCGCAGTCCACCATGGCATCCAGGGTCGCGTCCGCAAGCTGCCCGGGAGCGCACTCCACCGTGATCTCGGCGTCCCGATCCACTGTGAACGTCTCTCGAATCCCGGCGAAGAGCGTCTGTATCAATGCAGGAGCAAGCAGGCTCGGGGTCCCGCCGCCCAGGTAGATGCTGCCGGCGTGTCGGGGCAGTTGCGCACCGGCTTCCGCCGCCCAGCTCGCCGCTCCCCGCAGGTCTTCGAGGACTCGGTTTACGTAGCGGTCATGCTCCCCGGCCGGATACACCCCTGAAGAAAAATTGCAGTAGGTGCACTTGGAGCGGCAAAACGGAATCGAAATGTAAAGCCCCACCGTAAGGTGCGGGCTTTCGGCCGGATTCATACTCAGATTCTTTCATGCATGCGGAGAACCGGTGCGCGTGCGCACCGCCCATCCCCATGCCATCATTAGAGAGCTAAGGAGCAACAGCTTGAAAGCCTGGCCGTTTCTCGGCATCTTTGTCGTCCAATCCATTCTGATCCTGGGCCATCTTCTTCTTTTTGCTACCTGGACCTTCTTCTGGCCCGGGCTCTCCGCGGGCGTCGTCGCCGGGCTGCGCGCCGGCCTGCTGGTGATGTGCTTTACCTTTCTGCCGGCCGCGCTGCTCAGCTTCCGCTTCTCCGGGCCGCTGCTGGCATGGTTCTACCGCATCGCCGTGCTGTGGCTGGGCTTTCTCAACTTCCTGGTGATCGCCGCCATCCTGTGCTGGCCGGCCTGGTTTTTGGCGCGCTGGGCTACGGCCGATCCGGCGGCGGCGCGTCCCTGGATCTGCGCTGTCTTGACCGGCCTGGCGGTGCTGGCCGGCCTCTACGGCATGGTCAATGCCCGCATGTTGCGCGTCCGGCGGCTGAAGGTGAGCATTCCCCATCTGCCCGCCTCCTGGCGCGGACGCCGGGCGGTGGTGATGAGCGACCTGCACCTGGGCAACGTCAACGGCATCCGCTTCAGCCGGCGTCTGGTGCGCCTCGCCAACAGCCTCAATCCCGACATCGTCTTCCTGCCCGGCGACGTCTTCGATGGGGTGCGGGGCAATCTGGACCGGCTGCTGGAGCCCTTTCGCGACCTGAAGCCGCCGCTCGGCGTCTTCTTCTCCTCCGGCAACCACGAGGAGTTTGGCGATCCAGCGCCTTACCTGGAGCCGATTGCGCGGGCCGGCATCCGGGTGCTGCTCAACGAGCGCGTTACCGTGGACGGCGTGCACATCGCCGGCATCTCCTACCGGGACTCGACCTTTCCCATTCGCGTGCGTTCACTGCTGGAGACCATGAACCTGAACAGCGGCATGCCCTCCATCCTGCTGCACCACGTGCCCTCGCGGCTGCAACTGGCCGAGCGCGCGGGCGTGAGCCTCCAGCTCTCCGGCCACACCCACTGCGGCCAGGTGTTCCCCTACAACCTGATCACCTACCGCATCTTCGGCCGGTTCACCCACGGCCTGCACAGCTTCGGCGCTATGCAGGTATACACCTCGAGCGGAGCCGGCACCTGGGGCCCCCCGATGCGCGTGGGCACGCAACCCGAGATCGTGGCCCTGGAGTTCGAGTAGAAGCCAGCCAGAGGTTGCGCCTGCCGTGTCAGCCAAGGCAGCGCCGGCCCCAGCAACCCAAGTAGCGCCTGCCGTGCCAGCTTAAAGTAGCGCCGGCCTCCTGGCCGGCTGGCGCGTGGGTCTCCAGACCCACGCCCGCTCCCCTCACCGCAAAATCCCCTAGCGCTCGTAGTTCTTTTTGAGAATCCCCGCCAGGATGATCAGAAACGTAATCAGCCGCACCCAGTAGTACCAGGGGCTGGCCTCGTTGGGATGCCGCATAAAGAGCAGCGGGATCCGGTTCACGGCCTCGATGAAGAACGCCAGCGCGAAGGCCAGGAACAACGTGTCCCGGGTGTTCCGCCAGTACTTGAAGAACAGGCCGCTGATGGCGAAGCAGGCGGTGGCGATGACGCCGATGAGAAAGCCCATAGCGATCTCGCTCATGCGCCCTCCCAGATCATCCCCAGAAACAGAATCAGCACGGAGATGGCGGAGACCACCAGCCGCGCCGGATAGAGATTGATTTGCGGGAACACGACCAGATCGAAGAAAACCAGAGCGTTGGCGACGGTCAGTCCGGCAAAACACAGCCCGCTCCACAGCAATAATCGATGCCGGCCGCGGAAATATCCGCGCAACAGCATCACCGCACAGAGCAGGCTAACCAAGGCACACAAAATGTAGGCAATGGACTTCATTTTCGTTCTTCTCGTTTGAAGCGAAATGCACTTGCAAAATCCCGCACCGCCCGCGAAGCCTTGCCGTGGATGAGGTTGGTGACGCGCACCAGTTCGCGCCGGTAGACTTCGGCCAGGTCGGCGACCAGGAGCTCTCGGTCCGCGGAATCGAGCAGCATGGCATAGCGCTCGGTCCCGGCTTCGCGCTCCACGATCAGCCGATGATGGATGAGGTGCTTGATGACGTCGCGGGCTGTCTCCGGAGAGATGTAGAGGGCTCTTGCGATCTCGTCGCGGGAACAGGTCCGCGGCCGCTCTCTCCACAGCAAAAGGAGCGCCTCCAACTGCGGAATCGAGTCAATCTCTTCCACCAGGAATTGGTCGATTTGTTTGCGGCGGGAAGGCCCAATAGACATCGTCATTTGCGGACAAAATTCTGCGAATACGAAAAATTCAGCGTCTCGTTCGCGCGCCGTCTTTCAATGCAAGTCGATTGAAATGTAAAGGTTGCGGGGAAGTCCTCCGGTGCCGGAGTTCCTCAGCAGGATAGCCCATGAATGCCCGCTTGTCTATTGGGGAAACCGCTCCGGCTCTTCGAGGCTGTTCGAAACATCTGCGCTTCCTCTCGACGCGCAGAATGCCGCAGCGTTCCAGGCGTCCGTTCTAATCCGGCTCCCGGTCGATCTCGGCGAGGAGCCGTTTCCAGGTCCGCTGGTTGCGGCGAAAGCCGCGGCGCAGATCCGCGAGGATGCGCTCGAAATCGGAGTTCGTGCGCAGGTTGTTCCACGCCGGATTGCGGCTGAACCAGGGATAGTTTTCGTTGCCCAAATAGATAGCCCTGCGCAGCCAGTGCAGAGCTTCGCTGGCGTCCCCCTCCACGGCAAAGTAGGTGGCAAGGCGGTACGCCATCTCGCTGTCGGCTTCCGCAGCGCTCAGGGTGTCGTCGGTGAGCAGCGCCGCAGCGCGTGCCCGATTCCCGATCTGCACATAGCAGAGGGCTAGCGTGGGCACGGCGATGCGCACCGCAGCATCCCCATCGACAACCTCTTCTAAGATGCGAATGGCGGCGGGAAGGTTGCCCACGCGCATTTGCTGATAGCCGAGCGAGGTGCGCAGCAAAGGATGCCGCGGCTCGAGCGCCAGCCCCTTCTCCAGCTCCTCGTCGGCCAGCTCCATCTGGTTCTGGTAGTGGTAGACCCGAGCGCGGTGGTTGTAGAGAATCGCGGCGTGTCCGGGGTTGAGCTTGAGCGAGCGGCTGAAGCGGGCCAGCGCCTCGTCGTACAAGCCGTCGGAGCGCAGGGCGATGCCGGCCACGCGCTGCACGTTCCAGTCATTGGCCGCGGTGGTGAGCAGCTCGGCAATGCCGTGCCGCGCCGACTCCTTTTCGCCGCGCGAGAGCAGCATGAAGATGCGGTAGAGATTCGCCTCCACCGAGGTGGGATCGAGGCGCAGCGCCTCGTCGAAGGCGCGGCGCGCGCGCACCACGTGCGCCTGCCCGCCAAAGCCGTTGCGCACGTACTGGATCTCGGCGATGCCCAGGCCGCTCCAGCCGGGGGCAAAGTTCCGGTCCGCCTCGGTGACGCTGGTGAGCAGAGCGTGGGCGCGGTCGAGATCGGAGCGCGAGCCGCTGCGCATGCGGAACGAGCTGAGCAGCGCGCGGCCTTGCAGATAGTTCTCGCTGACTTCGCCGGGCAGCGAGGCTTCCGCTGCGGTTTCGGTGGCGCGTGCCGCTTCTGCGCGCGGAGCTTCCAGCCCCTCGGCAGCGCCCAGGCCGTGCAGCGTGGCAAACACCTCGTTGGCGATCTCGGCCTGCACGGCGACCAGGTCCAGCGAGGCCACGCGGATCGAACCGCCCGCGCGCACCCGTTGCGGCGAGATCTCCAGCAGTTGCCAGCTCAGGTCGAAACCGCTCTCGGAGCGCGCAAAGCTGCCCGAGAGCACCAGCGAGACCAGCAGCTTCTGGCCAATGGCGAGGGCGTCCACCGGCTCTGACGGCAAGGTTGCGCCTGCAACTGCCCTTACGGTGCTGGACGGCCGCACCACCAATCCGGGCAGGCGCGCCAGGCGTGTGGAAACGGCGTCCGCCAGGGCCAGCCCGAAGAACGGCGCGACGTCCCCGGCGCCCAGGTTGGAGAACGGCGCCACCACGATGGACTTCTGCGGAGCCTGTTCAGCGGCTGGCTCGCGAAAACGCTCCGCCAGCATGGACAGGATCCCGGCCGTACGCTTCTCGGTCTCCGCGCCCGCCGCAGGCACCTGCGCCGGCACCGCCGCGGGAACAAAGCCGGTGTCGATCTGCAAGGTGCGCATCACGGTGCGCAGGGCCTCGCGTACCTCCCCGGCCGAGCGATAGCGGTCGGCGGGATTCTTCTCAAGGCAGCGCGCGATCACGCTCTCCAGCCCCGGCGCGATGCCCGGAACCAGCACTTTGAGGTCGGGAGGGTTCAGAAACTGAATGGAGCGGATCGCCTGGTAGTCCTCCGCCTCGGTGCGCGCGAAGGGATGGTGGCCGCTGGCCAGCTCGTAGAGCATCACACCGAGCGCCCACACGTCGGACTGCACGCTGGACTGCCCGGTCACGAACTGCTCCGGCGCCATGTAGCGGATGGTGCCGCCGCGGGCGGTGATGCCGGGTAAAACGCCCGGTTCGCCGGGGAGGACCCCGGTTCCGCCGGGCAGCCCCCCGGGGACTCCGGGTTCGAGAGGCTTGGTGGGGACGGTGCGCAGCTCTTCGGCGGCCAGGCGTCGCGCCAGGCCGAAGTCCAGGATCTTGACCAGCCCGCCTTCGCTCAGCATCACGTTCTGCGGCTTCAGATCGCGGTGGTAGATGCCCAGCGCATGGGCGGCCTGGAGTCCGTCCGCGATCTGGATGCCCACCGAGAGCAGGAGCTGCGGACTCGCCGGCCCGCGCGCGATCAGCTCGTCGAGAGACTGGCCGGGCACGTACTGCATGGCGATCCAGGCCTCGTCGGCGGTCTCGCCCACCTCGTAGATGGCGCAGACGTTGGGGTGTTCGATGGCGGAAGCCAGGCGCGCCTCGCGCAGGACCGTGCGGCGCATCTCTTCGGCGCTCAGCTCTCCGGCCCGCAGCACCTTCAGGACTACCGGCCGCTCGAGCAGCGTGTCCTGGGCAAGATACACCACGCCACTGCCCCCGGCGCCGAGCTGGCGCACGATCTCATAATGTTCGATGGTCCTGCGCTTCATACCTTCTCTTCCAGTCTACGAGCCACCCCGATGGGTCGTCCTGATATGCGGGGCTGTTGCGCTCCGGCGGCCATCTGATAACGTCGAAAAGGATCATGAACAGGCAGAGCGAAGCGCCGGCGCGCGCCAATCTGTGTCCAGCCGCAGCGCGCAGAGGGCGGCGCATGGGATGCACGGTGGTGTTGTTGTTCCTGTGTGCCGTGGCGCCAGGGTTCGCGCAGTCTGCGCCGGCTCCGGCCGTGCAGCAGCCGGGCCAGGGTGCGCAGGTGCATACCGGAACCAGCAGCGGTCTGAGCGGCGAGACGCGCCTCGACAACCTGCTCGCCGATCACCAGTTTGCGATGATTGCGGCGCAGCTCGGAAAATTGCCCCCAGCGGAGGCTCAGTTCTACCGCGGGATTCTCGCCAACCGCTCCAACGATCTGAAGCAATCCATCGCCCTGCTCGAACCGCTGCTCAATCAGGTGACGGCGAGCGGCGATGTTCCCCACGAAAAGCTGCTGCGCGAAGCGCTGGCCCAGGACTACCTGCGCGAGGGCGACTGGAGCAAGGCCGCCGCCGCGTACGCGGCTCTCGAGACGAAGCTGGGCGCGAAGCTCACCCCCGACGAACAGGAGCAGATTGAGATGCCCCTCAAGCTGCTGCCGCTGGCCGCCGGCAATCCGCCCATGACCGTGGAGCCGTGCGATCCGTTCTCGATGCAGGCGAGCCAGGACCCGCTGGGGCTGACCGACATACCGGTCTTTGTGGATGCCGACCCGAAGAGCTGGATGCTGGACCCCACGGCGCCCTTCAACCTGATCGACCGCAGCACGGCGCGCGAGGTGGGGCTCAAGATCTCCGACCAGTACGCCACCATTCGCACGCTCACCGGCAAGCCCATCCAGGTGCACATGGCGGTGATTCCGCGCTTCACGATCGGGGGACGGCTGACGCTGCGCAATATGACGGTGTTTGTCTACGACGACGCCGATTACTTCTTCCCGCATGCGCAGTATCAGGTGGAAGGCGTGCTTGGCTATCCGGCGCTGGCGGCGCTGGGCAGCTTGACCGTCAATGAAGATTCGACCATCGATGTGGAACCTTCCAAAGAGCTGCCATCGGATGGCCGCGATCAGCAGCCGAAGGCGGGCGCGCCATTTTATCTGGATGGCGACCAGATCGTGGTGGCGCTGGGCAGCGGACCGGCGGCTGCTCCCGGCCCTCCGCAGGGGCCGGCGGCCTCCGGCGATGCGGCGGCGGACGACCAGAGGATGTTTGCCGTGGACGCTGGCGGCCAGCAGACCTACCTGACCTCGCGCTACTTCGACGAGCACGCCGCGCAGTTCAACAACCAGAAGCTGGGCCAGTTCACGGTTCCGGGGCAGAGCCTGGGGCCGCAGCCGGCGTACACGGCGCTGACGGTGCCGCTCGCGGTGGGCGGGAACACGATCCAGCTTCACTACGTTCCGGTGCTGATTGAGCCGCTGGGCTCGGCGGCCATCGACGACGTGTACGGTGTGCTGGGCGTGGACGCGCTCGGACAGTTGCGCAGCTACACCTTCGATTACCGCACCATGCGCTTCACGGCGCAGAGCGAGTAAATCTGTTGCCGGAACAGACACCTCCGGAAGTGACCTTCATGCACTCCGCCAGGACCCCATAGAATGATGTGCATACCATCACAGCCCTCAACTCAGCCCGATTGGGCTGAGAGCTGAAAGCTGTACTCCGGAGGCCCCCATCTCCACTCGACTTCGACTCGGCGATCTGCTGATCCGCGCCAAGCTGGTGACGCCTGAACAGGTGGCGCAGGCCGTGCAAATTACCAACGAGCGCGGCGGCCGCCTCGGCGATCATCTCGTGGCCATGGGCGTGCTCGAACAGCGGCAACTGGATGCGTTCATTCACCGCATCCCCGGCGAGCCGCGCGACCTGGCCTCCACGCGCATCGACGAAAACGATCTGCTCTCGCTGCTCATCAAGCTCATTTTTATCGGGCGGTTGAACACGGTGCGTCAGTACGTGGACGCCATCAAGCTGCCGCTGCATATCGTGAACGAGCTGACCGCCATGGCGGTGGACCGCCGCCTCATCCACGCGCTGGGCACCCGCGAATCCGACAGCATGCTCGACATGAGCTACGCGCTCACCGATGAAGGCCGCCGCTTTGCCTCCGACGCGATGGAGCGTTCCGGCTATGTAGGTCCTGCCCCGGTCACCATCGAAGAGTTCAATGACCAGGTGAGCCTTCAGAAGCCCGGCAACGAGCGCGTCTCCATGGACCAGATGCGCAAAGGACTGGGCGAGTTCACCATCGACGAGAGCTTGCTGGAGCAGGCCGGGCCGGCGCTCAACTCCGGCCGCGCCATCCTGCTCTACGGACCGCCGGGCAACGGCAAGACCACCGTCGCGCTCAGCTTCGCCAACGTGTTTCACGACGTGATCTATCTGCCCTACGCCATCATTATCGAGGGCCAGATCATTCGCTTCTTCGATCCCGCCATCCACATCGCGGTGACGCCGGTGGACGACGCGCCGGAGGAGGCGGAGTCGTTTATCCGCCGCGACACGCACGACATGCGCTGGGTGCCGTGCAAGCGCCCGTTCATCGTGGTGGGCGGCGAGCTCACCCTCGACATGCTCGACCTGCGCTACGACCCGACCGGCCACTTCTATGAAGCGCCGCTGCACATGAAGGCGTTGGGCGGCTGCTTCCTCATCGACGACTTCGGCCGCCAGATCGTGAGCCCCACCAACCTGCTCAACCGCTGGATCGTGCCGCTGGAAAGCCGCATCGACTTCCTCAAGCTGCACACCGGCAAGAGCTTCAGCATTCCCTTCGAGGAGCTGATCATCTTCTCCACCAACCTGGAGCCGGAGGACCTGATGGACCCGGCCTTCCTGCGCCGCCTGCCCTACAAGATCGAGGTGGGTTCGCCTTCGCTGGAGCGCTACCGGGAGATCTTCACGAGGGAGTCGGCGCGCCAGCACCTGGAGATGCGCGACGAGATCTTCGACTTCATCGTGCGCAAGCTGCGCGACGAGAAGCATCTGGAGCTGGCCGCCTACCAGCCGCGCTTTATCGTGGACCAGGTGGTGGCTACCTGCCGCTTCATGGGCGAGACGCCGCAGTTCAAGAAGCGCTATGTGGAGTACGCCATCAACAACCTGCGCGTGAAGAGCGCGGGCGACGGGAACGGGGCACAGACTTCGGCGCGGGTGTGAGCCACCTGCGGTGGGGCCAACGGCGCTTGTGCGCCAGTGGAGTTGTGCTTTCCCAGGTCTCCAAAAGCGGGGGGCCTGGCGCAGCTATTCACCGCTTCGACAGCTGTGAACGCGAATTACGGCGGGACCGCCAGTCCTTGATCCTTCGTTGAAGCGCTTGCGGCGTAATGGCTTTGATCGATCGCACAATGCTTGCGCGTAGCAAGAGCTGTAAGGTCACGCGCGGGTCGGCGAAGGGAATGTACTTCCAGACCCCGTATCGGTTCCTGATCAAATCCCAGAGCGGCATGCGCAGGCAGCAAGGAATAATAACCGGCGTGCAAGCACCTTGAGGGGCGACGCTCTCCGGCGTCAAGCAGGTTCCCGCATCAAACCATCGACGAATTCTCCCGGCCTGATCCCTTTCGAAATGCCTGCTGTAATCTGCCCACGCATTCGGCCGCAGGTCCGCCTCGAAGTAATAGCGCCCGGTGCCGTCGGCTGCCTCAATGCACGAGATATTGGAGAAGCCATTGGCGCGCAGCGCCGTTCCCAACCGGCTGAGCTCGGCGAGGACATCGACGCTTACCAGCGGCAACGGATAATAGGTCCGCACTACCGAAGGTCCAAATTTGCCTTCCACCTTTACCACCTGCGCGTAGTCAAAGTGGACCAGTTGATGATCGAAGTAGATCGCAGTCACATCTATCTCGGGGCCGGCAATCTTTTTCTGCGCAAGCACCTGCCCTAATTCGAACAGGCAACCGAGCTGCTCAATATCTTCCACACAATTGCACTCATAGACGCCAAGGCCACCGTTACTCGCGTCGATCTTGAGCATGACCGGGAAGCCATTCCTGCGCGCCCATGCGGCAGCTTCCCGCCAGTCATTGGCGATGTGATAGGGAGGTGTCTGAACTCCCCCTGCGGCCAACGCCTGCGAAAGGCCAATCTTCGAAAAAATGTGATCGATCTCTCCCGCACGATCCATCGAGAGGTAAGCCGGCCGCCTATCTGCGGGCCAGGAAAGGTTGGCAAGCAAGCGGAGAGTCAGATCGTCGCCGGCAATCACCCAATCATAGGGTTCGCCCCGGGTGCATATCAGGTCAAACGCCGTTCGGGCCAGCTCCGAGATATTGTGCGCGTGGTGCATGGTGCGGACAAACTTGCTCGCCCGCAGCACTGTTGAGGTGGCAACAACATCAACCGCAAACCCGGCGCGAAACAACAGGTGAGGAAGATTCCAGATGAGCCCGTCGAGATTGCCCACGATCAGGGCCTCTCGCTCCAATGTGGCCTGCATGCACTACTCCGCGATGAAGATGGCCCATGAATGCATACTTAGCGCCTTCCAGTTTTATCTCCTGGCAAGTAGTGCCATGGCAAGGAAAATCGTGACCGGCGCCAAAGCCAGGACCGCATAGAGCATCAGCCTGCGGCGATCGCCCTCTCATAATGCATGCGCAGCTCGCTTACGCCATCGCCGCCGGTCTTGCGAACTTCGATCGCGCGTTGACTGTAGTTCACAATCGAAAGGTTCGCAATGGGTGCGCGTTATCCACCCGCAATCGCGCCGATCACCAGGAACGGCTCCTGGCCGGCGGCCACGGCTTTGGGCAGCGGTTCGTCGACCGCAGCCAGCGACCAGTCTTCCGCGCAGGCGAAGAAGCGCAGGAAGGGACGGCGCTGGCCGGTCTCGTACTCGCGGATAGTGCCGCGCAGCATGGGATAGCGCGCCTCCAGCGCATCGAGCACCGAGCGGATGGTGACCGCGCCGGTGACTTCGAGGGTGACTTCGCCGCCGACCTGCGCGAGGTTGCGCAGATGATAGGGCAGCGCGACGCGCACCTTGTTTGTTCCTTCGGTCAAGCTGTTCTCATGATTGCTTGGGTTGTGGTTCGTGGTCTCCCCGGTCTCAAAATCGAGACCTGGGGCATCCTCGATCCTGTAATCCCTGTTCCCTTATCCCTGTTTCATTTCAGCGTCTGCACTTCGACGGAGTAGACGGCGGGCAGGTTGCTGACGATGGGGGACCAGGTGTCGCCACCGTCGGGCGAGGCGTAGACCTGGCCGCCGGTGGTGCCGAAGTAGACGCCGCAGTCGTCGAGCCGGTCCACGGCCATGGCGTCGCGCAGCACGTTCACGTAGCAGTCCTTCTCTGGCAGGCCCTTGGCGAGCGGTTCCCACTCCTGGCCGCCGCTGCGGCTGCGGTAGACGCGCAGTTTGCCATCCAGCGGGAAGTGCTCCGAGTCGCTCTTAATGGGCACCACGTAGAGCGTCTCCGGCTCGTGCGCGTGCACGTCGATGACGAAGCCGAAGTCGGTGGGCAGGTTGCCGCTCACCTCGCGCCAGTTCTCGCCGGCATCGTCGGAGCGCATGATGTCCCAGTGCTTCTGCATGAAGAGCACCCCGGGCCGCTGGGGATGCATGGCCACGTGATGCACGCAGTGGCCGATCTCCGCGTTGGGATCTGGGATGTAGGGCGATCTCAGGCCGCGGTTGATCGCTTTCCAGCTCTGGCCGCCATCGTCGGTGCGGAAGGCGCCCGCTGCCGAGATGGCGATATACATGCGGTCGGAGTTGCTGGGATCGAGGATGATGGTGTGCAGACCCATGCCGCCCGCGCCGGGCTGCCATTGCGGCCCGGTGCCGTGGCCGCGCAGGCCGGCCAACTCGTGCCAGCTCTCGCCGCCGTCCGTGGACTTGAAGAGCGCCGCGTCCTCCACCCCGGCATAGACGGTGTTGGGATCGGTGAGCGACGGCTCCATGTGCCACACCCGCTTGAACTCCCAGGGGTGCTGCGTGCCGTCGTACCACTGGTGGGTGGTGAGCGGCCTTCCGCTCTCGGCAGAGGTGTCGTAGGCGAAGCGGTTGCTGGGCTTGGGGGGCCAGCTCTGGGCTTCCTCGCCGGGCGCCACGCCAGGCTGGAACCAGGTCTTGCCGCCGTCGTCCGAGCGCTGCACGAGCTGCCCGAACCAGCCGCTGGTCTGCGAGACGTAGATGCGGTTGGGATCCGCGGGCGAACCCTTCATGTGGTAGATCTCCCACCCGGCAAAGAAGGGGCCGTCCACCGTCCAGTTCTTGCGCTTGCCATCGGCGCTCAGAACAAATGCGCCCTTCTTGGTGCCTACGAGCACACGTACACCGCTCATCTTCAGACCTCCAGCAACCCGGCCGGCACCGCTCCGGGCGGGTCGCCCGGAGCGTGGGAAAAAGCCGTTTCCAGATTTTGTCTGAATGCCTTGCAAAATGCAAGCTATTTCTCGGGCTGCTTCCCGGTGGCTGGAGCCGCGGCCGGCGCAGTGGCGGAGGTCTCGATCTGTACCGGGCCGAGCAGGCCAGAAGGCAGCAGCGGCGAATCGGCGCGGTAAGGATCGAAGTCGGTGAAGGTGTACTTGCGCAGCGCCCACGGCTGCTGGTCGCCGATCAGGCGGTTGACCCAGAGGTTCGTCACCTGAACGACGATCTGGTTGCTGCCGGGGTGCAATGCCCCGGTGATCTCGACCTTGTAGGGCGACTTCCAAAGGACGCCGAGGTACTGCCCATTGACCGCGACCTTGGCCAGGTCGTACACCGAGCCGAGATCGAGCCACAGGTGCGTGCCTGGCGTCAGCAGCGAAGCGGGCACCTCGATGGACTTTACGTAGGTTGCGGTTCCGGAGAAGTACTTGATGCCGTACCGCGGGCTGTCGCTCCACGAGAGCAGGCGGTCAAAGCGGGCTGATTCGGGCGCGCCCAGGCCGGGCTCAAAGCTCACATCCCAGCCGCGGTTCAGCGCATCCTCCAGGCTCGCAACGGGGGCCTCGTTCTGCCGGGGCAACTGCAACGCAGGTGCGGCCGCCGGCTTGCGGAAGACGACAAAGACTGTGCCGTAGGCGTCGAGATGCAGCGGCACGTTCGTGGTTGCGTCGTCGATGCGATAGGAAACCGGCTGCGCCTGGCCGGTTGCCGCATCCCACAACTCCGGCGCTTTGCCGGTCACCCGGAAGCTCGCGGTGATGTCGATGGGATGATCGGCGCGGTTATCGACAATGTAGATGTCACCACCGGTCAGCAGACGATGGACGAAGAGAACCTGCGCGTCACCGGCTCCGGAGTAACTGAAGTCCCGGGTGACCTCGAGCGCGGCGAGCGCCTGAGCGGGCGTCATGCCGGCGTAGACATGACCTTTCTTGTAGCGATGCGGCTTGCCGGGCCTGGCCGGCTTCTTGCCCCACAGTTCATCGGTCAGTTCGTGGAACTCGGTGTGATCATCGGCCAGGCTGGGCGACTCCTCGGGCCGGTCGCCGACCAGCACGCCGCCCTCGGCCACCAGATCGCGCAGCTTGCGCAGCACCGGAACCGTGATGCGCCGGCTGGTGCCGCCGAGATAGAGAATCCTATAGCTGGCGCCGCCGGAGGTCACCCAATTCCCATCCGTCACGGAGAGGTGATGCAGAATAGCATCGGCGTTGATGAAGTCGAAGCCGTAATCCTGGGGCGAATTCTGCGGCTCGCCGTTGGCATAGAGCCCGGTGAGCGGGGCATCCTGACCGTAGAAGTAGGCGACGTCCGCGGCGAAGCGGCCCTGCTGGAGCAGGTAAGAACAGCGTGCCAGATAATCGATCCACGGCCCCGCGTCATCCGCCCAGGTCTGGTTGCGGTTGAACCACAGGCCGAACCGTCCGAGCGTGAGGCCCGGTTCCATATCGCGCACCGGCTGGTGGGTGGACTCGTGGATCTCGAAGTGGTTGATGCCCAGCGCGAACTCCAGGTCGGCGACTTTTTTGAGCGTGTTCGGCGCAAACGACCACGCCGGCCCGCGCGAGGTCATCGATTCCGCGCCGGCGATGTTCTGGCCGTAGACGTGCGCCACCGACGCTGCGCCGCGCGCATCGGCAATGTAGTCGGGATCGGGCCCGGGCGCACCCGCCCAGGTCCACATGGCGCCCATGGGAATATCCGCACGGCTGCGCATCGCCATATCGTCGCCCAGCATGGGGGTGTGGTACTCCAGCGCCTCGCTTTTGTACCTCAGTCCGTGGGCGTGCAACTCGTCGGCGATGGTGCCGTAGTGATTTTCAGCCAGTAACTCGATGATGGTGCGGCGAAAATCCCACAGGAACTTGTCCGTGGCCTGCGGGCTGTCGATCACGATGCCGGTGAGCGCGGGCAGCCACGGGCGCGGGTCGTAGCCGCGCCGCTGCTGGAACTCTTCCAGCATATTGTCGGTCCAGTTCTGCGGGCCGGTCTCGATGCTGTCGGTGAGCAGCGCGGAGATGCCGTCCTTGCCCATCTTCTGCGCGCCCACGGTCTGCGCGTAGGTCTCCAGATAACCGTCGATGTAGCTCTTCACATCGGCGCGGTTCAGCTTGTCCACTTCGAGTCCGGTGGCATCGGCGGGCGCGGGCCCGTTTTCGTGGCCGGTGAGCGAAGCGCCGATGCGCAGCACCATCCAGTTGCCGGCCGGAGGCCTCCAGTCTAGGGTGCCATCGGGTTTCATCTTGCCGGTCAGGTCGATGACGTCTGCGGAAGGAACCGTCGACTGCGGCGCCACGGCCGGATCCTGGATGGCGTCGTAGTCGAGGGCGGCGGAGAAGCCGGCGCGCTTCTCGAACTCGTTGACGCGCGCGCCGCTGTGCAGGACCAGCTCAGTGATGTTGTAGCTCTTCTCCGGCTTGGTATTGGGCGCGGTGGGGAAGACTACCCGGAAGTAGCGCGCGGTGACCGGATCGAACGAGACCGTCCGCTGCACGATGGTGGTGAAGGGAATGACTGCGACTTCGCGGAAGTGCTGGCCGTCCTCGCTTGCCTCCAGGCGCGGTGGCGCGGCGGGAATGGGGTGCAGGAACTTCGAGAGCAGATCGTTGGTGCAGCCGAGGGTGAGGGCCTGGAGGGTCTGCGGATGGCCGTAGTCGAACTGCACCCAGGAGGAATCGCCCGGCGCGGCGGCTGGCAGCGCCAGTGCCACGGTGCTCACGTTGCCATCGGAGAGCGCTGCGGCGTTCACGGTGCCGCCGCTCGCCGTGATGGCGGGATTCAGGTCCGCCTGCGTCTTGTCATCGCCGGGAATGCGATAGGCGACGACGGCCGCATCCTCATAGAACTGCGGCGGAGCAACCACCGTGCCGTCGGGCATGCGCCGCGGCTTCACGGCGTCGTTCTGGAAGGGCCCGGACACTTGCGGCGGATGCGGCAGCACTCCGGTAAATGGCTGGCCACCCGCGATCCGGGTCGCGCTCCACACCATCTTCTTCATGCCCTCGCGCGCCGGCACCCAGGGTCCGCCCGTCTCGCTCCATCCCGGCGAACTGGCGATGGTGACGTCCATGCCCAGGTTCCTTGCTGTGGTCACCGCGTACTCGAAGGCCTTCTTCCACTGCGGGGTCATGTAGCCCAGCGGCTGCGGCACCACCTGAGGGGTGTTGAGCTGGCCCTGAAAGATGGTGACGCCGCCGATGCCGACGCGATGCATCCACTCCAGGTCGAGCCGAATGCCCTCTTCCGTGATGTTGCCGTTCATCCAGTGCCACCACACGCGCGGCCGCGCCGCCTGGGGCGGGTTCTGGAAGCCTTGCAGCAGCGCGTCGGGAGCGGTGCTGGGCACGCTGGGCGCAGCGGGGGTGGTTTGTGCGCCAGCCAACGACACGGGGATCCACAAAAACGCGAGCAGCGCGGTCCGGTTCAGGATGGAGGTCTTCATGAATTTCCATCCTAAACGCTGCGCAAACAGGCTCAGAAGTCGATGTGCCCGCGCGCCGAACCGACCCAGGCGGGTCCGCGGGCGCGGTTGTAACCGGGATCGGCGATGTGCTGCACATCGACGGCGTAGTAGAGGCCGCGCCATGCGTGCCAGTTGTAGTAGCTTTCCACGATGTTTTCGCGGCCGTAGCTCAGGTTGCCATCGCCCAGCAGGAACCCGAGGCCGCCGTGCTTCAGGTAGTTCTGGTGGTCCTTCTTGATGGCGTTGGAAACCACCGCCAGGCCAATCTTGTCGCCGGAGCGATGCCAGCGTGTGCCGCGATAGTCGCCGCCGAACTCCACCGTCTGATCGTCTTCGGTGTAGGCGAAGGACTCGGTGGCGCCGTTGTCCCAGCCGAAGCGGCCGAAGATGCGCAGGTTGTCGGTCATATCCTGCTCGAAGTTGTAGCCGACGCCGTACTTGAGCGCGTTGAACTTCTCGTGCAGCGTGATGGTGGGGCGGGTGACGCCGTAGCGGGCGGTGTCCGCGCCGCTCAGGAAGTCCTGCACCGCTACGCGGTAATTGCCCATGTGCGCGCGGTTGTCATAGAAGAGGATGCGCGTGGTGCCCTCACGGCCGCGGAGGAAGCTGTGGCGCAGCTCGAACTCGGTGTTGTTGCCGTGGGCGCGGCTGAAGGCCCAGTCCATGTCGATACCGTTGGCTACCACCGGCATGGCGAAGATGCCGTAGCGGATGCTCCACGCCGGCTCGTCATACTCAGCCATGCCGCCCACGGTGTAGCCGCGGGTGTCCGCCGCGTAATCCCACGCGCCGTTGTTGTCGACGGTCCAGTTCATGAACTGGAGGTGGCTGTCGGAGCCCACCGGGTTCACGTCGAAGAAGTCAGGCAGCGTCATCTTGCCGATGCGGAACTCGATGCGGCGCAGGGGAACGCTGGCGGCCACGGAGAACGGGCCCGATTCCTGCGGCGCGGTCTTGCTGGTCAGGCCGATCACCTGGTGGACCTCGTAGCGCGCCAGGTAAGGCGCTGACCCGAGGTTGGGATTCCGGACCACGTCGAGATTGGTGAAGCCGGCCAGCCCGAGCGCCTCGCTGAGTCCGCGCCCGCCGGCGCTCTCGATGTCGAGAATCAGGTCGTTCTGGTAGCGGATCGAACTCCAGGGGCGCACCGCCATATAGAGCGTGCCCAGCAGCGAGGTCTTGTACTCGGCGGAGTTGCGGAAGCTGTTCGGCCCCTGATAAGGCGAGTGAAACGGCAGCCGCCCTTGCAGGATCACGTTGGCCTGGCCGGCGATCCAGTAGCGTGCGCCCTCCGGATGCGGAGCCATGGTGAGGACAGGGATGTTTTCGTGCTGGTTGCCGGCCAGAGGCGTCTCTTCGCCGTGCTGGGCGGGTGCGGCAGCCGCAAGGCCGGGCGGCACGGCGGCAAACAGCGCCGGCATGGGCGCGTCGGGGAGCGTGGCGGTCTGCTGGGCGGTGGCTCTGCCCGCCCAGGTCCCGGCCAGCACCAGCGCGGTGATACCCATCCGCCCAAGGGCAGAGAGCAGGCGCGGGATGGAGCGGAGGGTCAACATTAGAATGGGAGGCGTGGGGAGAATACCCCCACGGGGCTTATTCTATACCCTAGGGGGGTATATGGTCCAGCGCAAAGAAGACGCGGCAACTCCGCACCAGGATCGCGAGAAGGTCAAGCTGCTGCAACGGCTGCGCAAGGTGCGCGGCCAGCTCGACGCGGTGGAGCGCTCGCTGAACGGCGAGGCCGACTGCGGCGACCAGCTCATGCTGCTGGCCGCGGTGCGCGGGGGCGTGAACGCGCTGATGGCCGAGGTGCTGGAGACCCACATCCGCTTCCACCTGGTGGACGGCGCCAAGGAGCAGATCGCCCCCGAACTGGCCGAGGACCTGATCGACCTGGTGCACGCCTATCTGAAGTAGGTGAGGTCCGGTGCGAAGGCTGGCGACGCTCCGGGTGGGCGCAAGCGCTCCGGCCCCGGGGCGCGTCTATCCTGCACAGCCAAAAACTCGCTTGGCTGTATTCTAGAAACAGACCCTGATGTACTCCAGCAGCACCAGTAACCGCGGCGAGAAACTGCCCACCTTCAAGCTGACGGTGGTGCAGTATGGCATCTTGCTGATGATGCTGGCCCTGGTGGGCGGCCTGTGGCGCTTGCAGGTGCTGGGCGCCAGCAACTTCCGCCAGTTGGCCGAGCAGAACCGCATCCGCAAGGTTCCCATTCTGGCGGCGCGGGGCAAGCTCTTCGACCGCTATGGGCGGCTGCTGGTCGATAACTATCCCTCCACCTCTTGTTATCTGGTGCGCGAGCAGGGCCACGACGTTGAAGCCGACCTGCCGATGATCGCCGAGGGCCTGCACCTGGATCTGGATCAGCTCAAGACCACCATGCGCCACTATCGCGGCATGCCTGGCTACCGTCCTATTCCGATCAAGGCTGACCTGACTGCCGATGAGGTGGCTTTCGTGGCCGCGCACAAGGGTGAGCTGCCAGAGCTGGAGACCATTGAGGTGGCGCGGCGGCTTTACCCGCGCGACGGCTATGCGGCCAACATGATCGGCTACGTAGGCGAGGTCAGCGAGCAGGACCTGGATAATCCCCGCTACGCGATGGACCAGCCCGGCGACGTGGTGGGCAAGGCGGGTGTGGAAGAGACCTATGACGAGCTGCTGCGCGGCACCGACGGCTCGCGCGACGTGATCGTGGACAGCCACGGGCGCGAGGTGGGCTTCCTCGGCATTCAGCACGCCATTCCCGGCCGCGACCTGCGGCTGACCATCGACAACGATATTCAGCGCGCCGCCGAGGTGGCTCTGGGCGATCGCGAGGGCGCCATCGTGGTGATGGACCCGCGCAACGGCGACATCCTGGCCATGACCTCGCATCCGACCTTCGATCCCAACGACTTTGCCGTGAAGATCAATGCCGCGGAGTGGAGCAAGCTGGTCACCGATCCCCAGCATCCCATGATGAACCGCGCGATCCAGGCGCAGCTCGCCCCCGGTTCCACGTTCAAGATTCTGATGTCCGTGGCCGGCTTGCAGGAGGGCATCGCCCAGAACATGAAGGTGTACTGCAACGGCGGCGCCACCTTCTACGGGCACTTCTACGCCTGCGACCAGCATCACGGAGAAGTGGACATCGAGCACGCCATTCCCTGGTCCTGCGACACCTACTTCTACACGCTGGCCAACCGCCTGGGCATCGAC
The DNA here is from genome assembly GCA_027449545.1 of Acidobacteriaceae bacterium. Classification (GTDB taxonomy): domain Bacteria; phylum Acidobacteriota; class Terriglobia; order Terriglobales; family Acidobacteriaceae; genus Telmatobacter. The sequence continues at coordinate 2,705 of DAIDLI010000180.1, read as the reverse complement.
ACCATTGCCAAATATGCCCACGAGGTTGGGCTGGGACAGCCGACCGGCATCGATCTGCCCGGCGAGGCCCGCGGCACCGTTCCCTCCACGGAGTGGAAGCTGCGCAACTTCCACGAGAAGTGGTTCGCCGGCGAGACCATCTCTGTGGGCATCGGCCAGGGCGCGGTTACGGTTACGCCTATCCAACTCGCCCGCTACATCGCGGGCATTGCATCCGGGGGGCATTTTGTGCGGCCGCATGTGGTGGATCCCAACCAGCTTCCCGAGGGTTTCCGCAAGGCGCTGCTCGAGTCGTTTCCCGGCTCGGGGGATGCCACCATTCCGCTGAGCAAGGCGAACTGGGACACCATCACCGACGGGATGGCGATGGCAACCATGCCGGGCGGCTTCGACACGGCCGCGGCCTCGCATCTGGAAGGCGTGGACTTCGCCGGCAAAACCGGCACCGCCCAGGTGGCCAGCCATGCCGCCATCGCCCGCATGGGCAAGGGTGTGGATACCCGGCCCAATGGCTGGTTCGTGGGTGTGATTCCGCGCCGCGATCCGCAGTTCGTCATCGCCGTCCTGTGGCAGCATGGCGACTGGGGTTCCAATGCCGCGCACCTGGCGGCGCAGGTCGCCACCGTGTGGGTCAACAAGCAGCGTGTGATGGACCACAATGTGCTCGAAGCCCAGGCCCCCAAGCAGGTGGAGATGGGCGCGGTCTGGAGCCAGGAGAAGCCTCTGGCAAGGGAGCAGGGAGATAAGGGAAAAAGGAATCAGGAGACCGCCGGCGGCTCTGATTTTCACGGCGGCCACTTCCTGATCGATGTTCCCCCGGCGCAGGTGGCCGAAGCCGTGGGCTCCTCCCTATTGCCGGCCTGGCTGGAAGTCTCGCCGATTCGATTCAAGGAAAAAGCTCACTGATGCGGCGATTTCTGAGTTTTCGCGATTTCGACTGGCCTTTGCTGCTGATGGTGACCGTGCTGTGCTGCCTTTCGGTCATGGAGGTGCACTCCGCCACCATGCATACCCGCTTTGCCAGCTTTGAATCCAAGCAGATCGTCTGGATGGTGGCCGGCATGGCCGGCATGTTCGTGTTGTCCAAGATCGACTACCACCGGCTGCTGGACTGGGCGCCGTGGGCCTACGGGATCTTTCTTCTCTCGCTGGTGGCGGTCAAGCTGGTGGGCCGCCGGGTGATGGGGGCGCGGCGCTGGATCGCGCTCGGTCCCATCCAGTTCCAGCCCTCGGAGTGGGTGAAGCTGGTGCTGGTGCTGGCGGTGGCGCGCTATTTTGCCAACCTGGGCGGCCGTGACGTGAGCTGGAAGGAGATCTTCAAGGCGTTTCTTATGGTCGGAGCGCCTATGCTGCTGGTTCTGGCGCAGCCGGACCTGGGCACCTCGTTGACCTACGCGCCGATTCTGGTGGCCGGACTTTTCCTGGGAGGCATCAGCTTCCGCCAGGCGTCCATCCTCATCGTCTGCGGAACCGCGCTGGCGGTTGGCGTCTGGTCCAGCGGCAAGATCCTCAAGCCCTACCAGAAGGCGCGGCTGACCAGCTTTATCAACCCGAACAACGATCCCCGGGGCTCGGGCTACCAGATCCGCCAGTCGCTGATCGCGGTCGGCTCGGGGGGCGTCTGGGGCAAAGGAACGGAGAAGGGAACCCAGACCCACGGCTACTTCCTGCCCATCCCCTATACGGACTTCATCTTTGCCGCCTTCAGCGAGGAGCACGGCTTTGTGGGCGCGATTTTTGTGCTACTGCTATACTTCGGAATATTGATGCGTTTGATTCAAAACGCTCAAACAGCCTCCGACCTGCCCGGATCTCTGATTATTATGGGGTTCGTGGCTGTGTTGACCTTCCAGATCATGGTCAACGTTGGCATGGTCATCGGGTTTATGCCCGTCACCGGAATCCCTTTACCACTCATGAGTTACGGGGGATCCTCGGTACTGTTCGCGTTTCTGGGGCTAGGCGTGGCAATGAATGTCCGCATGCGCCGGTTCGTGAACTGAAGCGGTCCGCTCAGGCGGTTGCCCTGTCCGTGCGGTCCGCGCGCAAGATTCAGCCTTTTGCCGAGTCCGGGAAGGGTCCGGATGGCAAAAGAGTTTTTACAGGCATTTGCCGGCCAGGTCCGACGGACCGCGCCCGGCAGGATTGGGTTCATGAGCACGCAGAGACTGGAAGGCCGCGCCGCTCCAGCGACTTGGAATTGTCGCACGAGCGGTTGTGATGCCCGGTTATCTGGCGCAGGCGTGTGGGAGCATATGGCTCCGCCGGCGCGGATGAACCGGACTCACCTTCGCGGCACAACGGCCCCGCCCGGATCTCCGGGTGTGTCGGCCACAAACTCTCTGCAAATGGATTACCGCACAGTCTCGCTGTTCCGGCTCGTCTGGAGCAAAATTCGCCGCGGTTCGCCGCCCTGGCGGGCACTCTGCCCGCAGCCGGCGCGCCCGACAGCGCCCTCCTGGTCATCCCTTCCGCTTATTCCCTCCCCTCCCGGTTCTGCGCGTCTCCGCCTCGCCTTGCCGCTAGTTCCGGCTGCCTCAGGCTGCCGGACGGAAAGGTACGATGGCAAAAGAGATTTGCATCTCCAGCACGCCGCATGAGACGCGGCTTGCAATTCTTGAAGACGATCAACTCGCGGAAATTTACTACGAACGCGAAAACGAATACACCCTGGCGGGCTCGATCTACAACGGCCGCGTCACCCG
>DAIDLI010000179.1 GCA_027449545.1 Acidobacteriaceae bacterium | reverse complement strand
TACGATGAGCTCAATCTCTCCGATCCCGCCCTGATCCTCTCTGTCCATGAGGAGTATCTGCAGGCCGGCGCGGAGATCCTCGAGACCAACACGTTTGGCGCCAACCGCTTTCGCCTGGGCCGCCATGGCCTGGGGAGCAAGGTTCGCGAGATCAATGCGGCCGGCGTCAAGCTTGCGCGGCAGGCAGCAGACCGCCTCAAGGAAAAGCAGGGCGGCGATGCTTGGGTCGCCGGTTCGATCGGGCCGCTCGGCGTTCGTCTGGAACCTTTGGGCAAAACCAGCCTGGAGGAGGCGCGCGCCGCCTTCGTCGAGCAGATGCAGATTCTGGCGGAAAACGGCGCGGATCTGCTGATCGTCGAGACCATGCCTGCTCTCAATGAGGCGCGGCAGGCTCTTGAAGCCGCCCGCACTGCCGCTCCTGGATTGCCTGTGTTGGTGATGATGACGGTGGACGACGAGAGCAACTGCCTCGATGGCTCCTCGCCCGCTCATGCCGCCAAGCTGCTCACCGAGTGGGGCGCCAGCGCTGTGGGCGTGAACTGTTCCACCGGGCCCACCACCGTGCTTACCGCCATCGAAAGCATGCGCGGCGCAACGCAACTGCCGGTGGCTGCAATGCCGAATGCCGGTCTGCCCCGCGCCGTGGAAGGCCGCAATATCTACCTTTGCTCGCCCGAGTACATGGCCAGCTTTGCCCGCCGCGCCATTGCCGTGGGCGCGCAATTGGTAGGCGGCTGCTGCGGCACGACGCCCAACCATATTCGAGCCATGCGCGCCGCCATGCGCGCGCTGGATGAGCCGGTGCGCATTGATGTGCCCGGCGCCGAGCCGGAACAGGCCACCGAGATTCCACCGGCTCCTCTGGCGCAGCGCTCTCGCTTAGGGTCGTTGCTTGCCGAGAAGAAGTTCATCAGCCTGGTGGAGATCCTGCCTCCCAAGGGCATCGATTGCTCGCGCGAGATCGAGAGCGCCGGTATGCTGGCCAGCCTCGGCGTCCACGCCATCGATGTCTACGATGCCCGCCACGCGACTGCCACCGCGCGGATGAGCGGTCAGAGCGTAGCCATCCAGATTCAGCAGCACACCGGGGTGGAAACGATTCTGCGCTATCCTTGCCGGGATCGCAGCCTGCTCTCCATTCAGGCCGATCTGCTGGGGGCTTCGTCCATCGGATTGCGCAACATTCTCTGCGTCACCGGCGATCCGCCCCGGGCAGGGAACTATACCGATGCAACCGCGGTGTACGATATCGACTCGATTGGGCTGGTGAATATCGCCAGCCGTCTCAATCACGGCCTCGATGTGGGCTCCAACCCCATCGGGATCAGCACAAACTTCACGATCGGAGTGGCTGCCAACCCGGGGGTCGCCGATATCGAAAACGAACTGCGCCGCTTCGCCTATAAGGTGGAAGCCGGCGCGGAGTACGCGATCACCCAGCCGGTCTTCGACCTGCGCCTGCTTGAGAACTTTCTGGAGCGGATCCGGGAGCATCGCATCCCCATCATCGCCGGCATCTGGCCGCTGCTCAGCCTGCGCAACGCCGAGTACATGAAGAACGATCTGCGCATCTCCATGCCCGAGGAGATCATGCTGCGCATGGCCCAGGCCGATACCCCCGAGGCCGCCCGTGAGGAGGGCATCCGCATCGCACGCGAGATGCTGGAAGCCGTCCGCCCGTATGTCGATGGGGTGCAGGTAAGCGCTCCTTTCGGCCACTTCGAAGTGGCCGCCGAGGTGATCGCCAGCGTGCTGCCGCGCGGCGAGGTGCAGATGCAGGCCGATTGAGGCATCATGGAGACGGTGCCAGGAACGGAGTCGGGCTCATGCCATCTTTTGAAGAGTCGCTGAAGAAACTGGAAAGCATTGTCGAGCAGTTGGAGAAGGGCGATCTTGCCCTCGAGGATTCGCTCAAGCTCTTCGAGGAGGGCGTGGGCCTGTCCGCGGCCTGCAAACAGGAACTGGACGCTGCCGAAGGCAAGGTGCAGATGCTGGTCAAGCAGCGCGATGGTTCCCTCAAACCCGAAGCTTTCCTGACCGACAAACCGTTCTAGGCGGACGCCCGGCAAACATTCCGAGGGCCAAACCGCATCTTCGTGATCAGGCCGGGCAAATCCGGCGTCGTTTCCCCTTCCACCGCGTTACCGCCTACAATGGTTGCGGAACGCCATTGACGAGGAGTCTCATGCCCCTTTCCGGAGAAGCCATCCGCCTGATGAACTACATTGACGACGTCGCCGTAACCCTGCGCCGCATCATGGCCACCGTGCCGGTGCTTTCGGCCGAGGAGCGCGCCCGCGTGGCTGAGCACCTGGAGCAAACGCACCCCAACGCCCAGGATGTGGCTCGCGCCCTGACAGAAGCCAAGAGCCTGTAGGATCAATCGGCAAGACCGGCAGCATGGACCAGGTCAGAAAGATGGAAAGACATTGAAAGTTGCAATTATCGGAGCCGGACCTCTCGGCCGCTGGCTCGCCCTGCGCGCCGCGCGCTCCGGCTTCGGCGTCTTCCTGGAAGACGTGATGCCCAGCACCCTGCACCATGCCCGCGAAACCATCCGCCGCCAGCTCAGCGCCGAGGCTCTCGGTCACGAGCATGTCGCCTTCGTCTCCACGATCGAAGACGCGGTGCGCACCGCCGATCTCATCATTGACTGCGTCCCCGATGAGCTGGAGTCGAAGCTGGAAATTCTGTGGCTGCTCGACCGCATGGCTCCGCCGCAGGCCATCTTCGCCACGCCTACCACTCAGCTCTCGATCGCAGATCTCTCCGGCTGCACCTACCGGCCGCAGCAGTGCATCGCGATTGCCGCTGCGCCGGCCGTAATGGCGGCTCTTGAACCCGGCGCTTCGATCCCGCTCCGCCCGGCTCCAGCCACCTCAGACAGCACCATCCAGCAGGTCTCCGCGTTCTGGCGGAAGGCGGGATTTGTGCCGGAGATTCTTCCCGCGAACTGAGCTGTCGGGTTCTCTCTGTTCTTAAGTTTTGCTCAGCACGTGCTCATAGAATTTCACGTACTGCGGAACCACGAGATTCGCGCAGAAGCGCTTCTGCGCCGTGCGCCGCGCCGTATCGCGTATCGTCTCCAGTCGAGCTCGATCGCGCAGCAGATCCAGCGCACCCTGCGCCATGGCATCCACGTCCCCTACGTTATAGAGCAGTCCCGTCACTCCGTCGTCGATCAACTCCGGCACGCCGCCCACGCGGGTGGCAATCGCCGGTACTTTGCAGGCCATGGCCTCAAGCGCCGCCAAGCCAAACGACTCCATCTCGCTGGGCATCAGCAGCAGATCGGCCAGCGGCAGCAGCTCGTTCACACGTTCCTGTTTGCCCAGGAAATGCACCCGGGTGTGGATGCCGAGATCGTGCGCCAGCCATTCGGCTACCGAGCGGTCCGGGCCGTCGCCCACCAACAGAAACTGCGCGGGCACCTCGCGCGTGATCCGCGCGAATGTCTTGATGGCGTCGGTCACGCGCTTCACCGGCCGGAAATTCGACAGGTGGATCATCACCGGTTCGCCGCACTTTGCCCAGCGTTTGCGCGCCGCCTCGCGATGGTCCGCATCCTTGGCGGGCTCGTAGACGTCGCAGTTCACGAAGTTGGTGATGGTCTCGATCGGTCGCGTGATCTCGAATTTTTCGAAGGTCGCATCGCGCAGGTAGTTCGAGATGCTGGTGACGCCGTCGCTTTCCTGGATGGCATGACGCGTGATGGGCAGGTAGCTGCGGTCCAGCCCCACCAGCGTGATATCGGTTCCATGCAGGGTGGTGACAAAGGGCAGTCTGCGTCCGCGTGCTGCGAGCAGCTGCCGGGCCAGCAGCGCCGAAACCGAGTGCGGAATCGCGTAATGCACATGCAGCAGGTCGAGATCGTAGTACTCCGCCACCTCTGCCATGCGCGAGGCCAGCGCCAGGTCATAAGGTGGAAACTCGAAGAGGGGATAGTTGGAGACCGGGACCTCGTGATAGAAGATGCCCTCTTCGCGGCCGCTCAGCCGGAACGGCTGCGAGTAGGAGATGAAATGCACCTCGTGTCCGAGCGCAGCCAGTTCGATGCCCAGTTCAGTGGCGACAACTCCAGACCCGCCATAGGTGGGATAGCAAGTGATCCCGATACGCATAGCGATGATTTTAAATGGCAGGGCGCGGCAGCAAGAATAACAACACAACCCACCCAGTCCAGTGCTGCCGCCCCGATTGCCCGCAGGGGCGGAGATGTGGGGCGTACCGAAGCGAACAGCGGAGCGCACCAAATTGGAGGTAAATTGCCTGGCCGCGATGCAACCTCAATGCGGAAGGTTGGCTTCTAATCTCAAAGAGTGACTACCAGATCCGGGCCATCCTCTTTAGTGCTGCACTTCGCGCTTCTTGGGCCCAATTCAAGCGAGACAAAGCCTCCCCAATGGAAGAACAAACGGAATTGTTGGAACGCCCGGAAATCAGCCTTTTTTCGGGACCTGGTGAGATGGCCCGCTTGATGCGGGAGTTGGACTGGCGGAACACTGAGCTGGGCGATCCCGATCTGTGGCCGCGTTCTCTTCGAGTGGCAGTGCGCCTGCTCCTGGGCAGTGGCTATCCCATGTACATCGCATGGGGCCCCACCTTCATCCAGTTCTATAACGACGCTTATCGGCCCATCCTGGGTAAACTGAAGCACCCCGCCGCCCTGGGAGCCCGTAGTCCTGAAACCTTTCCCGAGTTATGGGAGTTTATTGGCCCCATGTTCACGCGGGTCCTTCAGACTGGCCAGGAGACGACCCTCCACGGCCAGGCCCTGTTTCTCAATCGCAACGGATATATGGAGGAGTGTTACTACGACTTCTCCTATAGTCCCATTCCCAGTGACGACCTGGGCGAGGTGGGGGGCGTCTTCGTCACCTGTTCCGAGGTGACCAATCAGGTCTTCGAGCAACGGCGCCTCAAAACGATTCGCGATCTCGGATCCAGCGACGCTCAGCCTCGTACAGCGGAGGAGGTATGCCGAAGCGCCGCTGAAGTTTTGGCGCAAAACCCGCTCGACATCCCTTTCGCAGCGATTTACCTTGTCGATGAACCTACCGCAACTGCCAAGCTGCACGCTGTGAGCGGTATGGCTGGCGGAAGTCCCGTCTGCCCTGAGAAGTTGTCCATCGCGGCCGACGAGCCATGGCCGGTGCGCGCGGCCTTTGCCACAGGTGCTCTGCAGCACGTGTCCGATCTGCAGAGCAGGTTCCCTCAAATTCCGGCGGGACCCTGGCCGGAAGCTCCGACAGAGGCTGTGCTCATCCCCTTCAGCGGTGGATCGCCTAAGCCCCTGGGCTTCATCATCATGGGCCTCAACGCCCGCAAGCAGTTCGACGAGGCAATGGAGCAATTCCTCGTGCGCGGAGCGCAGGTGATCGCCGGCCGTGTCGCCAGTGCGCGCGCCTTTGAAGATGCGCGCCGGCGCATGGAATCGCTTGCCGAACTGGATCGCGCCAAGACCGTCTTCTTCAGCAACATCAGCCACGAGTTCCGTACTCCGCTCACGCTCATTGCCGGTCCGCTTGAGGATCTGGCATCCTCGCCTTCGCTGAGCGAGGCGGATCGTGAGCGAATCAACCTCGCGCAGCGTAATGTGATTCGCCTCCAGCGGCTCGTCAACAACCTGCTTGACTTCTCGCGAATTGAAGCGGGACGCGTCACCGCAGCATTTGAGCGGGTGGATATCTCCCTTCTGACTGCGGAACTCGCCAGCGGATTCCAGTCCACGTTCGATAAAGCGGGTCTCGCGCTGCGGATCAAAACCCAGCCGCTTTCCCAGCCTGTTTACGTGGATCGCGACATGTGGGAGAAGATCGTTCTGAATCTGATCTCCAACGCCTTCAAGTTCACTTTTTCTGGTTCGGTCACGGTAGAAATCGCAGAGAAGGTCGACACCGTCGAACTCCGCGTCGAAGATACCGGCGTAGGGATACCCCCATCTGAGTTGCCCAAGGTCTTCGAGCGCTTTTATCGCATGGAGGGCGCGCGCGGACGAAGTTACGAAGGTACCGGCATCGGCCTCGCCTTGGTCCAGGAGTTGGTCAAGATCCATGGCGGCGCAATCGGAGTCGCCAGTACGCCCGGCAAAGGCACGCAGTTCACCGTTAGCCTGCGCAAAGGCATGCAGCACCTCGATCCCGAAAAGATTCGTGAAGCGGGGACTCGGGCGCCTGTCTCGCCGCGCCTCGACGGCTTTGTCCTGGAAGCGCTTCGCTGGATCGACGACCCCGCAGAGCCAGGCTCCGCTGCCATTGCCGTAGCGGATGCCGGCCTGCGCGGCACGGTCAGCGCGTTGCCGGAGAAGCGCCACCATGTTCTGGTAGTGGACGACAACGCCGACATGCGGCATTACCTCGCGCGATTGCTGGAGCGCTTCTTCCACGTCGACACCGCGCGCGACGGCGAAGATGCCTTGCGAAGAATTCACAGCGCTCGCCCCGATCTCGTCCTGGCCGATGCCATGATGCCCGTCATGGATGGCTATGCGCTGCTGGACAAAATCCGTTCCACGCCGGAGATCGCGTCGCTTCCCATCATCATGGTCTCCGCGCGGGCAGGTGCGGAGATGGAGATCGAGGGCCGCCAGGCGGGCGCAGACGACTACATCACCAAGCCCTTCTCCGCTCGCGAACTCGTCGGTCGGGTCCGCTCCGCCCTCAAGATCGCCGAGGTTCGCGCCTGTAGCGAAGAAGCAATCCGCGCCAGCGAAAACCACGCCCGCCAGATCCTCGAACGTACCACCGACGCCGTCTTCGTTCTCGATCGCGAATGGCGCTTTACTTACCTCAATCCCAACGCAGTGGAGCTTATCGCGAACGGTCGCGACCTCTCCGGAAAGACGATCTGGACCGAGTTTCCCGACGCCATGGGCAGAGAGTTCTGGCATCAGTACCACCGCGTGATGCTTGAGCGCGTCAGCGTCGAATTCCAGGAGTACTATCCCGATCCGCTCGACAAGTGGTTTGAAGTCCACGCTTACCCTACCGATCAGGGCATCGCTGTCTTCTTCCGCGACATCACCCTCAAGGTCAAGGCCGAAGCTGCGTTGCGCCAGTCGGAAAAGCTCGCCGCCGTCGGTCGCCTCGCATCCTCCATCGCGCATGAGATTAACAATCCGCTCGAAGCCATTACCAACCTCATGTATCTGATGGAATGCGATCAGAATATGCAGCCCAAGACGCGCGAATTCCTGGCAGCCGCTCAGTCGGAGCTGGCGCGCGTCTCGCACATCGCCACTCAGACGTTGAGTTTCCATCACAATTCTGCGCACCCGCTGCAGGTCCGTGTCGCGGAGGTAGTCCAGTCGGTTGTCTCCCTCTTCTCTACACGGCTCGCGGCCTCCGACGTGCAGATCAAGCAGCTATCGACCTCCAGCGCCGCGGTCAGCGCCTATCCTGGAGAACTCCGCCAGGTCCTTTCAAATCTCCTGCGCAATGCGCTGGATGCCAGTAGACAGAAAGGGAAGATCATCATTCGCGAGCGCGATTGCAGGCACCCTCGCACCGGAGAAGCAGGTGTGCGCATCACCATCGCAGACTCCGGCCACGGAATGAGTCCTGACGTCCGGAAGCGTCTCTTCGAACCCTTCTTCAGCACCAAGCCTTCCACAGGAACCGGACTCGGCCTCTGGGTGAGCAAGCAGATCATCGAGAAGCATCGCGGATCCATTCGCGCCCGCTCATCTACAGAGCCGCTTCGTCACGGTACCGCTTTCACCATCTTCCTTCCCGCTGCCGGCCCATCCCCGAGCTAAATCTGCATGAGCAAGGCAGACGCGCATGAGCAGCGAACCCGCTGCTCCGCGCAGCGAGACCGCCCGCCGCAATCAATGGATTCGAAGAGTCACCAGATGGGTCTGCAGCGGCACTCCGCCGCCGACTTCGGTCTCCAGAACGGCTTCGAAGGGGCGAATCTCGCCGTTGGGCGCGCGCACTTTGGCCAGCAGCGCGGAAAGGGTGTCGGGCTGGCACACATATTCCACCGCGGCTTGGGTTCCGAAGGTCATCAGTCCGCTGAAGATCAGAACATGCTGCCCGGGCGTGACGCCGGGGAGCAGCGCAAGGATGGCGTAGTCGCGGGTCAGAGGATGCTCCGGACGGGAGAAGAGGGCTGGCTCCCCCGGGAGCGGGTGGTGGTTCTCGATGCCTGCGAAGCCCGGTCCGCTCATCATGGTGAAATCTGTGGTCGGCGAGAGCACGCGAAGGGAGGGATTCTCTGCGCGCGATCCGATAAAGATCAGGTTGCGCAGCTGGGCCTCGTCCCAGGTGACCAAGAGGCTCCGCTTCAGAACAAAATTAGCGTGGTACTGATCGAAGAGCTGCGTAAGCGTGTGGATCGAAGCCAGCTCGCCGACGCCCGTATAGGTATCGACGTAGTCGCCTCCGCCTGGAGGGATCTGGGTCCCCGGCGTTGCATAGCGCAGGCCCTGCGCCGCGCTGCCCACAAAGAGCGCATTGCTGTAAATCACCAGAGGCGGCGTCCCGGTGAGGAAGGGGCGCCAGAAGGCCTCCACCGGCGACCGCGCTGGACGAGGCCTCTTCCACGGCTGCCACAGCGCGACAGTGAGGAGAGCGAGAGAGACAAGGATCGCGCTGCCCAGCACCCGCCGGCGGTGGCGAGGAGGAGCGGGAGCGGTTTCCGCGATGGGGGGCGGAGCGGTCGGGGCGGGCGGTGCGGGAATCTCGGTTTCGGGTTGGGCGGCTGATCGCGGGGTGAAGACGGGAAGGTAGCGCCCTTTGGGGATCTCGACCACCATCTCTTCGGCTGCGCCTTGTTCTTCAAAGTAGCTGGCCAGCTTTTGCCGCAAAAGACGAGCGTGGGTGCGAACGATGCTGTCTTCGCTGGAGTTGTATCCCGGGGGCCGGCCGAAGACATGGACGCCGATCTGCTGCTCGGTGGCATCCTCGGGGGCATTGCGGATGGCGCATTCGGCCGCGTAAAAGAGGAATTCGCAGAGGCGCGGAGACCCTTTGAGGTGGGGACTGGCCGCAATCCTGCGGATCAGTTCCCAGCGCGCATCGCCGGACCATTGCAGAGCGGTTTCCGGTCGCGTGGAGCTGGCCGACATTAGTTTCCAACCATTTATCGTGTTTATAGCACACCAAAAGAAGCAGTGTCACCCCGCGTTTAACAGGTCAAATCACCGTAAAAACATTGCCAGATCCGTGTGGTGCAGGGGAAGATCGCGGAGTTGTTTTGCTCCGGGACAGCCCAGGAGAGCGGAAGCAGCCATGAGGCGTCTGGGGGCCAGATCCCATGGGGTTTTCCGCCCCGGTGCGATCCCCGTACTCAACCCGCAAGCAGCACATTTATGGAGGAATCAGAAATGAAAGTGGCGCGCAAGCGTTCGGCGGCACAATCCGTTCCCGGTCGGAGGCTCTGGATTGCCGTGATGGTGGTGGCGACTGTTGCCTGGCTGGGGCTCGGCATGCCGGCCATGGCCCAGTCGACCTTCGGAAGCATCATCGGCACGGTGAAGGATCCCGCGGGGCGGGTGATTGGGGGCGCCACCGTGCGCCTGACCAACACCGGAACCGGAACCTCCCAGACCGCCAGGACGGGCGGGCAGGGATCCTACTCCTTCCTGAACCTGGAGCCGGCGCACTACAGCCTTTCGGTGGAGGCCAAGGGCTTCGTGGCCCAGACGTTCACCGACGTGCTCTTGCAGGCCCGCCAGGTGGTGCGCGTCGACGCCAATCTGAAGGTCGGTTCGGAAACCACCATGGTGACGGTGCGCGGGACGTCCGCGGGCGCCATCAATACGGATCAATCGTCGATCGCCGCGACCAAGACAGGGCAGTCGCTGGTGGACCTGCCGGTGGCGATCTACTCCCGCTCCACCGGCTCGACCAGTGCCTACTCGACCCTGACTACGCAGCCCGGCGTGCAGACCGACGAGAGCAATAACCTGGTCATCGCCGGCTCGACTCCGGCTCTGCAATCCTACACGCTCGATGGCATCAGCACCATGAACGTGGAGTATGGCGGTCCCTCGACCGAGCTGTTCCCGTCCTTCAACTCCATCGCCGAGATCCGGGTGGGTGAAAGCAACAACGATGCCGAGTATGGCGGAGTCACCGATGTGACGACCATCTCGCGCAGCGGCACCAACGTCTTTCACGGCGGGCTGTTCGACAACGAAGAGAACACGGCCTTCAATGCGGGAGATCCTTTCGCGCTCAGCAAGCCCTCCATCCACATGCACAACTTCGGCGGCTACTTTGGCGGTCCGCTTTCGATTCCGCACCTCTACAACGGCCATAACCGCACCTTCTTCTTCACCAGCTATGAAGGATTGCGCTTGCCGAAGCAGCAGCCGATTCTGGTGAGTGTTCCCTCCGTGGCCATGCGGCAGGGCGATCTGTGCTCCTATCTGAATGCCCAAGGCGTGTCTCAGGTCTACCAGCCCGACGGCACACCGATTCCCTGCAACAGCGTCCCCATCGCCGCTACCTCGGCCAATGCGCTGACCACGCTCTTCCCATCTCCCAACTTCGGTTCGGCGGACTCCTACCAGAACAACTACCAGGAGAATGTTTCCACTCCCATCTCGAGCGACCAGGGCGACCTGCGCATCGACCACTACTTCACCGGCAACCAGAACATGTTCGTCCGGTACAGCTATAAGGCGATGGGCTCCAGCCAGTCCCCGCTGTCGGTGGGCTCGCCGGTGCTGGGTACGGTGGAAACGCCGCAAACCCTTTCCAACCTGACCGGCGCCTACAACTGGGTGATTCGTCCCACTCTGGTGAACGAACTTCGTGCCGGCTACAGTTCCACCGATAACCGCACCAACTTCAACGCCAATGCGGCGACGCTCGTGCAGCAGATCGGGATCCAGGGGCTGGCGCAGATCCCAACCTTCGCCGCGGCTCCCAACTTCGCGATCAATGGCTTTGTGAGCACCGGCGGCGGCAACGCCAGCGAACAGAAGAACAAGAGCATCGAGTTCATCGATAACCTGAGCTGGAACCGCGGCCGCCACAACATGAAGTTCGGCGTCCAGTTCAACCGCTTGCGCTATCAGGACGACAACGTCTTTGGCGGTTCCGAGGTAGGCGCCTATTCCTACGATATGTCCTCTCCCGTCGGGCAGCAGATTGGCGATCCTTACACGGCCTTCCTGCTGGGATATCCCGATATCGTGTCGCTCGCGCAGGTCAGCGATCCGGGCATGGTGGGCATCGGACATTCCTACATCTTCTACGCGCAGGATGAGTGGAAAGCCACCAACAACCTCACGATCAACTGGGGCATGCGCTATGAGCTTCATCCTCCGCTTTCGGCGCAAAACCACAACACCGCCGCCTTCATGCCCGACTATTCCAGTGTGGTGAATGGGCAGGTCATCAACGGCGCCGTAGTTGTTCCCGACCAGAAGGGCCTGGCGCTGACCGAGCCTGGATTTGCGCAGTCGATCACGCCGACTCCGATTCTCACCGCGCGGCAGGCGGGCATTCCCTCCACGCTGCGCTATACGAATAAGACGGACTGGGGTCCGCGCATCGGCTTCGCATGGCGTCCGTTTGGCAATGACCAGACGGTGCTGCGCGGCGGATATGGCCGCTATGTGGCGATCCCCTTGGGATTCTCGTCCTATACGGGATGGGCGGTGAACACCAGCTACTTTGCCAACTATCCCAACGCCTATAACTCCAACGGGCAGCCGGAACTCGCGTTCCCGTCGCCCTTCCCGTCCAACCTGTTTGTGCCCGGACTGGCGAACTTCTACGACGTCTTCCCGCTGCACTACATCGACCCAACCGTTCAGGAGTGGAACCTGACCGTGGAGCGCACCGTTGGCCGGGATATCGGCCTGCGCTTTACCTACATGGGCAATCACGGCACCCATCTTGACTCGCAGGAAGACTTGAATCAGGTGCCTCCCAACACGGTGGGCTACAACGCCGTGGCGGCTCAGCGGCCGTATACAGCATGGGGCGTGCTGGACTGTGTTTGCAACTACGCCGAGTCCAACTACAACAGCTTCACGGCCGATGCCAGCAAGCGCCTCTCCGGCGGCTTGCAGTTCGACGTGAGCTACGTCTTCACGCGCGATCTGTCGAATGCTGAAGGTGGAAATCCCGGCAATATTGTTGGCGTGGGCGGAGCCATGTCCACGGATCGCTTCCATCCCGGCATCGACTACGGCAACGTTTCCTACGACCGTCGCCATCGTTTTCTGGGCACCTTCATCTATAACCTGCCCTTCGGCGCGGGCCAGCGGTTCAAGCTCCCCAGCCGGGCCGCAGACAACCTGTTGGGATCATGGCAGCTCGGCGGAGTCTTGCTCTTCCAGACCGGGCCGTTCCTGACTCCCTACGAGGGCACCACCGATCCTGCCGGCACCAACATCCTGAGCCTGCTCGGGGTGACGCGCACCGATATCGATCGGACCGTCTCTCCGTACGCCTCAGGAAACGTCGGGGGTCTCCCGGTCTCCCTCAATGTGAACGCCTTCCCGATTCCCGGAAACAATATCGGACGCTACGGCAATGCTCCGGTGGGTTCGGTGACAGGCCCTGGTACCCAGTCGGTGTCACTGTCCCTGCTGAAGAGCTTCGTGATCCGCGAAGGAGCCCAGTTGCATCTGGGGCTGGAAGCGGCAAACGCGCTCAATCACAGGAACTATGACATTCCCAACGTTCAGGTGGACTCGGGCGCGTTCGGACAGATCAGCGGCCTGCAATACGCCGAAGGGGCA
>DAIDLI010000178.1 GCA_027449545.1 Acidobacteriaceae bacterium | reverse complement strand
TGGGACTTCTCGGCTTGGGTCAAACTGCGCCGAGCGCGCCCGCGGCAAGAGCCCTCGGCCCTCACCAGCCGTGAGAAATACGAGCGTGAAACCTGACTCAGCCCGGCGAAACGGCCGTCCGGCTAGCGGTCAGCATCGCCTCCACAGCCTCTCTCAGCGAGTGAAAGCAGCCTGCTGCCAGTTCCCTGGCCTGAGCGGCGCCACTCCGCTGCCGGGCACGATCCACCTCGATGAACAAAGTCGCCATACCCAGCCGCCGGCCGAACTCCATGTCGCCCAGCGTGTCCCCGATCATGACGCTGGTTGCCGGCGCGATTTCAGGAAAGCGGGCGCGGGCCTGATCGTACAGGCCGCTCAGAGGCTTGCGGCAGTTGCATTCATTCCTGTCATGGGGACAGGCGAAAAAGCCATCCACATGAGCCCCGCGGCTCCGCAGCAGTTCCTGAAAATGATCGTGAATGACCTCGAGATCAGAGGCGGTATAGAGGCCCTTCGCAATGCCCCGCTGATTCGACACCACCACAACCAGGATGCCGGCTGCATTCAGGCGAGCGACCGCCTCGGGCACTCCGGGCAGAACGCGAAACTCCTCCCAGCGGGTGACGTACTGCCCCTCCGGCATCTTTTCGTTCAGGACGCCGTCGCGGTCCAGAAACACGGTGTGCACTTCGGGCGGAAGCTGGATGGGTAGGCCGCTCACCCAGCCATCATAACAACGGGCATGGACCGGATTCGGCCGCGTTTCCGTCTGGCGCGGCAACTTGCGGCCAAACGGCCAATCAGACGGGAAAAAGCATTGCCACAGCTACAATAGATAGATGGAGCATTCCGCAACAACCTGGCCGGTTGCCCGGGAGCCTGAATTCGGGCAGACAGCGGACCAAAGATGAAGAATTTCTTCCGCCTTCTGCGTTACGGGCTGCCCTACACCCTTCAGTGGATACCGGGCGTGTTGCTGCTGGCGGTGGTCGGCGCGCTGGATGCGCTGCGCCTCGCGCTCTTTGTGCCCATCATCGGGGTGGTGCTCCAGCCCGGTAAGGCCTCGAGTTCCCTGCCCCTGTTCCCAATGGCGCCGCCGCGCTGGCGCTTCGACGTGCACCAATTCGTGCCCCCGTGGATGCACAACGCCTGGACCGTGGTGGCCTTTGCCCTGATCACCGTCACCGTCGTCAAGGGCATCTGCGATTACGTGGGCACCAACCTGGTGAACTATGCCGGCTTCGGCACCATCACCGACCTGCGCAATCATCTTTACGCCACTATCCTGCGCCGCTCCTCCAGCTTCTTCCATAAGCATCCCACCGGAAGCATCCTGTCGACGCTCATCAACGATGTCGACCGCGTGCAGATCGCGCTCAGCTCCGTGATGGGCAATTTCCTGCAGCAGTTCTTCACCTTTCTGGCCACGGTGGCGCTGGTCATCATCCTCGGCGGACGCTTGAGCTGGGCGCTGCTGCTCTTTGTGCCGGTGGTCATGACCTCGGTGCGGCGCATCGGGCGCTCGGTGCGCACCCGCACCCGCACCGGTCAGGACAAGCTCGCCGATATCCAGAACATCCTCCACGAAACCGTCACCGGCAACCGCATCGTCAAGTCGTTCAATGCGGAGCTGTCTGAGATCGTTCGCTTCAAGACGGCAGCCAAACGGCTCTTCCGCGCCAACATGCACAGCGTCAAGGTCCAGTCCATCAGTTCCCCGCTGATGGACCTGATCGGCTCGATCGCCATCGCTTTGCTTCTATGGATCGGCCGCAACGAGATCGTCCACGGGCGCATGCAGGTATCGGTCTTCATGACCTTCGTGATCGCGCTCTTCAAGCTCTACGATCCCGTGCGGCGCTTTGCTTATTACTACAACAGCTTCCAGCAGGCGCTGGGCGCCTCGGTGTCGATCTTCACTTACTTTGACAGCAAGGATGACGTAGTAGAGCGGCCCAAGGCGCTCGACATGCCGGAGTTCAGCCGCTCCATCCGTTTCGAGAATGTCGGATTCTCCTACTCGAATGCCGACGGCGAGCAGAAGATTCTGCACGAAGTCGATTTGGAGATCAACGCCGGCGAAGTTTTGGCCGTGGTCGGCCCCAGCGGCGCCGGTAAATCCACCCTCGTCAATCTCATCCCGCGTTTCTTCGATGTGACCTCAGGGCGCATTCTGATCGATGGCCGCGATATTCGCGACGTGACGCTGGCCTCGCTGCGGCGTCAGATTGCGCAGGTCACCCAGGAGACCATCCTCTTCAACGACACGGTTCGCGGCAACATTGCCTATGGCCAGCCTGAGGCCCGACTGGAACTGGTGGAAGAGGCGGCCCGCAACGCCCTGGCCCACGACTTCATCCAGCGCATGCCGCAGGCATACGAGACGGTGATCGGCGAGAAGGGCTTCCGCCTCTCCGGGGGCGAGCGGCAGCGCATGGCGATCGCCCGCGCCATCCTGAAGAACTCGCCTATCCTGATCCTCGACGAGGCGACCTCGGCGCTCGACGCCGAAAGCGAGTCGCTGGTGCAGGCCGCGCTCAGCAACCTGATGCAGGGCCGCACCGTCATCGTGATTGCCCACCGCCTTTCCACCATTCGCCGCGCTACCCGCATCGCGGTGCTGGAAGATGGACGCATCACCGCAATCGCACCGCACGAAGAACTGCTGGAGACTTCGCCCACCTACCAGCGGCTCTATCAATTACAGTTCATGGATATGCCGGAGACGCAGACCGACCCCATGGTTCCAGCCTGCGATCCGGCGGAGGCCATCGGAGCCAAGGAGTAGCACGAATGCCCATCTCTTCGATGACTGGCTATGCCCGCTTGCAGGCGCGCCTCTCGCTCTCTGAGCAGGAACAGCTCGCCTATACGCTCACGCTCAAGAGCGTAAACCACCGCTTTCTCGACCTCCAGTTCCGGCTGCCTTCAGGAATGGACGCCCTGGAGATGGAGTTGCGCCGCATCCTCAAGGACAACCTGGTGCGCGGCCACGTGGAGCTGACGCTCTCCGTCGATCGCACCGCGCAGCAGAGGACCGGCTACAACCGCGAACTTGTGGGCGCTTATCTGGCGGCCTTTGCCGCGGCACGCGAGGAACACGCTCTCAGTGGCGAGCCCGATCTCAATGCAGCTCTGCGTCTGCCCGGCGCGCTCCAGACCGAGAACCGCCGGGAGGATGACGGAACCGCGCTGGCCGCCAGCGTGCTGGAGCAGGTTCCCGCGCTGCTCGATCAGTTGAAGTCCATGCGGCTGCGCGAGGGCGAAGCGCTGGAAGCCATCCTGCTCGATATCCTGACCCGTCTGGCCGAAGCCAGCAGCGCCGTAGCCCAGCTGATTCCCGAGGTAGAGCAGCGCTACCAGGAGCGCATTACGCAGCGGCTCATTGCCGCCACCGGGCCGGAGTTCAACCGCCAGCGGCTGCTCGAAGAGGTGGCGGTTCTCGTGGATCGCAGTGACGTGAGCGAGGAGTTGGCGCGCATGGCCACGCACATCGGGCATTTCCGCGACCTGCTGGATGCCGGCGGCGAAGTCGGCAAGAAGCTGGATTTTCTGCTCCAGGAGATGAACCGCGAAGCCAATACCCTGCTCTCCAAGACCGGCGGCATCGGCGGCAAGGGCACGCGCGTGACGGAACTGGGCTTGGCCATGAAGGCCGAGATCGAGAAAGCCCGCGAGCAGATTCAGAACCTGGAATGAAGCAGGCCTCTTAAGCTTCGATTGCGCAAAACTTCTGCTGAGCGGCAAAGAGCTCAAGGTTATAGGCTGAGAGCATAGGTCCAGATTTGAAAAGCTGTTTCTGAAAGAGGTCGACGGAACGTGGCGGGGATTTTGTTCATCATTTCGGCGCCTTCGGGTTCGGGCAAAAGTACGCTGGTCAGCGAACTGCGCAAGCAGGTGAGCGGCATCGAATTTGCGGTCTCCTGGACGACCCGCCCGCCGCGGGGCAGCGAAGAGGACGGCCGCGAGTACCACTTCACCACGCGCGAAGAATTCATGCGCATGGTCGAGGCCGGCCTGTTCCTGGAGTACGCCGAGGTCTTCGGCAACCTCTATGGAACGGCGCGCGCCTCTCTTGAAGAGGCGCGGATCGCCGGCCATGACCTGCTGCTCGACATTGACGTTCAGGGCGCGGCCCAGGTGCGTTCCAAGCTGCCTGAGGCGGTGGGGATCTTCGTCATGCCTCCCAACCCGCACGTACTGCGCACCCGGCTCCGAAACCGCAGCCGCGCCGAGGGTGTGGTCAACGAGGAAGAGCTCTACCGCCGTCTCCGCGAAGCCAGCAAGGAGATTGAGAATTATCGCGGGTACAGCTATATTTTGGTCAACGACATTCTCGACCGGGCGGTCGCGCAGTTGGAAGCCATTGTATTGGCCGAGCGTTTCTATCGGAACGGCGAGGCCATCGCGTACCGTTCGCGCCGGGTGTTGGAGGTCGCGGCCGCCTGTCTGCAGACCAATTCGCAGGAGCGGCTGAAGCCGGTGCTCGAGGCATTCGGGATCACCGGCAGCAACGTACAACAACAACTTCCCTTTGGAGACGACTCCGATGACGATTGAGACCAGTTTCGACTCAAACTACCGCAAGGTTCTGGTCGCCGCGCGCCGCGCCCGTCAGTTGCAGAGCGGCTCGCACGCGCTGGTTCCGACGCATTCCACCAAGGCCTGCCGCATCGCCCAGGAAGAGATTGACGCCGGCAAGATCGCCTACGTGAAGTGTGAGACCGAGGTAACCAAGCCTCTCGTCGAAGGCCCCAACATTCCCATCCTCGCCAGCTAAGTACAACAGTGATCAGAGAGCAGGGCCCGGACGCTCGTTGAGCCAGACCTGCGAAGCAATCTCGCGTCCTGGTGTTGTTTTCCGGCTATCGCCCGTTCCCTGCTCCCCGTTCCCTGCTCCCTGCTCCCTGCTCCCTGTTCCCTGTTCCCTGTTCCCTGATCTCTGATCTCTGTTCTCCGTTCCTTCCCTGCTCTACAATTTAGATATGCGCGTGACAGTCGGTGTTTCGGGCGGAATTGCCGCATACAAGGCGGCGGAACTGGTGCGCGACCTGCAACGCGCGGGTGCGGAAGTGCGCGTGGTGATGACCGAGGCCGCCTGCCGCTTTGTGCAGCCGCTCACCTTTGCCGCGCTCACCGGCTACAAAGTCCTCACCAGCCTCTGGGAGACCAGCGCCGGCACTCCCGAAGCCCAGCAAAATGGCATCGACCACATCGCCGAGGCGCAGTGGCCCGACGCGCTGGTGGTCGCTCCGGCCACCGCCAACATTCTGGCCAAGTTCGCGCACGGCATCGCCGACGACTTTCTCTCCACCATGTATCTGGCCACGACGGTTCCGGTGCTGGTCGCGCCGGCCATGAACGTGAACATGTGGAACCATCCGGCCACCCAGGCCAACCTTGAAATTTTGCGCCAGCGCGGCGTGCGCGTCATCGAGCCGGGCAGCGGCGAGCTGGCCTGCGGCATGGTGGGCGCGGGCCGCATGGCCGAGCCGGCGCAGATTGCCGAAGCGGTGCTGGGCGTGCTCGACCGCCGCAACGATCTGGCCGGCGAAACCGTCCTGGTGACCGCGGGCGGCACCCGCGAAGCGCTCGACCCGGTGCGTTACATCGGCAACCGGTCCAGCGGCAAGATGGGCTATGCGCTGGCCGAGGCCGCACTGAGCCGTGGCGCACGCGTCATCCTGGTCAGCGGGCCGACCACGCTCCAGCCGCCGCCGCGCGCCGAGCTGGTGAAGATCACCACCGCCGAGCAGATGCGCCAGACAGTGCTGGAGCGCATGACCGAGGCCACGATTGTCATCAAGGCCGCCGCTGTGGCCGACTACCGGCCCGTGCAAGTGGCCGAGCAGAAGATGAAGCGCACCGGTCCGTTGACCCTGGAGCTTGCGCCCACCGAGGACATCCTGGCCGAAGTGGTGCGCCGCCGCCGTCCCGGCCAGCTCATCATCGGTTTCGCCGCCGAGACGCAAAACGTGATGGAGAACGGCCGCGCCAAGCTGCTGCGCAAAGGCGCAGACGCCATTGTGGTGAACGATGTCGCCGGCGAGGGCGTGGGCATCGAAGCCGACACCAACGCGGCAACTTTCCTGACCACTTCCACCGCGGTGGAGATGCCGGAGATGCCCAAGCGGCAGCTCGCCGACCGCATTCTGGACGAAGCCCTGACGCTGCGCCGCCCGCGCACCGTGGTGCTGGAACTGGACGAGGCCGAACGCCAGGCCGCGCAGGACAGGGTTCTGAACGAAACCGTTCCGGCCGCCGCGCGCCGGCAGCTTGTGGTGGAGTAACGGTGGCGCGCGCGCTCGATTCTGCAACCCGCGACGCACTGGCCGAGCGGCTTCGCTTCTACCGCGAACTGGGCCTGGTGGATCTCTACCGGCGCCCCATTAACGAGGCGCTGCTGGCGCAGCTTGAAAGCGCGGGAATAGCCGTCGCAGAACCTGCATCCATCCCGCCGCAGCCCCAGGCGCCGGCCGCGCCCGCGCCTCCCGTCCAGTCCGCCAGCGAGCTTGCCCCGCATTCCGCAACTCCGCAGCCCAACTTCATTCCCGAGGAACCCGCCATTCCGCCGCGCAAGAGCATCTCCGCACCGCCGCAGATCGGGAGCACCGTCGCGCCCGAAGACCGTTCCGCCGCCCTGCTCCAGATCGTGGAGGAGATCGGCGACTGCAAGCGCTGCCCGCTGCACAAGGAGCGGCACTCGATCGTCTTCGGCCAGGGCGATCCCAACGCGCGCCTGATGTTCGTGGGCGAAGGCCCGGGCGCCGACGAGGACGCGCAGGGGCTGCCCTTCGTGGGCCGCGCCGGGCAACTGCTCAACAACATGATCGCGGCCATGGGCCTGAAGCGCGAAGAGACCTACATCTGCAATGTGGTGAAGTGCCGGCCGCCGGGCAATCGCACGCCCGAGCCCGACGAGGCCAATACCTGCTCGCCCTTCCTCTTCCGGCAGATCGACGTGGTGCGGCCGCAGGTGATCGTGGCCCTGGGCGCCACCGCGGCCACTTACCTGCTCGGCCAGCGCCAGCCGCTGGCCGGCTTGCGCGGCCGCGTGCATGCGTTCCGCGGCTCCAGCCTGATCGTCACCTATCACCCCGCCTACCTGCTGCGCGATCCGCGCCAGAAGAAGGAAGCCTGGGCCGACCTCCAGATCGCGATGAAGGAACTGGGATTGAAGGCGCCCACGCGGGGCTGAGGACTCCAGCCGCCTCGACGATCCGGCTGTGGGCTCGGAGATTGCCCCTTCCCAGGTCCCGGCTCAGCGCAGGCTCTGGGGCACTCACGCACTCCATTCCTTCGAATCTCGTGGGCTTTCATCGATTGCGCTTGCACCGCCAGCGGAATTCTCTATAATTGGCTGCCATCGAGGTGTCGCGTTCCCCGTTCGGCTCTTGATGTTGGATTGCTGCGATCTTCGCGCCGTTCAGGCCAAAATTCCAGAAAGTCAAAAATTTCGAAAACAGGAGGCGTATATGTCGCTCGGACATCGGGCTATGGCTGAGTTTTTCGGTACGTTCTGGCTGGTCTTGGGAGGCTGTGGCAGCGCCGTGCTGGCCGCCGCCTTCCCGCAGCTGGGCATCGGCTTCGCCGGAGTGGCGCTGGCCTTTGGCCTGACGCTCCTCACCATGTGCTACACCATCGGCAATATCTCCGGCTGCCACATCAACCCCGCCGTCAGCTTCGGCCTGGCCGCAGGAGGCCGCTTCAAGTGGTCGGAGGTTCCGGCTTACGTGGCCGCCCAGGTGCTGGGAGCAATCGCCGCCAGCGGCGTGCTGTTCGTCATCGCCAGCGGCAGAGCCGGCTTCGATGTGCACGCGGGCTTTGCCTCCAACGGCTACGGCCTGCATTCGCCGGGCGGCTATTCCCTGCTCGCCTGCCTGGTGTGCGAAGTGGTGATGACCTTCTTCTTCCTGTTCGTGATTCTGGGCTCGACGCACACCCGGGCGCCGAAGGGCTTTGCGCCCATCGCGATCGGCCTGGGACTGACGCTGATTCACCTCATCAGCATTCCGGTCACCAACACCTCGGTAAACCCGGCGCGCAGCACCGGGCCGGCCCTGCTGGCGGGCGGTTGGGCGCTCAGGCAGCTCTGGCTCTTCTGGGCAGCGCCGCTGCTGGGCGGCTTGCTAGGCGGCTTGGTGTATCGCTTCCTCTTCGAGAAGGAGCCGGAGCCGGAGATCGCGGGAGAGATAGCCGAGGCACAAGCGCCGGCTGCGTAGTCGAGGGCGGCGCTGCAGGCTGGGCCAAGGTGGGTCTGTCTCTCCCGGCGAAGGGCGGGCTCGGGATCGTGGTTTCCCTGGTCCCCGAGGGCGAGGGACCCTTTGACCGGCTCAGGCGGCAGGCGGCGGCCTTGGAGATTGCACCTTCCCAGGCCCTTCCTGGGGGGCCTGGGGCGGCCGGCTCAGTTCATGCCCTCTCTCCGGGGAGAGGGGCGGGGGCATGAGGGGCACGTTCATCCGCCCCACAGCAGCGTCTCGTTGGCCGTGGTATGCTGCGGACCGCATGGGACACAGCTACTGTTCTTCGCTTTACCATTGCGTGTTCTCTACGAAGGAGCGATCGCGCCGCTGTTGCAGGATCGCCTCTGGGCGTATGTCGGCGGGATTGCGCGCGAAAACGGCATGACGGCATTCGCAGTGGGCGGAAACGATGACCACGCGCATGTGTTGATCGCGATTCCCGCAACCATCAAGG
>DAIDLI010000177.1 GCA_027449545.1 Acidobacteriaceae bacterium | reverse complement strand
GCCATCCACATCTTGGATGGCGCAGTACTGCCCTGATGGACAGAGCCGCCTGCGGTGCTCTCTTGCTCGCCCGAAGTGTGACTCGATAGCTGTTGCCAAAACTCCGAACTCGCCATAACAACAGACCTTGAGGAGAAAGTGCGGCTGTTCGCCGTTCCATGAACCGGCGCTGTTGGGAGCTTTGCTGCCGAAGAAGCGCAGCCGCCGAAATTCTGGTCAGCGTAACAACGGAGCCAGTCGGTGAAGGGACACCTCTGAACATCTGCCACAGAACGGAGATGACTCCAGAAGAGCGGGAAACCAACACCTCACTGCCCAATCGACGGGAAACATCGCGGGAACGGACAGCGAAGTAGAGTCTAGTTTCGGACGCAGGCGAGCATGGCCCTGTTCGGCGTTCTGCTTGTGAGTATCAAATTACGGTAACAAAGCTGATGGCACTAGAATCACCTGCCCGCCGGAAAAAATCAAGGAAAATCGGCGGCTGAGCAAGAACTTAAAACATCTTCAGTGCAGCAGGCGGTAACCAAAATGAGGGTGACTTATTGGCAATGTGCGCCGAGTTACCGATCACTCGTATTCAGTAATAATCCGAACAACTCAGATAATAGCCGCAATTTCCGCACACGAGCTTACAGCGGTGACTGGCCAGGCGGGCACCACACGTGGGACAGATCTGGAGGCAATGTTCGGCGCTGGGCAGGTCGCAGGACACACCACTTTGCGGGACTTCCCTATTCGAATTCGCGTCGTAATCTGGCATGAAGGCTCGGGGAAGCTCAGGGTGCATGGGGGGACAGATTAGCATAGAGGAGAGGAAACCTGCCGCGGGTCGCACCGGCGGACCTTCAGATTTGAGTTCAGCAACGTCCGGATACTTCCCCGTTTCACCCGGACAGCAACTCCCACCCCCAAAGATTTGGAACCCAAGGAGGAAATATGGCTAGCAAGGCAAGTGCGGTTTGGACCGGTTCACTGAAGGAAGGCAAGGGCACGATTTCGACGGCGACGGGCGTGCTGAAGGACGCCAGCTACTCGTTCGCGACGCGTTTTGAGGGTGCGGCGAGCGGCACCACGCCAGAGGAGATGATCGCGGCGGCCCACGCCAGCTGCTTCTCGATGGCGCTGGGTGCGCAACTCGGCGGCGCCGGTCTGACGCCGGAGAAGATCGAAACCGAGGCGGCTGTTACGCTGGCCAAGACCGATGGCGGATTCGCAGTGACGCGGATCGCCCTGACCACCAAGGCCAAGGTGCCCGGCGCCAGCAAGGAAGCCTTTGACAAGGCGGCCGCCGACGCCAAGGCTGGCTGCCCCATCTCCAAGCTGTTCGCCAACAATACCGAGATCACCCTCAACGCGACGCTGGAGTAATCTTCGGCCGCCGCAGGACCGGGATTTTCCGGTTGCCGGGCGCGCTGATTTGACACCGCGCCCGGCATTTGTAAGACTCAAGACTGCTGCCGGGTTCAGCCTGAGGTTGAACCTTGTACCCGTGCCGAAGTGGCGGAATTGGCAGACGCGCATGGTTCAGGTCCATGTACTCGCAAGGGTGTGGGGGTTCGAGTCCCTTCTTCGGCACCAAGCTGTCAAGTAAATCTAGTAAATCAAATATATTCAATCAGTTGCACACAGTAGATTCCCTGGAAAACCAGCGAAACAGTCTCACTGGGGGACAAAACTGCGTTTTGGCCTCGCTGAGCCCGAACTGTAGTTGAACTCTAGCTGAATCATAAAGTTATGTATTTTGACCATACACGTACCTCAATTTGATGGCTTCCCTTCTACGGAACCGGACAAAATACGGTCATAATCGCACGCAACGCTGAGAGAAATCCATCTGTAGAGGGCACCCATTCATCAGGTGGAATCGAACACCAAGTATTTTCGCAGTCAGACCGGGCTTCAAAACCCTCGGAATGGAGTTTCTCTAGAAATACCGCAGAGAATTTTTTGCCCCTTTCAGTGCTTTGGAACGAGCTTAGGTGAAGTTCAAGCTTTCCGTTAGAGTCAACAGAGAAGGGAGCAGTGGACGAATGGAGTGCTGGCCATATCGGGTTCCGCTTTTCACCACATAAACACTTGACATGCATCTTCCTCACTCCGGGTTAAGAAAACCTTGAAAGTACAGGGCCAACGAGCCAACGGCTCATACCACGCCCAAAATCCATCCCTCAAATCTGGCAATTTTCCGCTCGTCAGCAGTCAAGTTCGGGTCGAGAAATCCGCCAAGAGAGCCGGCGCTGTCGGCACGCTGGAGCCACGCAGCCGCCGCAAACGCAGCTTGTTCATCGCCATCGCGGTCAGCCCTCGAAAACCGTCGCATCCACAATGCCGGGTAGACCTCGGCTACGACCGATTTGCCCTCGGGAATTTCCCATCCGTCGAAAGGCCAAAAGTGGATTGAGCGTTTGCACTGTTTCCTGAGATAGAGGAGCCAAGGTAGACCGGCGTGTGTCGATGTAGCGACCTCTCCCTGAACTCCGAAACCGAAGACGGATTTCGCGGTCGCCGTCCATGTCTCCGTCACCCGGAGCCAGCTTCGTTCTCCGGTTCGTTTCAGGCCACTTCCTGAAGGTTCACGCAGAAAGCAGACGTAAGTTTGTGGAGCGTCGGTCGGCCAGTAGTGGTGAAAGTCTTCGAGGAAGCCTTGCCAGTCGCTGGGGAGCCGGTATTTTTCAAAGTAGGCCAGCGGAAATGAAAAGGCATGGTCAATGCCAACAACTGTTGGAATGTCCTTGTCCAGTTCTTCCCGGAGCCACTCGGCGAGAGCACGGCGAGTCCAATACCGGCGTGGGCTCGGCGGA
Source organism: Acidobacteriaceae bacterium (assembly GCA_027449545.1). Taxonomy (GTDB): domain Bacteria; phylum Acidobacteriota; class Terriglobia; order Terriglobales; family Acidobacteriaceae; genus Telmatobacter. The sequence goes on along the minus strand of DAIDLI010000177.1, from coordinate 53,800 downwards.
GGCGGAACCGGAGCGGGTTCGCCGGAACCCTCAGACATGAACACGCGGATGCCCTTGCAGGAAGAATCTGCGGTCTCCGCGCCGGAATAGTCTACGCCGATGTAGCGGTTGAAGTGAGGCATTGCCATTGGGAGAATCGCAACCGCGGATTTGGTCAAGAAGGTCCATAGTACTGCTTCAGATATTTGAGAAGTAGACTCTTTCCGACTTCCACTCCGACATTCACACCGCCGCTTCTAAACTACGCATGCAAGATGCAGCGGAAGCGCATGTCTTCGCCGTACCACATCACGTAGTTTGTTCCCCAGGCATTATTGAACAGGTTGGAATGCACACCGCCAGAAAGATCGGGCTGGGAGAGCGAGAAGTTGAGCGGAGACTTCCCGCCCAGCGCCACCACAGGGGCATCCAGTGTCTCGACAAAGAACGAGCCCTCCGGCCCATCATAGCCGAACCCGCTGGATACGGAGTGCATGTGCCTCCCGCCCCCCGGCAGAACCTCGAACGGCGAAATCCGCTCACCCACCTTGCGCAGAAACCATCCGCTCGGGCTCGATACTACGGGATTGAAGCTGAGCCACAAGGCTTCTGGAAGCCGTGTGGCGGGTTTATCGAACCAGTAGAACGAAGCCTGCACTACCGGTTCCTGCTTGGGCAGCACAAGTTCCAGATACATCCTGCCAGGAAACGCCGCCCGTCCGGAAGCAAGAGCGCCGGTGTCTTCGATTTTTAGGCGCACCAGAACACGGTGGGCGTGCTCATCCTGCTGCCAGCGAATGTCCGCGGCCGTCGAATACCACTCCTGGTGCTTCGCTCCGAAGTCCTGAATGTTGGGCTTCCCAAAGTCTTTCCTGGTCCACCAGTTGTGCTCCACCAGATAAGCTTGGCGGTACTGGGTGTAATCGTCCTGCGAGAGCGTCTGGTAGGACAACAGCCCCAGGGGATGATCCGGTGAGGCCCACTCATGCCCCGTACGCTTGTTGCGCAGGCCAATGATCGCACCGGTCTTCGCGTCCAGGCGCAAGGTGAAGTGCTCTGCCTCGACGTCCTCGCCGGCCCGAAGCACCGCCGAGGACGCAAACGACGGCTCTCTGGCGGCGAGATTCTGCACTCGCTGCTCAGCCTCTTGCCGCAATGCGGCGGGGAGTGTCGCGATGCCCTCCAGCAGATCCCGGCGCTTCTCTTCCCAACTGAACTGGACCACCTCATAGTTCTTGGCGTGCAGCATGGAGGCCAGCTGTCGGGGAGTGTAGTGCTCATAATCGAGCCACTTCTTCACATCCACGCCCCAGGTATGCTCCGGCTCCAGCAGTAAATGGCGCAGCATGGCCAGATCGACGGCACCGCCGGCTTCCAGCTTGCCCTGCTGAATCCAGCTCTCGCGCAGGCGCGACACTTCGCGGTAGCGCGCCAGCTTGAGCGGATCGCTCGCCACTCCATAAATCCATGTATCGCCGATTTCTTCGGTGACTACCGGAAATCCATGGCTATGCGGCGCCACAGCATTGGCAATCTCTGTGAGGCTGGTCGGAATCACTTCCGCGTTGGGGTACTGCTGTTTCAGTTGACGGTATATCTCGGCAATCTCCTGGGGAGTATGGGGCCCGCTGTTGTCATTGCGAACCACGATGGCCACGGCCACTTCAGCCCCGGGAACACGCGCCACCGCGCCGTAATTGTGGTGGTACATCATCGTCAGCGTCGCACCATTCGAATCCTTCCAACGGAAGAACATGGGCGCCTGAGCGGGCGTGCTTCCGCTGTTCACGCCGATGTCGAGAAACGTGACTCCCTGCTGTGCAAGAGGAGCGATCAGGCCGCGGGTGTGCCCAGGCACGTCGGTCATTTTGGCTCCGGTGGTGGTGCGGCCAAACCGCCGATCCAGCGCCTTGGAGAGGCCGATACTCGCGGAGATCTGCGAGGCGTCCAGCAACTCCGATTGCCAGTTGAACGGCAGGGCATGCCAGGCAATATCGCCGCGCGCAATCGCCGCTTCCATCTGCCTGCGCTGCGCCGGAGTCGCCTGCTCGAGATATTCGTACAGGAGCCAGGAGCCCGTGGTCCATACGTAGGGGCAAGGGCCGGTCCGGCGCATCTCCTCGGCAACCTGGATGGCCTTCGGGAAATAGTCCTGGAAATAGAGATCGACAATAGCCTTCTGCGTGTTCAAAAAGCCCGCGTCAAAATGGCATTTGAACATGGCCAGCACCCGCTTCACCTGCGGGTCGGGTTTTGGCCCGGGCTGGGTTAGCGACCAGGCGCTCCGCGAAGCGACGGTCCCGCAGGCGGCCACAGCGGTTGCCAGAAAGCTACGGCGGTTCATCTATCTTTCGGTCCTTGTAAGATACCGGTCATCCGATGGGAGTCAAGAAGGCTGCCGGACATCGAGGCGCGCCCCACATGCATGTTCTCGCCCTAAGCCTACACCATTCGCTGCCGATTCGGGCAACAGCGGTGGGGGCTCCCCGCTAGGGACCGCTCTCTTGACACCGCTATTCCGGGCCGCCTATATTCAGCCCTTGACCTGCCGCCGATTCCTCGCCGCGCTCAACGCTACGGGAACCATGCTCCAACCGGCGTGGAACCATCCGCGTTGAGATTCGCAGTACATGAACCGAATTCAGCTGCGCGTCAGAGCCGGGCCATCCAACGCTCCGGGACCGATGCATACCGCCTCCAGGAGTGGATTACGATGGACCGACGCACCTTCAACAAATTGGCCAGCCTGACCACATTTACTGCACTCGCGGAGGGCACAGGCGGGTTGGCGCAGACGGGTTCCTCCCTCAGCGGATCTGCCGCTGCCGGCAACGAAGTTGTTCTCGAAGACGAAGCACTCCTCGTAGCGTTTGACCGTCATTCCGGCGCGCTCACTCGCCTGGTTTACAAATCCACGGGCTGGGCTATCCAGCAGCATCCTGACTTGGGCCTTTCGTTGCGTCTTCTGGTGCCGCTCCCCCATCGCCGCGATAATTTTGTCTTGCCTCAGCGACAGCGTGCGGCCGCGGTGAAAAAGATATCGGCGCACGAGGTACGCCTGCAATGGAAGAACCTGGTGAGCGAGCATGGCGGTACCCTCGACATCACCTTCAACGCCACAGTCACTCTACAGCAGGGTCACCTTCGATTCGAGTCGGAACTGATCAACCATTCGCCCCTGACGGTGGAGACCGTGGATTATCCCTATCTCGGCGACCTCAAGCCGCCCTCACGCGAAGCCACGCTCACTACCGAGCATATGTGGTACGGCAATCTGGTCGGTGATGAGATCTATCCCACCTTCAGCAATGAGCATGGCTACTGGGGGGTTCGCTCCCCGCTGAAGACCATCGATTCCAAGCAAAGCCTGCTTTGCCTGTTGCAGGCCCCCGAGCAGGGACTGTACACCGCGATGGAGGATCCGACTCAACCATATTTGCTGCAGTTCACGTTCGTGCAGCGGCCGGGCGTTCTTGACTCAGTCGATAATCATGTTCCTGAACGGAATGCCATCGCTGGGATCCCCGTACACCTTGAATTCCGCACCTGTCATTTTCTCTTCGCGCACTCCGGCACGGAGAGGAAGCTGGCTCCTGTCGCCTTCGAGCCCTATAGCGGAGACTGGCACGCCGGTCTGGATGTCTACAAGCGCTGGCGCGCCTCTTGGTTCCGCAAGCCGGCTGTCGCGCCGTGGGTCACCGAAGTCCACTCCTGGCAGCAGTTGCAGGAGAACTCGCCCGAGCAGGATTACAGCATCCCTTATCGTGACTTGAAGAACTCCATCGACGAGTGCGCGGCTTCCGGAGTCCGTGCCATTCAGCTCGTGGGATGGAACAAGGGCGGCCAGGACGGGAACGATCCCGCTCAGGAGACCGACCCTGGCCTGGGCACCTGGCAGGAACTGCATGACGCGATCGCCTACGCCCAAAGCAAAGGCGTGAGGATGATCCTGTTCGGCAAGCTCAACTGGGCGGATATGACCACGGAGTGGTTCAGGACCGAGCTGCATCGATACGCGTGCACAGATCCCTACGGGATTCCTTATCAGCAAAATGGCTATAGCTACGTCACTCCGACCCAGCTCGCCGGAATCAATAATCATCGCCGAGAGGTGATGGACTTCCTCTGTCCCGCCTACCAGCAGATTGCTGTGGCCCAATTCAAGAAGATTCTGGCGCTCGGCTCTGCCGGATGGTTGTACGACGAGGTCTGCCATCACGGGCCGGTGGAATACTCCTTCAGCTCGACTCACGGCTACGCGCCACCGGGGTACATCTACAACGGAGACATGCCCGTGGCCGCGCTCCTGCGCGCCGCCGCCGATGCGGAGAGTCCCGAGTTCGTGTTTGCTGGCGAAGGTCCCCAGGATTGGCTGATGCAGTATTATCCGGTTTCCTATTTCCGCATCAGTGAAAGCTCGCGTCCTGTCAGCCGCTATATTGATCCTCACGCGCCCCTAATGGTGGCCGTGACCGGCTTCGATGATCGCGAAATGCTCAACCTGATTCTGTTAAACCGGTACATCATCAGCTACGAACCATACAACTTCAAAGGCAAGCTGAGTAACTTCCCGCTGACGTTGGCCTACGGCCGCAAAATCGATGCGTTGCGCACTCGATACAAGGAGTACCTGTGGGATGCGGAATTCCGCGATACCCTCGGCGCAACGGTCAGCTCGGACGGTACGACGCGCCACTCGGTGTTTGTCACAGCCTCGGGTAAACGTGCGGTTGTGGTCGTGAACAACTCTCGTCGATCCGTACACGCTACCGTCCATCTGCCCCATCCAGGAAAGCTGGCCGTCGTCTCCCCGGAACGTCCTGACCGTGTGCCGAGTTCCGGCGTTATCGATCTGCCGGCTCGCTCCGCCGCTGTGCTGATGGAGCTTTAGGACGATCTACGATGGTGCGCTCGAGAGGAAAGATCGTCCCGGCGCCTGCCGGAGCAGGAACTCTGGCCCGGGCGCAGACGCGCAATCTCGTTCTGCACTCAATGCGTGGCTTGTATCTCAATGGATCCACATTCCGTAACAAGGAGTCGAGTTTATGCAAATGCTCAGACGGCTTGCTGCTCTGGCAGGGGTTCTGGTCCTGACGACGTGCTCGATCGCGGCGCAGCAATCGGCGACAGAGGACGTGACGGGGGACGTGAATCCGTTCATTGGCACGGGCAGAGGGCCAGGAGGGCCCGGCAATCTCTTTCCTGGTGCATCCTTGCCCTTTGGAATGGTTCAGCTCAGCCCGGATACAGAAAGCCATGGCTTTGGCTATCACTTTGGCGACCCCGGCATCCAGGGCTTCAGCATGACGCACATGAGCGGTGTAGGCTGCGCGAATGAAGGCGATGTCTTCTTCACCGCGACCACCGGCCCGGTGCAGACGCAAATCGACGACATCCAATCTCCTTATGTGCACAAGGGCGAGGCTGCCGCACCTGGATATTATCGGGTGCGTTTGCTGCAGTGGGACATTCGGGCTGAGCTGAGCGCCACGGAGCATACCGGTGTTGCAAGATTCACATTTCCGGCTGGCAAGGCTGCCAACTTTCTGCTGCCCATCAGTCACACCTTGGATGAAACTGCTGCCGCTTCTGTCCGGATCATCGGCGACCGCCAGATCGAGGGGTTCGTGGAGGACCACGTCTTCTGTAGAAAGCAACAAACCTACAGGGTTTATTTTGCAATTACATTCGATCGTCCGTTTTCCTCGTTTGGCACATGGAGTGGAACCAGGTACGGAGGTCCGGGAAACATTACCGCCGGCAGCCGCTCGGCAGAGCAGTCCACGCATGATGGGTGGACGGGCGCATATGCCACATGGGCGCCCCAGACGCAGTCGCAGACCGTCACTGCCAAGATCGCGATCTCATATATCGATGCCGAAGGCGCTGACAACAATCTGAGAGCCGAGGCGGCCGGGAAGAGTTTCTCGCAGATCCGCGATGAAGCACGCGCAGATTGGAGGAAAGCGCTGAGCGTGATTGACGTTTCAGGCGGCAGCGCTGCACGGCGGACAGAGTTCTATACGGCGCTGTATCACAGCCTGCTCATGCCCAGCATCTTCAACGACGCCGATGGACGCTATCTGGGCTTCGACGGAGAGGTTCACCACATCGTTCCAGGCCATCCGGTTTACGACAACTATTCCGGATGGGATATCTATCGCAGCGAACTTCCCTTATTGGCGATGATCGCGCCGAAGCGGATGCAAGATATGGCGCAATCCATCGTCCTCATGTACCAGCAGGGCGGGTGGATTGGACGCTGGCCCCAGAATAACCACTACACAAATGTAATGGCCGGAAGTCCGCTGAGCGTTGCTCTTGCCACGGCATGGCTGGATGGACTGCATGACTTCGACATGAAGGCAGCCTGGAAGGGCATGCTGGCGGATGCCACCCAGGCACCGCCGCCCGGCAAGCCTTACCAAGGTGAAGCTGGCATCGAGTGGATCAACCAACTCCATTACGCGCCCGACGACAAAGTCCGTTACGGATCGGTTTCCCAGCTACAGGAGGACGCCATCGCGTATGCGTCGCTCTACAGGCTTGCGGTCAGTCTCGGCAAAAGCGCTGACGCCAGGATGCTCTATGCCCGGGCGCTCTATTACCGCAATCTCTTCGATCCCAGTGATCGCTACTTCCGCCCGCGGTACTCCAACGGAAAGTGGGTGCCGGATTTCGATCCCATGCAGCAGTACCACGGGTTTGTCGAAGGAACAGGATGGCATTACCAGTGGCTGGAACCTGCGGATCTGGCTTGGGTGATCAAGGCCATGGGGCGCGATCTCTTCAACCAGCGCCTTGCGCAATTCTTCGATTACCCGACACCTGCCTGGTACGCCCAATACTACAACCCCTACAACGAATCCGATCTCGAAGCTCCCTTTGAGTTCAATTTTTCCGGCATGCCCTGGGAGTCGCAACGCGTGGTGCGCCGGGTTCTGGATGAGAACTACACCACTGCGCCCGACGGCCTCCCTGGCAATGATGACTGTGGCGCGATGTCCTCCTGGGCGGTCCTGAGCATGATGGGGATCTATAGTGTGGACCCGTCCAGCCTGGCTTACGAACTCGTGGGCCCGGTCTTTCCCAAGGTCGTCATTCATCTTCACAAGCCCTACACGGGTGGAACTTTCACGATCGAGGTACAGGGCGCTGCCCAAGACCAGCCGTACATCCAGAGTGTGCGGCTCAACGGCAAGGTGCATGATCAAAATTGGATTTCGTTCCGCTCGATCGCGAGTGGAGGGAGGCTAAGCTTTGTTGAGAGCGGAACACCAACCAAGGCCTGGGGCTCCGCCCCAGCCGACGCGCCGCCGTCATTGAGCGATGAAAGGCCGTGATCAGAATCGGCACCGCCGAGCGCCGATTCTGCTGAATCAGGACGGCGCTCGGCGCGATTGCCACACGCGGTGCATGGCATGCCCTGCCGCTGGATGGTGTTCTGATATGGTATTCGGTGGCGGCAGTGGATCCGACGATCAGCGCCCATGTCGCCGGCCTCACCCGATGAGGTCAGGCAGAAAACGGCCTGCCGAGCGCTCCTCAGTAGCCTGAGCCGATTCCCTTGCCCGCCTGAACGCGTGCCGAACTGGAGTTCACAATGAGTGTTGAAGGCAAGCTTCCGCTGCGGGGATTCTTCCATGACGCGCCAATTGTTCCAGCGGTCCGCAACCCTGAGCATCTCGACCTGGCTTTGGCTGCGCGCAGTTCGGTCGTCTTTTTCCTCACGGGAAATCCGGAGAACTGCGAAAGGATGTTCCGCAAGACCCTTGATTGCGGCAAACTCCCCTTCGTCAATCTTGACCTGCTCAATGGATTTGCACGCGACAGGCATGCGACGAATTACCTTCGGAATTGTGGGGTCGCAGGCGTCATCTCCACACATACGGAGACACTGCGTTATGCCGGCTCTCTAGGACTCTATACCGTGCAGCGGACTTTTTTGGTCGACTCTGCCGCCATGGAAACATTCTCTACGCAGTTGAAGAACATTCGCCCAGATGCCTTCGAAGTGCTGCCCGCCCTTGTCGCCGGCAAAGTCCTCGGCCGCTCGCGCGCCATTTCACCGGAGTCCGTGGTGATGGGCGGAGGCCTGATCTCGTCCATGACGGAAATCGAATCGCTCTTACTTCAAGGGCTGGAGGCTGTCTCCATTGGCGATCCGCAGATGTGGATAAGATAAAAGCCCCCCGGGGGATGAGACAGAAACAAGAATCAAATCAATAACCCCAGTTGCAATAGAGCGCAATCTTTTTCCTTGACACTTTACTCCAGAGACGCCTATGCTTTTTTCTCGGCTAGAGAATAAGAGAAGCCGCTCCCAGATTCAAGCGCTCCCGGGCTATGGATGGCTCCCATCCTGCTCCTCGGCACTTCATCTGGGAGCGGCTTTTTTCATTTGCACGCTGTCTTTTGAGAGGCTACGGATTTCAAGGCACCTGTGGACCTGGAGATCGCATGACGCAACCACCGAGAAGCGTAAGCCTTCCTAAGTTTTCTTCCGACATCCCCGCATGGAACTCGGAACATTGATGCACCTTTAACCTGCTGGGAATACGATCGTCCGGCATGGATCTTTCCTGGCATCCATGGACCAGATTTGCAGCGATCCAGACAGCAAAGTACAGGCGTGGAGGAGGTGTAACTGTGAAGGCTGTCAGGGAGCACGCAAGATACACTCGCTCGATCCTGAACTGTTCCCTTGACAGGCCATCGAACGAAGCCTGAATTTTTTTACCCGATGAATTTACACGTGTGCAGTCCCAAAATGGCGGCAAGCTTAGCTGTACGCCAGGGAAGCTTTGTAGCCGATAACCTTTGGAGGTGACGATCATGAAAGTGCAACAACGGGCCACTGCGGCGATGAGTCTCGCTGCAATGGCATGCCTGTTATTTCTGTTCTTCCTGCCCGCGCAATTAGCTGCGCAAATCGACACCGGCGGGATTACAGGAACGGTTCTCGACCCGAGCGGCGCGGCTGTGCCCGGCGCCAAAGTCGTCCTCACCAACGTCGCCACGAACGTGCATACGACGACCGTGTCGACGGCGACAGGAAAATACTCCTTCAGCGCGCTTCTTCCGGGTACATACACCGTTGAAGCGTCGGCAGCCGGTTTCCAAAAATATGTGGTGCATGGGGTCGTGGTGCACCTGCAGCAGACTTCGGCGGTCAACGTACGCCTGAAAACCGGCAATGTGCAGGAGAGCGTAACTGTGACAGCCGCTCCACCACTGCTCCAGACCGAAAGCGGCCAGATCGGACAGACGGTCAATAACCAGGCGGTGGAAGATCTTCCCCTGGTCACCCGCGACTGGGGCTCGCTGGCGCAACTCTCAGCCGGAGTCAACACAGCTCCCCCAGGCCAGCCGACCCCCGACTCGGGCAGCACCGAAAGCGCATACTTTTCCGTCAATGGCGTCAACGTCTGGCAAAATGACTTCCGGCTTGACGGCATCAACGACAACATTGAAATCTACGGCGGAAACTACACCGGAACCAATGCGGCGATCGTCCCCCCGCCTGACGCAGTTCAGGAATTCAAGGTTCAAACCGGCTACTTCGATGCCGCCTTCGGACACTCTACCGGCGGCGTGATCAATGCCGTCATCAAGTCCGGATCAAACGCCGTGCACGGCGACCTCTGGGAGTACGTGCGAAACGACGTCTTGAATGCCAACTACTTCTTCAATCGGAGCTGTTCCGGGGGCACTTGCACCAGTAAGCCGATTCCGGAATACCGCCAGAACCTCTTCGGAGTCACTGCCGGCGGCCCTGTCGTTAAAGACAAATTGTTCTGGTTCTTTGACTACCAGGGCGGCAGATACGTACTGCCATTCCCCAATACGAGCACGGTACCCACAACCGGTATGTCGGGCAGCGGATTCACCAATCTGCAAGACAACATCACCTACAACAGCGGAACCGCCACCGATGCGCTGGGACGCACATTCTCTCACGGAACCATCTTCGATCCGGCGACCACCCGCTCTGTAGCACCAGGGGCGGTTGATCCGATCAGCGGATTGATCAACACATCCGCAAACACGGTGTACGTTCGCGATCCCTTCTATAACTGCACCGCCAATGGATGTCCGAGTGCGAACTACGGTCCTGCTGGGCCGCTCACCGGAGTGACAAACTTCACCACTCCGGCACAGCAGGCGCTGTTGAACGTCATTCCGACGAGCCGGCTGGACCCCAACGCGGTGAAACTCCTCGGCCTGTATCCAACGCCCAACGGCCCGGGCCTGGTGAACAACTTCCTCTACCTTCCGAAGGAAGTTCACAACACCAACACCTACGATATCCGCATCGACGAAAACCTGAATGCCAATAACAAGCTGTGGGGCGTCTATGACCGCAGCCTCTTTACCACCAACGTGCCGGAAACGCTGCCTGGCTTGGCCGTTGCCGGGAACGGCCGCGTGGACAGCTTGCCGGCTTATGCGTGGGCGGTGGGTTATACGCGCATCTTTTCTCCAACTCTAACCAACGAAATGACGGTCGGAGAGGTGCACAGCGATAAGCTGCAGCGGTCCATCTACGGAAACACGTTCGGCATTCCTGAGCAATTCGGAATCAACGGAGTGCAACAGGTAGCCAACAACGGCGGTCTGCCTCCCATCAGCATTGATGGGTTCAGGGGACTTGGCGTAGGCAACTATACACCGACCTTGCAGTACGTGTGGAGCATTGAGGGCGACGACAATGTGACAAAGGTGTATCGCAACCACACCTTCGAGATGGGCATTGAAGTCGATGATATGGAGGGCAACATCTCCCAGCCGCCGCAAGGGCGCGGTGATTTCAACTTCAACGGGCAGTACACCGACGTTCCCAACAAGAACAGCCACTTGGATGGCATCGGAGATCTGCTGGTCGCTCCGATTACATCTCTGGTTGGCGGGATTGACGATGTGGGCGGCATGAGCAGTTTCTCCGGATCGAACATTGCCGCTACCGACGATCATCGCTGGTATTGGGGAGTGTACTTCCAGGACAACTGGAAGGCGACCACAAAGCTCACCCTGAACCTCGGCTTGAGGTGGGATTACTTCACGCCCTACGCTGAGACCCGCGGACGCCAGGCCAACTTCATCGCCAATGGCGGCAACGGCAACTCGGGAACCTACTACATCCCCAACAAGGGATGTCAGGTGGCACGCTCGACTTCGTTCAATACGCTGCTTGCGAACAGCAACATCAAGCTGGCTTGCGTCTCTGGGCTTGACCTGGGTAACGCGCAGGCGACGAACTTTGCGCCCCGCGTCGGCTTTGCCTATCTCCTCAGGCCAACCCTCGTTGTGCGCGGCGGCTTTGGGATCACGTATGGAGCTTTGGGAAACCTGGGCTACGGCGGGACCCTGGGAACCAACTACCCCTTTGTCTACGTCGCGTCGTTCCCGAGTCCTGACTCCCAGCATCCGTTGCTCCTTTCCAATGGTCATCCCGCAACCATGGAAGAGGCCTTCACCACGGTTAACTTCCAGGACCCCACGATCAACAGCGGTCAGGGCCTGAGCCTGTACGGACGCCAGTACAACTATCAGACCCCCTACGTCGAAACCCAGAACCTGATGGTCCAGGATCAGTTTACGAACCACGATTCGATTCAGGTTGGTTACGTAGGCACCGAAGGCCGCCACCTGGACAACCTGGGCTATGCCAACTCGAATACAGAGCTTCTTCCGGTCGGCGTCAACCCCCAGAATTACATCCCGTTCCCAAGCTTTGCGCGCAACGCAACGTATGAGTCCACAAACGCGACAAGCAGCTACCGTTCGCTGCAGCTCACCTATCAGCACGAGATGAGCGCTGGATTGTATCTCTTGGGGAACTACACCTTGGGCAAGTGCATGACCGACCAGCGTACCCAGGCAAACCAATACGGCGGGAACTACCGGGCGGAGTGGCTGCCGGGCTTCGGGATTGGGCGGGATTACTCCCTTTGCGATTCCGACGCTACCCATCTCGTTCACCTTGCAGCATCCTACGATCTGCCATTTGGAAGCGGACGGGCGTTCGGAGCCCACGCCAACCGTGCAGTAGACCTTCTGCTGGGCGGCTGGACACTGAACGGCCTCTACAGCTTCCAGAGTGGACAACCCTTTAGCGTGCCCTGCCCGACGGCGACAACCTCTGACTTTGGCTGCTTCGCCAATACGACGGGGACATCCGCCTACACCGGCCCCCACAACTATACGCAATGGCTGAATGCGGCTGCCTTTGCACAACCACCTTCCGCAACCGCAATTGGTCAGAGCGATTACTCGCCTCTGGGCAGCGCTCCCATGCAGGTGCGGGGACCGCGTTGGAATAACCTCGACTCCTCAGTGCTGAAGAACTTTCACGTCTGGGAGGCGATGCGCCTTCAGTTCCGGGCGGAGGTCTTCAACACAACGAACACACCGCCATTTGCACAGCCGGGACAGCTGAACTTTACTACCGCGGGGTTCAGCAACATCAGCAGCACCAAGAACAGCAACGGGAACAACGGAGCCCGTACCCTGCAATTGGCGCTTAAACTGTTTTACTGATGTCCACTCGAGGACTGTGCGGCGCGGTGTTCCTTTTTCTGCGCCGCACGGCCTCACTATCGAACCCATGACAATGCGGTTTCCTCCCCGGCGCAATCCGCTGCGCTTCTCATGCCTGCTTCGGACGATCTGCCTTATGGATACACTTCTGATTGCTACCGTGCACAAGATCAAATGGTTCCTGCTCTCTACCGGGCTTTTCGCGGTTGCCATCTCCACGGCATTTGCTGAGCCTGCTCCCAAGCCCGATGTTGTCCTTCACGGCCCTGTACACCCTTCGCAAAATCACGGTTACGTCGCTGCTCCCTTCCATGTGCCCGCCGGCGTGAAGCGAGTAACGCTTGTCTTTTCGTACACCGGGAAGGATCAGCACACCGCACTCGACCTTGGCCTGCAGGATCCGGCGGAACTGCGTTGCTGGAGTGGCGGAAACAAGTCCGTCCTCACCGTGGGGCTGGCCGATGCGACGCCTTCCTGCCTGCCGGGACCGATCCCTGCGGGCACCTGGAAGGTGATGATCGGCGTTCCTAATATCCGGCCGCAGGTCACATCGCACTACACCGCGCGCATCTTCTTCACGCGCAGCGGACTGGTCGCCGATTACCCAGAAGTTCTGCGCGAACCGCTGCGGGCGGGACCGGCATGGTTCCGGGGCGATCTGCACATGCACACCGGGCACAGCGACGGACAATGTCCTAACCAGACCGGGACGATGGTTCCGTGCCCAGTCTTTGTCACCGTAGAAGCTGCGGTGCGCCGGGGATTGGACTTTATCGCAATCACCGACCACAATGCCCAGTCGCAGTATGATGCGATGCGTGAGCTCCAGCCCTACTTCAACAAGGTGCTTCTGATTCCAGGCCGCGAGATCACTACAAATTTTGGCCATCTGAACTTGCTGGGCACCACGGATTATCTCGACTTCCGCCTGGGTACCCCCGCAGTTCCCACAGTCAATGACCTCCTGCGCAACGCTCGCAAGCTGGGCGCGCTGATCTCGATCAATCATCCCAGCGATCCCACCGGAGAGCAGTGCATGGGGTGCGGCTGGAATCCGTCCCCGCCGGCCAATATGCACCTGCTGAACGCAATCGAGGCGGTGAATGGTGGCAGCGAGAAGTTCCCGTCTCTTTCCGGAATTCCTTTTTGGATGCAGCAGCTCAACTTGGGCTACAGGCTTACGGCGATCGGTGGCAGCGACAATCATCGGCCGTTGATGCCGCTTGATGAGCCCAACTCGGTGGGGAGCCCCACGACGGTAGTTTATGCCGCCAACCTCTCCACACCGGCGATTCTGGAAGGCATCCGCGCAGGACATGTGTTTCTCGATTTGACCGGCTCGCACGATCGCATGGATGTTCTGACCGCGAGCTGCGGCGCAAGCCGTGCGCAAATGGGTGACCTGCTTCGCGCTCCCAAAGGAACAGCTGTCTCGCTGGATGTGCAGGTCGCGGATGTACCCGGCGCCAAAGTAGAATTTCTCGAGGATGGCAAGGTGCTATCCAGCGACGAGGCCGCAAGGTCGTCAAACTCGCCGCAGACCTTCCATGCCTCCTGGAGCAGCGATGGCGCTCGGCATTGGTTTCTCGCACAGGTGCTCGGCCCAGACGGGCATCTCTGGCTGCTCGGCAATCCCGTTTACATCAACTGGAAAGAGACTCTCAACTGATGCAGGAGAGAACCCGCTGAGGGCAGCGCAATCAACTGTGCACAACCGCCATTGCAGCCTCCCTGCGGGGACCAGAATTCTGCATCCGTATTCCAGCATCCAGGAAAGCGGCCTTGCATCCAGCGCGAACGCGGGTCGCAATTCCGCACGGGATAGCTTTGCCAAAGGATGGTATGAAAGATCGCACTGCCAGTCTCGAGTCGATACGGGACCGCACATTTGATCTTTGCATTATCGGTGGTGGCGCCACAGGACTCGGCTGCGCCCTGGATGCTACGTTGCGCGGGCTCTCAACTGTTCTGATTGACGCTGACGATTTCGTCTCCAAAACTTCGAGCGCCTCCACCAAGCTGATCCATGGTGGCGTACGCTACTTGCAAGAGGCGGTTTTAGGCTTCGACTTCGGCCAGCTTCAAATGGTGCGGAAGGCGCTCCACGAGCGGGTTCACATGCTCCATGCTGCGCCTTATCTAGCCCGGCCTCTTGAGCTGCTGGTGCCATGCTATAGCCGATGGCAGAGGCTATACATCGCTGTTGGCATGAAGCTTTACGACATGTTTGCGGGACAGGCGTGCATCGCTCCTTCCCGGCTTCTTTCCGCCCGTACGGCGCTGGATACCCTGCCTTCCCTCCGGCGCGACAAACTGGTGGGCGGAGTTGCTTACACCGATGGTCAGTTTGATGATGCACGCTACGGTGTAGCAATGGCGAAGACGATCGCCCAACGTGGAGGGGAGCTTCTTAACTACGCTCGAGTCGTGGGCTTTGGCTGCGGCTCGGACGGGAAGCTCGCCTCGGCCCGAGTTGAGGATCGGATTGGAGGCAAACAGTTTGAAATCTCCGCCCGTGTATTTCTCAACTGCACCGGCCCCTTTGCTGATACCGTCCGGCTCATGGCCAACTCGCACATGAATCGCCGTCTGCGCGTAAGTAAAGGCACCCACATTCTACTGCCGCTCGACAGGTTCCGTAGTGACGTCGCTCTTCTCATTCCACACACCGAAGACGGTCGAGTCATCTTCGCTATCCCGTGGTTCGGGAGCTTGCTCGTGGGAACCACTGAAGATGAAGTTCAGCCGCGAGACGAGGTTGTTGCAGACGAGTCGGAACTCGCATACCTGCTGAAGTACATCAACAAGTACCTGGTCTGCGGCTTCACGCCTGCGGATGTGCAGGCGGCGTTTTCCGGCGTCCGTCCGCTGGTCGCATCAAAAGGCTCAGGAAATACCACGCGTCTGGTTCGCGCTCACGAGGTCGAGGTGGATGAAGCGAGCGGCTTGATCAGCATCCTCGGCGGCAAATGGACCACCTACCGGGCCATGGCCGAAGATGGGATGAATCACGTAGAGAGAAGGCTAGGTAAAAAAGTAAATCCCGCAGTTACCCGCGGATTCCAACTGACAGGCTCGCCCGGCTTCCATGCAGAGTACTGGAAGGAGCTGGCTTCGCAGTATAGATTGCCTGAGCCAGTGGCCGTGCATCTGGCGCAGACTTTTGGGACGGACGCGCCACTCGTTGTCAAAGTCATTCAAAGCGCGGCTGAATTGAGCCAACCCGTTTATCCAGAGGCCCCGGTTCTTGCTGGCGAGATTCTGTATTGCATCCGCGAAGAGATGGCCCAGTCCATTGAAGACCTGCTTGCACGGCGCACCGGCATTCAAACTCACAGCTGGAACAATGCTGTCGCTGCGGCGCCGGCTGTGGGTCGACTCCTGGGAAGCGAGTTGGGTTGGAGCGATGCGACAATCCACGATGCTGTCAACACCTATACATCGAAGCTGCGCAGATGGGCAGATAGGGCTTCCATCTCTCTTAAGGCCAGTTAATCTACTTTGCAGTAGAAGCAACATCGCGTTACCACGGAAACCAATGGTATCTATGAGGGCGTTGAATGCGCCTCAGGCGGAATCGACAAACGCGGTTGACGCCGGAAGGGACAGGGATGCTGCACGGGCCGGTTTTTGGCGAGTTTCTCGGCACTATGACGTTGGTCTTATTCGGCGATGGTGTTGTTGCGAACGTGGTGCTGCATAAGTCCAAGGGCGAAGGTGGCGGCTGGATCGTGATTTCGGCAGGCTGGGGCCTTGCCGTTCTCGCGGGCATACTGGTCAGCTTGAGCGTGGGAGGTGTGGCAGAGATGAATCCTGCTATAACACTTGCGCTGGCATTTGCGCATGGCTCTTATGCCGATGTAGGGCCATTTATCCTTGCCCAAATGTCCGGCGCATTTGCAGGCGCTGTACTGGTCTGGCTGGTTTATTTCCCGCATTGGAAGGTGACGCCGGATCAAGGCAAAAAGCTTGCCGCGTTTTGCACCGTTCCCGCCATCCGCCATCTGCCTTTCAACGCCCTCACGGAGTTCTTGGCGACCGTCTTTGGGTTGCTGATGGTTGGCTTCGCCATCGGATCAAGGGGAGTGACGGTAACTGGGATCACAGCCAGTTCGGCCCCGTTTCTGTGGGGGATGACAGTCTGGGCGATCGGACTATCTCTCGGTGGCCCCACGGGGTACGCTGTCAACCCTGCCCGTGATTTGGGCCCCCGCCTGGCGCATCAGGTTCTCCCGATCGCAGGCAAGGGAATCTCCGATTGGCGTTATGCCGCGATTCCGGTGCTTGCGCCAGCAGTTGGCGGAATTGTGGGAGGCTTGATCTGCAAGGCCTTGGGAATCTTATGAGGACTCTCGGTTCTTGATCCTTCCCGCGGGCTTTGGCGGAGGACACGAGGAAGGCCGTGCGAAATTTCAGTCGTATTGTGCCTTCTGCGCAACCATCGTTGAACCACTCTAGCCGCCTTTTCTCACACGGATATGCCGTTACCAGCTATTCACATCAGGGGCAGACCTGTGAGCGGATTCTGATCCCTGTTGATACTGCAGCAGCCTGTAGCAAACTGCTCAATGATCGCCTCACGTATGTAACCGTATCTCGGGCATTGCCTGATGCCCGCATCCGCGGGAACTGCTCGCCTTGGAGGTTGATGGTCGTTGAGCGGGAGCATCAGGGCTGATTGTGAAGCGATGGCGGCTGCGCCCATTTTTTCCAAAGTTGCGGATCAGCCAACATCTTCATGTACACACCGCCCACCACCGACCTCGCCTGAAAATGTATCTGCCTGGCTGTAAGCGTGTCGTACCAGTCGGTTAGGGGAACCCGCGGCATCGTATCGTTGACGAACGCCTTGATCGGATGCACAAACGCCTGGAAATCACCCTCATTGCCAGCGAGAGTGGCCGTCCACAGCTCCCAATCCAACTTCGTATAAGTGGCGCGATTGTCGAGCGGCAATCCGTATCGGTTGAGGTGCTTCTTGTAAAAGCGCACCTCCTCGGCAGCCACGGATTCTGGAAAGAGATTGAGTCCCAGGACCCGGTCCCACACCAGGTTGTACTTCTGGCTCCAGGTGCCCGGCTTGTCGAAAGCCAGCCGATAGTGGTCGCCATCGGCGGCCATCTTGACCCACTTGCGCGCCATGTCATGTGCGAGAGCGTCATATTCTGCCGCAGAACCCGGGTGCCCCAGCGTACGCGCGAGTTGCGCATAGGCGCCCAGCGCCTCGATGGCTTTCAGCGACAGGTTGGCATTGTGCGCAAGGTGACCGGCAAAGTCATCGGTGCAGAGCTGATTGGCAGGATCCAGCCCCTTGGCTTTGAGGTACTCAGCCCATTTGGTCAGCAGCGGCCAATAGCGCCGGGCAAAACCCGGGTCATTTTCAGCGTGGGCGATCGCCGCCGCAAGCAGAATCACATCGCCCGATTCCTCCACGGGCATCTGATTCTCTTCGCTCACTTCCCCGCCACCGTATTGCTGGCCGTTGGCCAGCGGATAAACGCCCAGATCGTGCGGCGCAAACGGGAACTTCCAGCGGGCCATCTCCGCGTAACGCATCACCGGATCGAGTTGCGCTTCCACCAGCTTGGGATTCAGCAGCAGGAAGAGAGGCGCGGAAGGATAGATCACATCCACCGTGGAAATGGACCCGTTGCTGAAGTTCTCCTTGGGCATAAAGAAAGGATTGCCGTCGGCGTCCTCCACCAGCTTGTGAGCCGCAATGGCCTGCGAAAACGCCAGCGTGGCAATGGCCGCATAATCGCGGCCCCCCGCCTGCTCGAGATCGCGGGTCAGAGCGGCATCGAACTTCTGCGAACGCGCCTCAACCTGCGGATACTGCTGCTCGGCGGCGTCCAGCATGTCTGCAAAAGAGGCAAACCGGGTGCGCCAGTAGGGCAGTAGCGCCCGGTGCATGTATTCCACCGAATAGCCGTCGTCATAGGCCAGCAGGAGGTGGCGCGCAACAGGAGCACTTCCCACCTGGCCGAGCGGCAAGCATACGTTCAGCGTGAGGGGCGGAGGATAGTGGCTCTGGGGAGGACGAGCCCCGCCGAGGTCATCCGCATCGGGAATGGTTCCAGTGGCGAGGAAGGTCTTCCTGTAGGTCTGATTGCCGGCGGCCGTCACGGCATGCTCGCTCTCTGGAACGGCCAGATAGAAGTAGCCCCAGTCGATACGGACGTTGTCGCCCGAGCGCTGCAACACGGGCTGGCGCTGACTGCCCACGCGCAGCAGGTCAAGCCCCGGAATCCTGGCCCGCGACTCGACGACTCTTTCTCCTGGATCATTGACGGCCAAGGTGCCGGACGCGTCCAGATAAACGCTTACGTCATGCGGTTTGCCATCGCGCGATTTCGCTTCGAGGCTCAGATAAGTGACTGGCCTCGACATGAGCTCCATGTCTTGCGGCAGGAGCGGGTTCAGGAACTCGACGGTGAGTTCGATCTGCTGGTTCTGCAGAACCACGATGGTTCGCGTGGGGGTGATGGTGCGGCTTACCTGCTCCAGCGCTGGAAGGGCGGCTTTGCCGTGGGGCGCAGAACCAAGAAAGCGGTAGTTCTGCCCATCCACGCGGGCGACGCCGAAGATCTCCTGCACGGCTCCGGTCCAGTGCCGGGTGGGAGCATCGGTGAGACGATCGGCCATCGACCAGATGCTGAAATACGGATCATGGACCATGAGCGGAACCGCAGGCGGACGGATCGCAGGAACATTCTGCGCCGATGCCGCGACCGCTGCTGAAGAGGCCAGGAATGCTGCCGCAGCGCAGCAAGAGACGATGGTAGAAAGGAACGACTTGCGGATGCCTGACTGCAATGCAACACCTCTTTGAGTGCCGTGAGCGCCGGATGGATACCGTCGACTTCCCTCCGGAGAGAAAGTCCCTCAGGATTCCATTCGCCTTCTTCTATCCGGCGCCGCGCGTGGCAAATGGATTCATCCTACTTCTCTGCACCTGCGGCTTCGACGGCCTTCCTGAGAATCGCAGCGGCAGCTTCAGGAGTAATGTCCCGCTGCGGAGTGCCCAGCAATTCAAAGCCAACCATGAACTTGCGGATGGTAGCAGAACGCAGCAGAGGCGGATAGAAGTGCGCGTGCAGCAACCATTCGGGATGCGACTGGCTGTCGCAAGGGGCTGCATGGAAGCCCATGGAATACGGAAACGGCGCATCGAAGACCCGGTTGTATCCGGCAGTCACGCGCTTCAGCATGCTTGCCAAGCCGTTACGGCCCGGAGCATCCAGGCCGCGGAGCGCGCCCACTGCGTTCCTGGGGAGCAGCATCAATTCGAAGGGCCAGATCGCCCAGAAAGGAACCAGCGCGACCCATCTATCATTCTGGGCAACGATGCGCTCCTCCTGCTGCAACTCCATCTGGAGATAGTCGAGCAAAAGAACGCTGCTGTTCTTCTCGAAGTACTCCCGCTGCGAGATGAGTTCATGAAGCGGCTCATTGGGGATGTGTTCCGTGGCCCAGATCTGCCCATGGGGATGAGGATTACTGCATCCCATCATCGCGCCGCGGTTCTCGAAGATCTGCACATAGTTGATCTCCCGGCGAGCAGCCAGATCGGTCTCTTGCGCAATCCATTCCCCCACCACGCGGCCGATGTTTTCCTCGGTCATGGTCGCCAAGGTGAGATCGTGCCGCGGATCGAAGCACAGCACGCGACAAATGCCCTTTTCGGTACTCGCGCGGATCAGGCCGGCGTCGCCGTCGTCGTAAGTGAGGTCAGGCGCATCGCTGTGGAGGGCTGGATAGTCATTCTCAAAGACGTAGGTCCCGTCGTAGACGGGGGTACGCACTCCGCTGGCCCGCATGTTGCCGGGGCACATATAGCAACTCGGATCAAACTGCAACTGGGTCGCCGCGCGCGAGTCCTCCGTCTGCCCCTGCCAGGGACGCTGAGTGCGATGCGGTGAAACCATCACCCATTGCCGAGTCAATGGATTCCAACGGCGATGCGAGTACTTCGAGAAGGCTTCTAGCATGTCGCAATTCCCTTTTCCGCGGATGCCATGTTTGCGCAGTTGCGCGCGATGGCGCCATCCACCGCCTCACAGACGTAGATTTCGGCCTCTAACTTATAGCGCTGCCGGTATGCATCCTTGAGTGCTGCGGCAAACGCCTCCGCCTTGGCGGCGCTGACCAGGTTGACCGTGCATCCGCCAAAGCCGCCACCGGTCAGGCGTGCGCCGTAGCAGCCATCCAGATGCGCGGCCGTTGCAACCAGGAAATCAACTTCTTCCACGCTGCACTCGAAGTCATCGCGTTCGCTGGCATGGGCCGCGGTCAACACCGCACCCAGTTCCACGGGATCGCCAGCGAGCATCGCTGTCTTCGCCCGACCTACGCGCTCGTTCTCGGTGATGATATGCCGGCACCGCTTGAAGCTTTCGAGCGACATCTCGCTCCGGCACTGCTCCAATTGATCCAGGGTTGCGTCTCCCAGGTCACGGAGCTGCGGAAAGCGTTGCCGCACGATTGCCTGGCCTGCTTCCACCTCACGCCGCCTCAACCCATAGTCGCCGCCGGCAATGGAGTGCTTAACTCCGGAATTGGCAACCACAATCCTGCACTCTGCCAGATTTCCGCGGTCGAGGGGCAGCAATTCAAAGCTCAGATCGCGCGTATTCAGGAGCAAGGCCTTGCCCGCAAGCGCCGACACGGCGATCGACTGATCCATAATGCCGCAGGGCGAGCCAACATATCGATTCTCTGCGCGCTGACAGAGCCGCGCGATTTCACCTGGCTCCATCGACTTGCCGCAATAGGCCAGGAGCGCCATGGCCGTCGCCACTTCCACCGAGGCGGAGGAGCTCAGGCCCGCGCCCAGAGGCACGTTGCCATTCACCGTCAAATCGAAAGGGGGCGGGCAAATGCCCAGAGCCTGGAACTCGCGTAATACACCCACCGGATAATCGCTCCACTCTCCCTTGCGCGGCGAGCGGTCCTCGGGCGCCATCACCCGGATGGTGTCGAACTGGTCGCTGGCGAAGCGGTACATGCCATCCGCGGCCCTGCTGATCCGAGCCGTGGTGGCAAACTGAACTGCGACCGGCATGACGAAGCCGCCGGTGTAGTCCGTGTGCTCACCGATGAGATTCACCCGGCCGGGCGCTGAGCACCTGAAAGCCGTCATTCTTTTACCTCCCTTGGATCGTCCAGGTTGTTTTGGGCCTCTTCGCGTGCCCCCAGAATCTGCGCCCTCAGGCCCAATCCCCCCATCGTGGCGCCAAACGCCAGCAGCACCAGCCCCCACCACAGGTTGATATCGATGCCGAGGCTTTGAGCATAGAGTTGGCTGGCATGGTAGGTGACGAGACCAAATCCCGCCAGAATCAGTCCTGCCAGGGTAAACATCAATCCCACCGGAATGCGTAGATCAAGACCCATTTGTCTTCTCTCCCGCTAGGCAAAGATCAGGTTGAGGACCAGCGCACCCAGGAGCACGCCAATGGCCAGAGCTTCCGGCCGCTTCCACCACTCGCGGTGGGGAGAGACCGGCTTCGGAGTCAGGGAGTGAACCAGGCCGACCAATTCCGGCTCGGGCCGGGGTTTGGTAAACAGGCTCACCACGACGGCGACGATGAAGTTTGCCGCGAAGGCGTAGATCGCACCATAAAAGTTCTGCGCCATATCACTGGGATAGCGGTGCAGCACGGTGATCCAACCGCCATGAATTCCTGGAACTGCCTGCATGGGCAGAGTGAGCCCATGATGCAGCATGGCCGCTCCGGTGCCGGCAACCAGCCCGCTAAATGCTCCGTGGCCCGTGGTGCGCTTGCTGAACATTCCAAGCAGGAAAGTGGCGAAGAGCGGAGCGTTCACAAACGAGAAGACCAGTTGCAGCGTGTCCATGATGTTGTTGAAGTTGATCGCCACATAGGCCGTCCCGATGGAAAGCAGGATTCCGCCCACCGTTGCCCACCTGCCCACCATTAAATAATGACGGTCGCTTGCCCCTTTGCGGATGTAGGACTGGTAGAGGTCGTACGTGAAGACTGTGTTGAAGGCAGTTACGTTGCCTGCCATGCCGCTCATGAAACTGGCCAGCAAGGCCGTCAATCCGAGCCCCAGGATCCCGGTCGGGAAGTAATGCAGCAGCATGTTGGGGGTGGCCATGTCGTAATCCAGGATCGGATGGCCGCTCGCATCGTACATCGGCTTCCCGGTGATGGGATTGATCTTCACCGGGATCAGGCCTCGGCCGGCTGTTGCACTGCCGTGGATCGCGGCGCCGGAATGAGCCAGAGTCGCGTTGTGAAGGGGAGTGACCACGGCGATGGCCAGCAGGCCAGGCAGAATCACCAGGAAGGGAAAGAACATCTTGGGAATGGCCGCAATGAGAGGCACGCGCCGGGCAGAGTCCATGTCGTGCGATGCCATTGCGGTTTGAATCACCAGAAAGTCGGTGCACCAGTAGCCCGCGCCCAGCACAAAGCCCAGCCCCATGCCGAGCCCGATGGCATCGATGCCCATCGGATTGGTGCCGGCGTGCATGATCCCTTTCCACTCGTGCATCATGCGCGGGTCGATGCTGCTGACCGCCGCTTTCATGCCGCTCCAGCCGCCCACATTCTTCAGCCCCAGAAAAACCAGCGGAAGAAAGCCGGCGACGATCAGGAAGAATTGCAGCACTTCGTTATAAATGGCGCTGGTGAGGCCGCCAAAGAAGATGTAGAGGAGGACGATCACCGCCGAAAGCACGATGGCAAAGGTGAAGATTTGATCGTGCGGCCAGCGCAGCGCATCGAACAGGCCGTCGAAGATGTGCAGCGCCTGAATCAAACGCGCCATCGCGTACATCGAGATGCCGGAACTGAAGACCGTCATGACCGCAAAGGAGCAGGCATTCAGCCCCCGCGTCTTCTCGTCAAAGCGCAGGCGCAGAAACTCCGGCACCGAGCGCGCCTTCGATCCATAATAGAAAGGCATCATGAAGATGCCGACGAAGATCATCGCGGGAATGGCGCCGATGCCGTAGAACTGGGCGGTTTCCAGGCCGTACTTTGCGCCCGAAGCCCCCATGCCGATGACTTCCTGGGCTCCCAGATTGGCGCTGATGAAAGCCAGGCCGCATATCCAGGCGGGCAAGGCGCGGCCGGCCTGAAAGAAGTCTTTGCTCGTCTTGATGCGGCGGCGCAAGGCATAGCCGATGCCGAGCACAAAGACGAAATAGAGGCCCATGATCAGCCAGTCAACCGCGGTGAGGTGCAAGTAGGATTCCTTTCCGGCCCGGAGAGCGCCGATCGAGCAGCCGATGTAAGCGCTTACATCGGCTGCAAAGATGCTAATATCGGACAGTCGCGCGCGTCAACCAGTTTGCGCAGTTCCCCGATCTTTGATCCCGGCAGGGCAGAATGTCTGGTTTCGAACGGAACTTGAACATCGAATTGGTGGCCCGAAAGGCCAAAGTCTCCACGGCCACCGTCTCCCGCACCATGAACGGCGTGGGCAACGTGCGCCCGGAGACTGCCAAGCGGGTTTGGGACGCGGTCCGTGCGCTGCAGTACCACCCCAACGCCTCTGCCCGGAGCCTCGGGTCGGGCCGGAGCCGCATTCTGGGCCTGATTATTTCCGACATCTGCAATCCCTTCTTCCCGGACCTCGTGAAGAGCTTCGAGGATGCGGCTCTCGCGTGCGGGTATGAGATCTTGCTCACGAACACCAATTATGATCCCGATCGCATGGCCCGCTGCGCCCAGCGGATGCTGGAAAGACGTGTGGAGGGGGTCGCGGTGATGACGTCGGAGATGGACCAGAAGATGATGGAGGAGCTGGCCAACCGTTCCATTCCGGTTGTCTGCCTCGATTCCGGAGCGGTCGAGAACCGGATCAGCAACATCCGCGTGCAGTATCCGCAGGGTATTGCAGAGGCCATCCAGTACCTCTACGACCTGGGCCATCGGAGAATCGCCTTTCTGAGCGGTCCCGCAAATCTGGCCTCCGCGCGCGTGCGCCGCTCCGCGTTCCTGAAGGGGCTTCGAAAGCACCACATCGCCATCGAACCGGAGTTGATCCAGGAAGGCAACCATAGAATTGCCGGCGGCGAAGCGGCAGCGCATAAGCTGCTGGCCGTATCCCGGCCCCCCACCGCAATTCTGGCCTCCAACGATCTGACTGCCATCGGAGCCCTGCGCGCCATTCAGCAGCGTGGATTGCGGGTCCCGGAGGACATCTCTCTGGTGGGCTTCGACGACATCGAGTTGAGCCAACTGACAGGACCGCCGCTGACCACCATTCAGCTTTCCCGCACCGAAGTCGGACAAAAAGCCTTCCATGCGCTTCTCACGCTGCTGCAGGGCAAATCGCAGCGCGGCGAGGAATATCCAGTGGAGACGCATCTTGTGGTCCGGCAATCGACAGGCCACGCCAGGAGCTTGTGAACCGTTCGGCCGTGCTGAGTCGTGGTGCCAGTTCCCCGCACAGAGCAGGATGCCGGTATGGGTGTACACTTGCTGATCATTACCCAACGGAACTGCCATGCACAGATCTCTGGTGTTGCTCTCCTTTGTCTCGCTCCTGCTGCTGTCCGCCGCCACTCTAGCCCAAGCCGCCAAGCGCCCCATGACTTTCGAGGACATGATGCACATGAAGCGCCTGGGCGATACCGCCCTCTCCAAGGACGGCCAGTGGCTGGGCTACAGCGTTACCACCGTCAGCCTCGCCCAGAACACCACAACCACGGAGCTGTGGCTGCAAAAAATTGCGGGCGGCGAGCCGATCCGGGTCGCCGTGGCGAAGCCGGGCGACAGCGGCATCCAGTCCGCGCCCGATGGGCGCGCGGTGCTGTTCCTCTCCGGCCGGGAAGAGGGCCAGCAGGTATGGCTTGCGGACTTCGATTCCGCAACCGGCGGCACCAGCAATGCCCGCCGACTAACCAACATCGCAACCGGAGCGGACAACGCAATCTGGTCTCCTGACGGCCACTTCGTGCTGTTCTCGTCCGCCGTCTACCCGGACTGCCCCGCAATCACCACCGCCGATTTCAAAACAGGGAACCAGTGCAACGCCGACCGCGATGCGGCGGCCGCGGCCAGCCAGGTGAAGGCGCGAATCTTCACGCACCTGATGTACCGGCACTGGAACCACTACACCGGCGACAAGAGGTCCCACCTCTTTCTTGTCTCGGTTGGGAACGGCGCGATGCGCGACCTGAACCCCGGCGATCCGCACGATGTGCCGCCCTTCTCGCTCGAAGGGGGCGGCTGCGGCTGCGCCTTTGCGCCCGACTCGAAGGAACTGGCGTTCACCGAGAAGGATGTTCCCGTCGAAGCCACCTCCACCAACGCCGACATCTTCACGCTGGATCTGACCGATCCCGCGGCCAAGCCGGTGAAGGTGTCGACGTCGCCTGGAGGCGATTTCTCGCCTGCCTACTCGCCGGATGGCAAGTGGCTGGCGTGGCGCTCACAATCGCGAGCGGGCTATGAGAGCGACAAGTTTCGGCTGGTGCTGATGGAGAGAGCCAGCAAGTCAGCGGGTCAGCAGGACAGCACGCCAGCCATTCACGATCTGCTGCCGAAGTTCGACAACTGGGTGGATGAGTTTGCCTGGGCGCCAGACTCCAGAGAGATTTACTTCGTCTCTGCGGTTCAAGGCGAAGATCCGGTAATGGTGACCAATCTTGATGGGCAAATTTCGATTCTCAGCAAGGAAGGCACTTTCGGGGGTCTCGAACCACTGTCGAATGGAACGGCAGTGGTCTCTACCAGGACGTCCGTCGCCTCGCCTGGGGAGGTTGTAGAAATAACTCCCGCATCGCGCGAATCGGCTCCTAAGGGGCAAGCTTCGACACCCAGCACTCCGGCCCCCGGCGGGCTCCGCCCGGTGACTGTAACCCAGATTCGACAGATCACGAACCTGAACTCGAAGCTGCTCTACACCCAGCTCGACGTGCCGAAGATGCAATCCTTCTGGTTCACCGCACAGGATGGCACCAAGCTCGAAGGATTCCTGATTCCGCCCCCGGGCTTTGAACCCCACAAGAAATACCCGGTGAAGTTTCTCATCCACGGCGGGCCCGAGGGCAACTGGGGCGACTCCTGGTCCTACCGCTGGAACGCCGAGCTCTTCGCCGCCAACGGCTACGCGGTCGTCATGATCAACCCGCGCGGCTCGACCGGCTATGGCCAGGCGGTGGTCGACGGCGTCAACGGCGACTGGGGCGGCAAGCCCTTCACCGACCTGATGACCGGCCTCGACTACGCCGAACAGCATTTCCCATTCATCGACAAGACGCGCGAGTGCGCGCTGGGCGCGAGTTACGGCGGCTACATGGCCGACTGGATCCTCGGCCACACCGACCGCTTCAAGTGCATCGTGACCCACGACGGCATGTTCGACCCTGAATCAGCCTACGGCTCAACCGAAGAGCTGTGGTTCAACGAGTGGGAGTTCAAGGGCACGCCCTGGGACTACTACGGCAAGCCGGATAGCGAGAACCCCTACCGCAAGTGGTCGCCGATGCTGGCGGCGAAAAACTTCAAGACGCCCACGCTGGTGGTGCACGGCCAGCTCGACTACCGGCTCGACGTGAGTCAGGGTTTTGCGCTCTTCACCACCCTCCAGCGCCTGGGCGTCCCCAGCAAGATGCTCTACTTCCCTGACGAAGGCCATTTCGTGCTCAAGCCGCAGAATGCACAGCTCTGGTACAGGACGGTGAACGGCTGGGTGGACCAGTGGACGAAGGCGGAAAGCAAAACGGAGCAGTAGACCAGCTCTCACGGCAGCGCTCCCGGCAGGTGTGGCAGATGCGCGCGATTGCCGGGAGCAGTCTGCGGCGTCACCGCGTGGGCCCGATCAGGATGTTACTTCCTGATGAATTGCGCACAGTTCCAGCTTCCCATTTCGTCCTGCGTGTGCTTAGATAGGTGTAAGAAGACCTGCTTTCATTCATTCCTCTCGATTTACCAGGGTCCCCGCTCTCTCCGTTCTCCTGGTAAGTGGTTGATTGTGTGTGACTTCTCACTGCCGAGACACTGTCCGGAAGCCACCGTCGACAGGCAAGAATCGAAGACAGCAGGGCCCCAAGATCGGCCCAGGACATTCTCCTGAAGCGCTTTGAGCAAGCTCATCGCATTCGAGGTTCCCCAGTGAGCACAGCAAGCATCATGACGCCTTTGGGCCAAGACACCTGTTCGCTCAAGACGCAGGGTGCGGCAGGTCCCACCCTGGACGAAGGCTGGTACGCGGTCTTCACCATCCCTAAACACGAAAAGTCTGTGCTCCGCTATCTGGACATGCGTGGCATTGAAGCCTTCCTCCCCACCTATGAAACCACGCGCCTATGGCGGAACCGCCAACGCGTTACGCTGGCTCTGCCACTGTTTCCCTGTTATCTATTCGTGCGCGCCAGCAGGACGAATTACGGCAATGTGCGCCAGTCCCCTGGTGTAATTCGGTTGGTCGGCAACCAGCGTGAGCCATTGCCGGTCGGCGACTCCGCCATTGAGTTGCTGCGGGCAAGTGTCGCGGGCAAGAAGATCGAACCCTATCACGATCTGCTCGTGGGCACCCGAGTGCGCGTCAGAAACGGCCCCATGCAGGGCGTGGAGGGCGTGCTGATTCGCAAAAACAACGCCCTGCGGTTCGTATTGAGCATTGAGATGATCAATCAGCATGCCGCTATTGAAATGGATGCGGAGAACCTGGAGCCAATCCTCACCGCTTCATCCAGAAAAGATAGGGCAGAAGTTGAGGCCGGTGGACACCGCAATTTTCCTCTCCATCCCGCAGCCATGGCCGCCCATAGCCGGTGAGTCGCCGAGTTGTGCCTGCCGAACTTACCCCTGACTGCCAGGCATCTACAGCCGAACTGACTCCCACCCGCCCAAATGGATTTATGATGTTTTCTGACCATCCTGCATTGTGAATCAAGCCGCTCCCGGGTCGAAAGATCTTCACAGCGTCTCCGGCGGCCATTCTCTTCGGGCAGGGATGGAGGCTCCCGTGACAGACGAGATTCGCCGCGTATTGGTTGAAGGCATCGAAGTAGTTCAAGCGGTGGCGGCCGACCCAGGTATCCACGCCACCCTGGCAGAAGCTGCGGAGGCAACCGCAGCAGCCCTCAAGTCAGGGCGCAAGCTCATGGTGGCCGGCAACGGCGGCAGCGCCGCCGACGCACAGCACCTGGTGGCCGAGTTCGTGAGCCGCCTGGTCGAGGACCGTCCGGCAATGCGTGCGGTAGCCCTGACCACCGACTCCTCCATTCTGACCGCCATCGGCAACGACTACGGCTACGAGCGGCTTTTTGTACGGCAAATTGAGGCCTTAGGCCAGGGTGGCGACGTCTTCATCGGCATCTCCACCTCAGGCCGCTCGCCGAACGTCCTGGCTGCGCTGCGCGCCTGCCGGGAGATGGGCATCGTCACCATCGGCCTGACCGGCGGCCCCGGAGGATCGATGCCGGGCCTGTGCGATTACTTGATTCGCATTCCATCCAACGTCACCATGTACATCCAGCAGGCGCATCTTGCCCTCGAACATATCTTCTGCCTTCTCGTCGAGCAGGCCTACTTTGCGGATGAGCGTGTGGCTCTTGCAGATTCGGTGAACAGCTAGGCGCATGGAAGCAATCGTTCTGGCCGGAGGATTCGGCACACGTCTGGCAGCCCGGCTGAACGGCGTCCCCAAGCCGATGGCCCCGATCGCGGGCCGGCCCTTTCTGGAGATCGTGCTGCGCCAGCTCAGGCGCTGCGGAGCTACGCGCGTGCTGCTTTCCGTCGGCTACCTGCATGAGACCATCCAGGCTCATTTCGGAGCGAGCTTCGAAGGCATGCGCGTGGAATACGTCATCGAAGAGACTCCGCTGGGCACCGGAGGCGCAATCCGCCGCAGCCTGGAACGCGTTGGCGAAAACGCCGCGCTGGTCCTGAACGGCGATACCTATCTGGACGCCGACTATGCCGAGATGATGCGCTTCCACACAGCACAAAAAGCGCTCATGACCCTTGCGGTAACACGGCAGGAGGATATCGCCCGCTATGGCGGTGTGCGTATCGTCGAAAACCACGTGGCAGGGTTCGAGGAAAAGGGCCGCTCCGGACCGGGTTGGATCAACGCCGGCGCGTATGTCCTAAGCAGGGACCTTCCCTGGCCGCCGCAATGCACCGGCGCATTCTCGTTTGAGAAAGACGTTCTGGCAGTGAAGGTGAGCGAGTTACAACCCGCGGCCTACCCGGTGCAGGGCTTCTTTCTGGATATCGGCATCCCCGAGGACTTTGACCGCGCGCAAATCGCGCTGGCGGAGGTCTGATCCCGCGCCTTGAAGGCCACTGCCTGACGGTGCGGCATCACACCATTTGCTGCTGTTTGTTGGACCAGGGGCTACAGCATGTTCGATTACGTTGTTATCGGTGGCGGCATTGTCGGAGTATCCACTGCCATGCAGCTAATGGAAGCGCGCCCGGGATGCACGCTGGCGCTGCTGGAAAAGGAATCGGATGTAGCAAGACACCAAACCGGGCATAACAGCGGTGTGATTCACGCCGGCGTGTATTACGCTCCCGGAAGCCTCAAGGCCCGGTTTTGCAAGATTGGCGCAGAAGCCACCATCCGCATCTGCCAGGAAAATGGCATTCCTTACGAGCGCTGCGGGAAACTGATCGTCGCAAGCGATGAGTCTGAAGTCGCCGGGCTGAACGCTCTGGCGCAGCGCTGCACAGAGAACCAGCTCGACATCGAACGTCTCGATGCCCAGGAGATCAAGCGACGCGAGCCTCACATCCGCGCAGTCGCCGGGTTTCTGGTCCGTGCAACCGGCATTACCAATTACGCGGCCGTTGTCGATGCCATGCGGAAGAAAATTCTGGCCATGAGTGGCGAAATCCGGCTCAATACCCAGGTCATCGACATTCGCGAAAGTTCCGATCAGGTGCAGATCGTCACCACCGGCGAGGACGTGAAGGCGCGCCGCGTGATCGTGTGTGGCGGCATTATGGCTGACCGGCTGGCGCGCATGTGCGGACTCGCGGACGATTTTCGCATGGTGCCCTTTCGAGGTGAATACTTCCGCCTGCCCGCCTCCAAAAACAACATCGTCCAGCACCTGATCTATCCCGTGCCCGATCCGTCGCTGCCGTTTCTGGGCGTTCACCTGACCAGAAAAGTGGGCGGCGAGATCACGGTAGGCCCGAACGCGATTCTCGGTCTCGCGCGGGAAGGCTACCCTCGTTTTTCCTTCAATCTTCGCGATGCGATGGAAGCCTTTTCGTTCCCCGGCTTCTGGACCATGGCGCGGCAGCATCTCCGCTATGGCATCAAGGAGATGTGGAACTCCATCTACCGGCGCGGTTATCTCGGCCTGTGTCAGCGCTACTGCCCGGAGCTGACCCTGGAAGATCTTGAGCCCTACCCGGCGGGAATCCGCGCCCAGGCGGTGATGAAGGACGGCAAGCTGGCCCACGATTTCCTGATCCGGCAGACCGCCCGCACGTTGCATGTGTGCAATGCGCCATCGCCGGCAGCAACCTCGTCCATCCCCATCGGACGGCACATTGTGAATCTGGTTCTCGGGGCCGCGCCCAATCAGGCGAACTGAGGTGCGCAGGCCGTCTGGCTATGCCAGAACGGCCACCTTGGCCCGCTTACCCAGGCGGACAACCAGCCGCGCCGGCAGCGTCGGAGCGGAGATCAGCATGCTTTCCACCACCTCGCCCTCGATGCGCACCGCCTTCTCGCCAACCTTGCGATTGGCCTCGGCGCCGCTCGCCGCCAGGCCCAGCTTCACCAGCAGCTTGGGCACGCGTATCTGGTTGGCGCCGTCCGGCCCCGCCACCTCGGCCAGGGCGACGGCAACCTCTTCCAGGTTCTCCGCCGTTTCCTTCTGCTGGAACATGCGCGCCCAGTTCTCGTCGGCGTTACGTGCGGCAGCCTCTCCGTGGAATCCCGCCACGATGGTGAGCGCCAACCGCTTCTTGATCTCCATGGGATGCTGCCGGCCGGCTGCCGCCTCCGCCTTCAACTCCTCGACCTCTGAACCGCGCAGGTCGGTCAGCAGCAAAAAGTACTTCCACATCAGCTCGTCGGAGATGGACATCAGCTTCCCGTACATCTCCTGCGGCGGCTCGTTGATGCCAATCGCATTGCCCAGCGACTTGCTCATCTTCTGCACGCCATCGAGCCCCTCAAGGATCGGCGTCATCAGCACGATCTGCGGCTTCTGGCCGTAGTGCCGCTGCAACTCGCGCCCGCACAGCAGGTTGAACTTCTGGTCGGTGCCGCCCAGCTCTACGTCGCACTCGAGCGCCACCGAGTCGTAGCCCTGCATCACCGGATACAGGAACTCGTGCAGGCTGATCGGCTGCTCGGCCTGGTAGCGCTTGTGAAAGTCGTCGCGCTCCAGCATCTGCGAGACGGTGAAGTGCGCCGTCAGGCGGATGGTCTGCTCGTAGCCGAGCTTGTCGAGCCACTCGGAGTTGTAGCGCACCTCGGTGACCTTCTCATCGAGAATCTTGAAGACCTGCTGCTTATAGGTCTCGGCATTGACCTGGATCTGCTCGCGGGTGAGCGGCTTCCGCGTCACGTTGCGGCCGGTGGGGTCGCCGATCAGCGAGGTGAAGTCGCCCACCAGGAAGATGACGGTGTGGCCGAGTTGCTGAAAATGGCGCAGCTTGCGCATCAGCACGGTGTGGCCCAGGTGCAGGTCGGGGGCGGTGGGGTCGAAGCCGGCCTTGATGCGCAACGGCTTGCCGCTCTTGCGGCTCTCTTCCAGGCGCTCGCGCAGGTCGGCAACGCGGATAATCTCCGCCGCGCCCTTCTGGAGCAGATCCATCTGTTCGTCAACGGGTAGAAACGTGCTCATGGGTGGTTTCAGTATAAATTTCACGGTTCGCAGTTGTCCGTCCCCCCATCGCCGGCCATCCCGTCTCGGCTTTCGGCTGTTCCGCTATAATCAAATCCATGCAGCAGCCCTCCCAGATCGCCGCTCCCCTTGCGTGTGTCTGCGCGGCCGCGGCTGCGGCGGCTCCCGCCGCTTAGAGATTCGCTTCACCTCATCCCAAAATCAGCTTCCAGCCCTCAGTTCACCGTCAGGTACCTGTGCCTTAGATCCTGGTTCCGATCCCTGACCTCTGATCTCTGATCCCTGTATTCTGGAGTCACCATGGAAGAGTTTTCCCGCATTCAGCGCCTGCCTGCCTACGTCTTCAACATCACCGGCGAGATGAAGATGGCCGCCCGCCGCCGGGGCGAGGACATCATCGACTTCGGCATGGGCAATCCCGACGGCGCCACCCCCAAGCACATCGTGGACAAGATGATCGAGGCTGCGCAGAAGCCCACCACGCACCGCTACTCGGTGAGCCGCGGCCTGCCCCGCCTGCGCAAGGCGGTCTGCAACTGGTACAAGACCCGCTATGACGTCGATCTCGATCCCGAGTCCGAGGCCATCGTCACCATCGGCTCCAAGGAGGGCATCGCCCACCTCTGCCTGGCCATCCTCGACTCGCGTGACACGGTGCTGGTGCCCAACCCCAGCTACCCCATCCACATCTACGGCCCGGTCATCGCCGGCTCCCACATCGTCAGCGTCCCGGTCCACAACCAGGAAGCCTTTCTGGCTCAGCTCGAGGAATTGATCCCGCGCATGACCCCGCGGCCCAAGGCGCTGATCGTCAACTTCCCCTCCAATCCGACGACCGAATGCGTGGAACTTCCCTTCCTCGCACGGCTGGTGGAGCTGGCCCGCGAGTACGGCTTCTGGCTCATCCACGACATCGCCTACGCCGACATCGCCTTCGACGGCTACAAGCCGCCCAGCGTGATGCAGGTTCCCGGCGCCAAAGACGTGGCCGTTGAGTTCTTCACCCTCTCCAAGAGCTACAACATGCCCGGCTGGCGCGTGGGCTTCATGGTCGGCAACCAGAAGCTGGTGGCTGCGCTCGCCCGGCTCAAGAGCTACTTCGACTACGGCACCTTCACGCCGATCCAGGTGGCGTCCATCGCCGCCCTCGAGGGTCCGCAGGAGTGCGTGCACGAGATCTGCCAGATCTACCAGAACCGCCGCGACGTGCTCATCGATGGCCTGAACCGCGCCGGCTGGCAGGTGGCAAGCCCAAAAGCGACCATGTTCGTCTGGGCGCAGATTCCCGAGCAGTACCGGAGCCTTGGCTCCCTGGAGTTCTCCAAGCGGCTGCTGATCGACGCCAAAGTAGCAGTCAGCCCCGGGATCGGCTTCGGCGAGCACGGCGACCAGCATGTCCGTTTCGCATTGATCGAAAACGAGGAACGCACCCGCCAAGCCATCCGCGGCATCAAGCAGATGTTCGCAAAGGGGCTGGTGTCGGCGTAAGCCAAGCTTCCGCGGCAAGTGTCCGATGTTCGCCCGGGATCAGCATGCCTATTGCGGGAGGCGCCCCTCCCGATTGCGAGGGCAAATCGAAATCCGGGGACACAGACCTTCACTTCCGTGCTAACCTTGCTGTTGCGGTAGGAAGAATTGCTACCCGGGGGTGCTCATGTCCTCCATCGAGAAGATCAGCATTGCCCTCCCGCCCGAGATGATCGCTCAAGTCCGCGAGGCAGTCGCTACGGGTGAATATGCTTCCTCCAGCGAAGTGATTCGCGAGGCGCTGCGCGACTGGAACTACAAACGGAAGCTGCGTCAGGCGGGCATCGAGGAACTGCGCCACATCTGGCAGCAAACGGTGAACGACAAAAGCGCCGGCGTCTCTCCCCAGGACGTCTTCGAACGGCTTGAGCGCAAGTATCAGGCCCTCGCAGATGCCACCGGGGAGCGGGAAGAATGCGCCTAGAACTCTCCCGGTTCGTTGAAGGCGATCTCGATGCCATTGCTGCTTTCATTACGCAGGATAATCCCCGCCGCGCGGTAACTTTTCTCCAGAAAATCCGACAGAAGATTCTCCGCATCGCTGAACAGCCTCTTGCATATCAGCTTCGCCCGGAAGTAGGTGAGGATGCGCGTGTCGGCGTCGTGGGGAATTATCTGATCCTTTTCCGGATCTTGGGCGACACCGTGCGGATTGAGCGGGTCCTCTATGGTGGGCGTGATTTGCCAGGGCTCTTTCAGTAGCCGTTCCTGACCCAGCAAATGGCGCGGCGGGCTGCGCCTTCGTCCGCAGCCCGCCATCTCAGGCCCAACTCACAGTTCTCAGCTCTCCGCCGCCACGCCATGCGACAGCGTGCCCAGGCCCTCGACGCTTACCTCGACCCGGTCGCCGGGCTTCAGTGGGCCCACCCCGGAGGGCGTTCCGGTCAGGACCACGTCCCCGGGTTCCAGAGTCATGGCCCGCGTGATTGCCTCCAGCAAGACGGGGACATCGAAGATGAAATCCTTCGTCGTGCCCTGCTGGCGCAACTCGCCGTTGAGGCGCGTCTCCAGCGTCACGCCGGCTTCAAGGTTGAGTTCGTCGCTCACCACCGGGCCCATGGGGCAGAAGGTGTCAAAGCCCTTGGCGCGCGCCCACTGCGCTTCCTTCTTCTGGAAGTCGCGCGAGGAGATATCGTTGGCCAGTGTGAAGCCCCGAAGTACCGTGCGCCAATCGCCATCAGCCCTCAGATTGCGGACCCGCTTGCCGATCACCAGCACCAGTTCGCCCTCAAAGTCGACGCGCTCGCAGATGCTGGGCAGCAGCACCGTTCCACCCGGCGACAGCAGCGAGGAGAGCGGCTTGAAGAAGAGCATCGGCTGGGTGGGCACGTCGTTGCCCAGCTCCTTGATGTGATCGTGATAGTTGCGGCCCACGCAGACGATCTTGGAGGGCGTGACCGGCGCCAGCAGCTCGGCCTCGCTCAGCGGCAGGGGCTCGAAGCTGGGCGTAGCGGCGCTGTTGTGCTCCAGCCGGAAGGCCAGATCTTCCTCCGGCGCGGGCGCGGGAGCAACGATCCAGGGTTGACCGTCGCGGTCTTCTACGCGGCCGTAGCGGGTGCTTCCGTTCAGGACGAATCGGCAATATCTCATTTGAATTTTTCTCCTTAATTTAAGAAACAAGCCGGCTGAAACATCATTCTTCCCAAAGCTTCGCAGGAATCCTTGTCTTCTGACGATCCCCCATCTCGTTCTGCTAGTTCGGCCCGGGCACCGTCTCCTCGGCCAACCCTGACTTCCTGCTCTCTACCCCATTCTGTCCGATGGCGGTGACTGCGTACTCGTAGGTTTGGCCCGCCTGCACATTTCCATCGTGGAAGGCAGGGCCGACGACCGGCTGTGGACCGCTGATGCGCGTCCACGCGCTCTCCGGCTGCCCGGTCGGATGGCGATAAACGGCGTAACCGGCCACGTCGCTCGCGCCGTCCGGCTGCCAGCTCAGGTCGATGGAAGGGCCTGTGCCGCTCTGCGCGGGGTTCGCCACAGCAGCCAGCCCCGCCGGCACTGCCGGCGGAAACGTGTTGAGCGCTGCGACTTTGACCGGCGGCGACCAGGGGCCATCCAGTTCCATGGCTTTGCCATCGATCGTCACCTGGGCCAAACGCTGGGCGCGGTATTCGTAGGTCTCGCCAAAGCGGATGTCCTTGTCGAGAGTGGCGTCGCGGGCATCGCCCGCGGGCACCAGCAGGTTCACCTGGGATGGCTCGGGTGGAGCGGCCAGCGGCCCCTGCTTCTGGTTCTTGGCAGCGGACGTCAACAGCGTGCGCTGCAAGCGCACCTGCGTTGGGTACGGCTCCGCCGGCCCCTTCGGCCAGTAGAGCGCCACGCCGTCTCTGCGCACCTGGGCGACGAGTCCAGCAATGGGCGCAGGTGCCTGCCCGGCGGGGACGGTGGCGGAGTTGGAGAGTCCAGCCGAGCGGCCACGGTCGTTGATCAGCTCCACAAAATAGCGGAGGGGGCGGGGTGCGCCCGAAACCAGCGGCGCGGGCAGGGCGTCCTGAAACGAGCCCTTCGTCCCTGGCCTCAGATGCAGGTTCTCAATCGTCGTGCAGCCTGCAACCGCGTTCTCTTGCCGGCAGATGCGCGTCAGCACGTTGCCTTGAAGCGACACCTTGGAGGTGTCCAGCTTGGGCATGGTCCAAGCCAGCGCCACCACGTCGCCGGTGCGCGCCGCGTGCAAATCCGTCACTGGCTGGGGCAGGCGCAGCGAAGGCGGCTCCGGGGCTGCGGGGAAGCCGCATCCGGCGAGCGTCGCCGCTCCGCACAATACGGCCACCGCTGCTGCACGCGCTCTGCTCCTTGCACTGTCTCCCGATCGCATCGGTTTTCAGTGTAACGGAGCCTGCTTGGCAGCCACACACGCGAAACCGGCGTCGCTCCGGCCGCGGAGCGCCTTTCTTGCGCATCGCGGCCGGGCGGCGCCGGTCTCAGAGGTTTTGGGCTATGGTAGCCGAAGCCTAGTGATGGTTTCTGTCCGGCGCCGATTGCCGGTTGCCATCGGCGTCGTTGCTGCCTTGGCTGCCTTGGTGCGCCGCATCCTTCAGGTTGCCCCACGCCTTCTCGGCCTTGCCCTTCACCTGCTGGGCTGCGCCGTCCATCTGTTTGTTCACGTCGCCGGTCCATTCGCCAGCCTGGCGTTTCGCCCGGCCTGCCACGTCGTCCATCGCGCCTTTCACTTTGTCGGTGTTCATAGTCTCCACCTCCGTGGATTGGAAAAACGAGTTCGGCTTACGTTGTCTCCGGGAACGATCCTGAAACCGCCACCGCTACGGCAGCTTCAGGCACCGGAATCGCTAAAGCACCGGTCTGCGGCCGGTGATCAACTGAATCAGCAGCACCACCAGCGCAAGCACCAGTAGCAGGTGAATAAATCCGCCCAGCGTGTAGGAGCTCACCACTCCCACCAGCCAGAGGACGAGCAGAATTACGAAAATGGTCCAAAGCATGTCGTCACCTCCTGGGGCTGTGGCCCTCTTGCTCGGGTACCGACAACGTTACCCTTGGACGCCTGCGGGCAGCGGCGGGTTGCGCCGCCCGGGGTTGGCCAGGGAGTCGCTCAATTTTGGCAATATCAAACGAAATGGATGCAGCCCCACATCCGTCCCGAGGCATCACAGCAGGAACCGGCTCGGTGCTTTGCACTGCAACGCGAATGCCGGCATGGGGCGCAAGGCGCCCAAGGAGAAACTATGCTACTGGTTCTGCTTCTGATCCTGTTGATTCTCGGGTTTGGTTACGGCGGCTACCGCATGGGCCCGGGCTGGGGGTATTACGGAGGGGGCAGCATCAGCCTCATCCTCACCATCGTGCTGGTGCTGATCTTGCTGCGCTTGATCTGACCCGCCGGAACGCAGACGCGAAATCCCCCACAAAACAAGAGGCGCGCCTCCATGCAGCGCGCCTCCTGGCGTTTCCGGGGACAGTACAGGTTTAGAAGACGCCGGCCATGTAGGCCTCGGGGCTACGGCCCTTGTCTTTCGCGACGCACTCGGCCAGCACGACAGGCGACAGCGTAATCACCGGGCACTGCGCGTGCGCCAGCGTCTTGTAAACCACACCGTGGCGAGTGGCTGCCGCAAATGCCGACGCTCCCTGCGCGCCCAGCACGATCAGATCGGCCTGCTGCGCACGGCTCTGGTAGAGCAATTCCTCGGTGGGATCGCCCGGGACCACGATGGTTTGCACCTCGATCTTGGCCTGCAACTCGGCCGGGATCAATCCAAGCAGGTCGGTTTCGACTTCATCCAGCGAACGGCCGGCCAGAATCTCGGCGCGCTCCTGCGGCTTGATCACGTGCTGCAACACCAGACGCGCGTTGTGCTGCTCGGCCAGTTCCGCGGCGAAAGCGCTGACCAGCGCGCTGGTCTCGTTCAGGCTCACCGCGCAGAGAATGGTCTGGGTGGCAAAGTTGCGGTAAGCTCCGCTCACCACTTCAGGCCCGATAATAAAGACCGGGACGGTTGCGCTGCGCAGGACCGCCTCGGCCACCGAGCCCACCAGCAATTTTCCAATCGGACCGGGCGAGTGCGTGCCCATCACAATGCGATCGATCTGACGCTCGTGCGCAAAGCTCAAAATCTGGTCGGCAGGCAGGCCGGGGCGTACCACCACTTCACAGCGAACGCCGGCTTCGCGAACCCGCTCCGCCAATGGCTCCAGATGGTGCTTCTCCGCTCGCGCAGCCGCCGCGTAATCGTAATACCGAATCCCAGAGCTCTCCGAGGCCGCAACCACCAGCGTGTCGTAGGCATGAAAGAGAATCAGGTCAGCCTGGAATTCCCGGGCTTGGGCCAGCGCAAACTCGAACGCCTTTTCATTTGCGGGGACCTCGGAGGCAAACAGGATCGTGGACGGCTTGATCCAGTTATGGTGTAATAGGGCGGCCATGGGGAACCTCCTGATAGTCCAAACATATTCAAATCGATCAGGGCCCGCTGGACTGTGCCCCATCGCACATGGAAAGGTGGGTTATCTCACAACCCCGGAGGTCCAGCAACCCCTCGTCTCATGCATCGGAAAGGCTTAAGCCCCAATCCCGTATGAGATGCGCGAGAAGGAGAATACGTAGACTTTAGACCCGAATCGCGTTTCCACCAACCAAATTGTTTGTGCTGTCGCAGCGAAACGCGCATTCCGGCGCAGAAGTGATCTTAATCACAGCCCGAAGCCGCTGAAACTGCTTTTCTGATATAGAGTCGAGGCGCGCAGGAAGGGTTGCCCGGGCGAAAGCCAACCTTCTATAGAATTTGCAGCCCTCCCGTGCAGGACTGGTCCCCGTCCAGCGCTCCGACCCACAGGAGGCGCCCTATGCTGCAGCCGATGCACAATATCCCCGCCCGCGGCGGGATTGACTATGATGAGTCCCCCTTCCTGGCGATCTGGGAGATTACCCAGTCTTGCGATCTGGCCTGCAAGCATTGCCGCGCCGCCGCTCAGCCCCTGCCCCACCCCGACCAGCTCAGCACCGAGGAGGGCAAGCAGCTCATCGACCAGATCGCAGCGATGCATATTCCCATCTTCGTGTTCACCGGTGGCGATCCGCTCAAGCGCGCCGATGTCTACGATCTGATCCGCTACGCCGCCAGCAAGAACGTGCATGTGGCCGTCACCCCCAGCGCCACCCCCCTGCTCACCCGGGAAGCCATCTTCAAGCTGAAGGAGGCCGGCTTGGTGCGGCTGGGCATCTCGCTGGACGGCTCCACGCCCGAGATTCACGACAAGTTCCGGGGCATGCCCGGCGCCTGGGCGCGCACCATCCAGGCGATCGAGTGGGCCAATGAGGCCGGCATCCCGATCCAGGTGCACACCACCATCAGCCGCCACAACGCCGACGACCTCGACAATCTCTGCGCTCTCTTTGAAAAGCTGGCCATCGTGATGTGGAACGTCTTTTTCCTGGTTCCGGTGGGGCGGGGACAACTGGGCGACCTGCTCTCCGGCGAAGAGTTCGAGAAGGTCTTCGGCAAGATCTACGAACTCTCTCACCGCGTCAACTTCCAGATCAAGACCACCGAGGCCATGCACTACCGCCGCTACCTGATCCAGCACAACCTGGAGGAGCGCAAGTTTGCGCAAGGCCACGGTCATCCGGGCTCCGTTCCCAGACCAACCGAGTACGAACCGGGCGCGCCGACCGCCGACGCCGCCGCCCGCACCAAAGCCTGGGCCACCCGCCGCGTCAACGACGGCAAGGGCTTCATGTTCATCTCCCACGTCGGGAATGTCTATCCCAGCGGGTTCCTGCCCATCCACGCCGGGAACGTCCGCGAGACCCCGCTGGCCGAGATCTATCGCAATGCGCCCATCTTCAAGGCCCTGCGCGACACCTCGCGGCTGGAGGGCAAGTGCGGCGCCTGCGAGTTCAAGGAGATCTGCGGCGGCAGCCGCGCCCGCGCCTATGCCCTGACCGGCGATCCACTCTCCCAGGAACCGTGCTGCATCTATCAGCCGCGCAACTGGCATCCGAACAGCGAGGCGCGTTCATCCGCTCCCTGCCAGCCCGAGCCAACAACCTCCATTGCCCTATAATGGGAGGAACACCAGAAACCAGAAGACAATTCCAATCTTTGCATCTTTGCTTCCCCGTAGGATGGATTCCTAACTTATTCCGATTTGCCCTGATTTGCGGAACTCGTCGGAGCTGTATTGTTTGAAGAGATATTTAGTTCGGGCGCGGCCGCGCCACCGCAAATTGAATTGAGGGCTTCTTGTCATCGGACCGCGACCTGCTGGAAATTATCCCTGCTCTGATCGGCTATATTGACGCCTCCGGCGTCTATCGGCGCATGAGCCGCGCCTATGAGCTGTGGTGTGGCATTCAGCGGGAGGAGTGGCTGAACCGCCATGTGTCCGAGGTGGTGACCCGCTGCTTCGGTGAAGAGTATGCACGCCTCGCGCTCCCCATATTTGAGAGAGCCTTAGCAGGGGAACCGATCGCCTTTGAGGGGTGGCAGGAAGGCGGCGGACAGCGCCGTCGCGTGGCCGTGACCTACACGCCGGATCGCGAACCGGACGGAAGCATCCTCGGGGTGCTGGTGATGGTCACCGACCTCAGCGCTTTGGAGAGTGCCGAAAGACGTGCGGCGCTCAGCGAAGAGCGCCTGCAACTCGCCGCCGAATTCACCAATATGGGTGTCTGGGAACGCGACATTGCCTCCGGAGAATTGCGCTGGAACCCCGCGTCCTTCCGGGTGATGGGCTTTGACGAGAGCGACGCCGCGCCCCGCCTCGATGAAATTTATGCGCAAATGCACCCCGAGGATCAGGCGCGCCACAAGGCGGCCCTGGCCGAAGCGGCCGTCACCGGAGAGACCTTCGAGGTCGAGTACCGGATGAAGGGACTGGATGGCCAATGGAACTGGATCCACTCCCGGGGAAAGTTCCAATTCGATTCCAGCGGGCAGCCCGAGCGCGTTCTCGGCGTCAACTTCGATATCAGCCGCGAAAAGAGCGCCGCCGAACATCTTGCCCGGCAAAATCGGCTGGTCGATTCCATCCTGGAAAGCACCACCGATGGCATCTTCATGCTCGATCGGGAGTGGCGCTTTACCTACGTGAATTCGCGCGCCCAGGCCGCGCTCAGCTCAGCCGGCAAACTGCTCGGCCGCAGCTTATGGGAGGCGTCGCCGTATAGCGCCACCAGCCAATTCGGCGCGTGCTGCACCCGCACGATGAACGAGCGCGTCGCCACGCACCTGGAAGAGTACTATTCGGAACCGTTCGATTCCTGGTTTGAGCTGCACATCTACCCCGCCGAATCCGGAGTCGTGGTCTTCATTCGCAATGTGACGGCGCGCCGCAAGGGCCGCGAGACCCTGCGCCTCCGCGATCAGGCGGTCACCGACGCTCCGGTGGGCATCACGATTGCCCAATTCGACTCCGAAACCGACTATCCGCTGGTGTATGTCAATCCGGCGTTCGAGCGTCTTACCGGCTACTCCAGCGAGGAGATTCTGGGCAAAAACTGCCGCTTTCTTCAGGGCCCGAACACGTCTCCGACAGTCCGCGCACAGATCCGCGATGCCATCGCCTCCGCTACCGGCGGCAGATTCGTCCTGCGCAACTATCGCAAGGATGGCACCGAGTTCTTCAACGAACTGCGGCTCTCCCCGGTTCGTGATGAAGAGGGCCGGGTGACCCATCTGGTGGGCATCCAGACCGACATCACCGAACGGGTGGAGATCCGCAAGCGCCTCACCCAACAGGCACAGACCGACGCGCTCACCGGATTGCCGAATCGCTATTACTTCCTGGAATCGCTGCGCCAGGCCCTGCGTCAGCTCAATCGCGACGATTCGCAGAAACTCGCGGTGATTTACCTTGACGTGGATGGCTTCAAGCGCGTCAATGAGCGGCTGGGGCACCAGGGTGGCGACCGTTTCCTGAAGAAGATCGGATCGCGCATTCGCTCCTCGATTCGCGGAGACGAGTTGGTGGCGCGCCTGGGCGGCGATGAATTCGTGATCCTGGTGACCAATATTGCCGACCGCCCGGCACTGGAGCGCCTCGTACAGCGCGTGCTCGCCAGAATCGCTGGGCCCATGCAGGTAAGCGGCCGCGATATGGTCGTAACCGCCAGCGCCGGATTTGCATGTGCTCCGGAAGATGCGACCGACGCCGAAGACCTGCTGCGCAAGGCCGACCTGGCCATGTTCACCGCCAAGCGGGACTGCAAGAACAGTTGGAAGGCCTACAAGCCCTCCATGGAGATGAGCAACGCGAACTTCCTGGAGATCGCCGCCGGTGTTCGCGATGCGCTCAGACGCGACGAGTTCCGCCTCGTCTACCAGCCGCGCATCGATGCCCGCACGGGGCGCCTCCGCGCCATGGAGGC
Organism: Acidobacteriaceae bacterium; assembly: GCA_027449545.1. Classification (GTDB taxonomy): domain Bacteria; phylum Acidobacteriota; class Terriglobia; order Terriglobales; family Acidobacteriaceae; genus Telmatobacter. The sequence goes on along the minus strand of DAIDLI010000177.1, from coordinate 11,117 downwards.
GCTTATCCGCTGGCGCCATCCCGAGCGCGGTCTGCTCGGCCCGGCAACCTTCATCCCCGTCGCCGAAGAGACCGGGCTCATTCTCCAGGTCGGCGACTGGGTCGTGCAGGAGACCGCGCGCCAGTTGGCCGAATGGCGTCAGGCCGGCTACCATCTCGTTCCCGTCTCGGTGAATGTCTCCGCCGCCCAATTTCGCAATCCGGCTTTTCCGGAAGCGGTCACTGCGGCGCTGCAGGAGGCCGGCATTGGGCCGGATCTCCTGGAGATGGAGATCACTGAGTCCGTAATCATGGATGAAACTTTGTCCAGCGAAGCTTTGTCCCGGCTGCGCAAACTCGGCATCCGCATCGCCATCGACGACTTCGGCACCGCCTACTCCGGGCTGAACTACCTGCAACGTTTCCCGGTGGACGTGCTGAAGATCGATCGCGGTTTCACCTGCCGCATTCACGAGAGCACCACAGCCGCCGCCATCTGCGAATCGGTGCTGCAATTGGCGCAGAAACTCCGTCTCGCTACCGTGGCCGAAGGCGTGGAACTCGCCGAACAGGCGCGCATGCTCACCGAGTGGGGATGCGACGAATTGCAGGGCTACTATTTCAGCCACCCGGTGCCTGCGGAGATCATCCAGCAGAGCATGACGAAGAAGGATTAGCGGCGTCCTGGGAAGCCGGTGTTCTCGGCCTTCCAAACTGCTTTAATGCCGGTGCCAGGCCTGCACGGCGACCTCGATGACCGCCAGCACCACGCTGGCCGCCGCCACAAAGCCTTTGGCGCGCTGCCAGTTTTGCTCGTGCTGGTCCATGCGCCGCTCCAGCTCTGCCAGGCGGCCGCCGTTGCCATCGCCCACCAGCCCGGACATCTGCGTCTTCAGCACGCTCAGATCGCTCAATACCTGCGCCTCGAATTCATTCATCATCCGCATCGAACTCCATCCAGCGAACAGCCCATCCGCCGACTTGCCGGCTCGCTGACTCGCTCTTTCACGCGCTCAACGGTAGATTGATCACCAGGGCCACCGAGAACTCCGAATAGTTCGGCGGCGTGGCGCTGTCGTACATCCGAATGTAGAAGCGGTCGCTGGGCGAGACCCGTGAGAAGGTCAGGTTCTGCGCCGCGCTGCGCAGCACCAGCATCGGGTCTTCGCCGGGCATGAAGGCGTAGTCCCGCAGGCGGATCTCAAAACCACCTCCTTCGGGCGGAGCTGCGCCGGTATTCACCGTCACGGTGCTGCCGTTCACCGCCGTTACCGTCAGCGCATTCAGATTTGCGAGCACCGTCGGCGCGACGGGCGCGGGCAACCAGGCATTCGCCGGCACCGTCGCACTGGTCTTGATCGCCAGATCGTCCGCCCAGTCGTTGGCAAACGTGATCGCGTACCCCACCAGGTCCGGCAGGCTGGGTGCATAGCTCACCTTCACCGCGCGCACCACCACCTGCGCATGCAGACCGGCGGAAGGCGCATTCAGCAGCAGCGCGTCGCCGGGCCATACATCCGCATCGAGACTGGCGCGACTGCTCTTGTATGTCCCGCTCCACAAGGCGCTGGCGCCGCCCGCCGCCTGCGCCATCACCTGCGCCGCGCTGCGGCAATCGGCCGAACTGCGCGCCTGCGGGCTGTTCACGGACCCGATCCAGCTTGCAACGGAGGGCGAACCGGCCGCGGTAAGCGCCTGCTGGCTCGCGGTGTTCACGGCCCGCCCCACCGCGCGGCGCAGAGTGCGGTAACTCACCGCAATCTGCTCGCCCGCCGCGGGAATGACGCCGGTAGAGAACGCCACCTTGCCGCCGCTCTCCACCGAGCACTCCGCAGCTTCAGCGGCGGAGCCGATCCGCCGCGTGTACGGCCCACCATTCTGCGGAGTGCTCACCACCCACCCGGAGCCCAACCGGCGCAGATTCAACCCGCGCATACTGCCGTTGAGATTCAGACTGCTTGCCGCCACCACCATGCAGGTGCCCGGCAGGCTGGCGATACCGCCATCGTAGAGCGTGACCGGCGAGGCGCCCACGCCGTTGACGAACTGCTGAATCTCCATCTGGATTTGCGCCGGAGCCAGCACGCCTTGGCCGCCTGCTGAAACCAGGCCGCTATCGCCGAAGGAGTAGTAAGCCGCGCGGATCCGTTCGCGCTCCGGGCAATGCACCCGCAACCGCAGCGTGTATTGATTTGCCGGATCGAGGGCGAAGGTGGTTCCCGCAGCCGCGCCTTGCACGAGTGGCTGCAACGTGAGCGCGCCGCTGCCCGGGTCGGCGGTGATCCGAAAGCCGGCAGTACAGTCGCTCGCCGTCTCCGCCGTCATGAAGAAGCCCGCAAGGATCCCCGTGCTGCCGGTTTGCAGCTTCACGCCCACCGCTTCCATCAGCAGCGTCCCGCCCATCTCGACAGGATCGCGCCAGGTGAGCAGCGTCTCGCCGTCGCGCCCGCTGCCGCCGTTCATTGCCAGCCCATTCGCTCCCAGGCTGAAGTAGCCTGCGCCACCCATCGCGCTCCACAGCCGGGTATCGATCTCCGGCCCATCGAACAGCTCGCGAATCACATGGGCTGAGGCGGCAGGCTCCATCCACGGATCCTCACTCAATGCGAACTGCGTGGTTACGCCATCGCCGAGAAAGTACTCCGTTCCATAGGCCGCTGGCTCATTGTCGCCGCACACCGTCACATCGTTTGCGACAGCGCGTTCGGCGTTTGCCGTCAACGCGAGGTTCGCCAGTTCCAGCGTGCCGTCATTTTCATTGAGCGGGTGCACGGTGGCCGGCATCGCAGCGAGCGTGACCACCCCGTTCAGCGCGCGATAATTTGCGCGCGCCAGTTCCGCGGCCTGCCCTGCCTGCTGGCTCCACTTCGCGCCTGGACCAGCGGAAAAGCTGCCCACCGGAGTGTCCAGCGAAGATCCCTCCAGGGCGAGCGCCGTTGAACCGGCATGCGCGACCAGTGCTTGCAGCAGTGCCCCCACCGTCCTGGCGCTCAGGTTCGGGCTGGCTGGCATGGGCAGTTGATCGAATAAAAATTCGTCGCTGACCGCCTGAATCGCTGTCCGGTAGCGCGGACCGGTGATGCCCTCGCCGGCATACTCCGGCAGCGGCGTCCCTGCGATGTAGCCCGTGAAATAAATCGTTCCGTCGTCGCCCGCTACAGCAAGCGGCGCAAACTGCGCGGGCGTCACCAGGCCGCCGTCCGCCGGCAGGCTCAGCCAAAGCTCGCAGACCGAGGGCACGTTTAGCCTGCGCTCGATCGTCAGCGGCCGCGCTGCGTCCAGTGCCGCTGTGTAATCCCGCCCTGCAATCGTGATCTTCATCGCGTTCTCGCTTCTGACTCGCTAAACTGCTGCATTCGCCGCCGGCACAAAGCTGCGGTAGCACACCACGCGCTCCCCATCCAGCGGGTCCGTAACCGGCAGCGCGAGGAATTGCCCTTGGAGCGCGATGCGTGCCTGGCCGCTCTTGTTCTTCGCATCCAGAGGCAGCAGTGCCTCGTCGGCGCCGCTCGAGGGTTGCAGGCGCGGATAGTGGAAGAAGATGCGCTCCCCCTGGCTGCCTTCCATCACGAACAGCGCCGACCACTCCTGGAAAAAGCTGCCCCCTTCGCGGTCGACAAAAGCGGTCACCGCCTGCACCTTGGCGCCAGCTTGCGGGGCGCCTCCGGGCAGCGGCTGGGCAAGTGTCAGGGTGCCGCTCGCCACCTGTGTCACTAAACCAACGTTGAAGGTCACGCGCCGGATATAGTCCACATCGCTGAGCGGCTGACGCACATAAGCGCCCGCCACCGGCGTCCCCACAAAGCCGGTCTGTCCCGTATAGTCGACGTCCACGGCAACCATCGAACCCGCGGAGAACTGCGCAGCGTCCGCCGACGCCAAAAGGATCTGCGTAGCCGTAGAGCCGCTCTGCGGCGTCACGGCCGCCAACGCCTGCGCGCCGTCGGCGGCCGTTGCCGTGCCGCTGGCCGTCTTCAGCACATTCATGTGCTGCGACCCCGTGGCCAGCGCCATCGTGAGCTTCGTCCAACTCAGAAACTCGAAACTGAGCTGGGCTTCGATTGTTTGCCGGACCTGCTCCAGCGGCGCAGCAGGAATGCCCGCGAGCAGCGGAGTCCACTTGCTCGCCGCCTTGCGCGCGAAGTTCTGAATCCAGCCGAGGCTGATCCAGGGCGCGGGCGGGCTATCCAGATCGAAGCTGCCCTGCTGCGCCGGATCGAAGAGCACGGGCGTCTGCGCCGGCCGGTTTACCGGCGCAAAGTACGCTCGCACCCGGCGCGCCACCGGCGCCGGAGCAGAAAACCAAATGGATGCCATTGCCTGAGCCTCGAAAGGGTGGTTCGGGATTCTTGGTTCCTGGGTCGCGATTCATGAACCAGGTGCGGCGATGCGCAGGATCAGGACGCGCCCGCTCGCGAGAGGACGATCCGCGAGCGTCTACTCTGCCGGGTCCTGATAGCTGTACACCGTGACCGAGACCGCACGGCTGAGCAGGTCGCGTTGCGATACCGCCGGCGCGAACACCGGCTCGTCCCAGAAGACCTGCGTCAGCATCGCTGTTGGCGGATTTGCCTGGTAGTTGAGCTTGGGTGTGGAGAAAGGCTGCACAATCGCCAGCAGTTCTTCGTCCATCTTGCTCAGCGCGCGGCCGCGGTCGAGCCCGCCAAAGCTTCGCGTGCCACAGGTGGAGTAGAGAACCTCGCACTGCGCGGCGACCAGGATCGAAGCCAGGTTCAGATCCGCACCCATCGTTGTCCAACGCAGAACAAAAACGTCATTGGGAAGCTGGCTGAACGGTGCCTCGGCCTCTTCCACGAGGATGCCGGGGCGCACCGCGCCGCGTAGCAGGCAGGTGCGCTCCGGATTCACGGCGCACAAGCGCGTTCGCAGCGCCATGTAAAAGGAGTCCTTCGCATTCTGCATCACACTTCTCGGTTCCTGGTTCACAGTTTGGATTCGCGCGCCCGCTTCGAACAGCGAGCGGCAAGCATCTACAAACTCTGCGGCCGCGCCTCGCGCAGCAGCAAGCGATAAAGATAGACCTGCCCAAAGGCTTCATTCGAAGCGATGGATTCGATGAGGTAGTCCTGCCCGGCTACGGTAACCGCCATCGTCATCCCAAAGAGCGCCTGCGCCGAAGTCAGTTCAAGCGCGTTCACCTGCTGCTCCACACTGGTGGCGGAGGCCATCAGCTCCCACTTGGACGCGCCGTCCTGCTCCCACACCGGGCGCAGCTTGCGAAGCACGACTGGGCTCAAAGTAACTTCTGAGAATGTGGTCGCCACCAGGCCCACTTCCGACATGGCGCCGTCGGTACTGGTTGGCGTGACGCGCAGCGCCGCCGTCGTGCCCGTCAACCTGCGCAACAACGCGTCGGCAAGCAGCCGCGCAGTACTGGTCGCATTCCATGGCGACGTGTCGCTCATTGTTGCTCTCCGTTCAGGTGGGTTGGTCGGCGGTGAATAGCGGATCAGAAGCGTGCGGTGGGCAGGGAGGGCGCGAGGCCACGCCTGAAGGAGAGAATTCTCCGCACTCCCGTTTTCATTTCTTCACTCGTCTCTGCCGTGCTTTGCTCAACCCAGCCGATTGGCGACGTACGGGTTCAGCAGGGCCTGCACCGTCTCATCGATGAGGGAGCTGGAAAAATAATCCACCCACATCGTGTCGATTTTGGTGCGCTTCGCATTCAGCGCCGGCGTAGCCTGAGCGTTGCGCACGATCTGTGCGCAGGCCGATTTCACGTCGTCGCCGATAACGGCCAGGCCCGCGGTGTAGGTCACCCGCACCTCGTTGTAGGGCAGTCCGAAAACATTCCAGGGCAGCGTCAGCTCGCCCGTGTTCGGGTCCGCATCTGCCAGCCCTGCATCGATGGCTGCCCACTGCCCGGGCAGCGCGAAGGCGGCCGCGATCTCGGCCAGCGGCTCGAAGGGAAACTCCCCGCGCCGCGGCTTGGTGTAGCGCCCCTCAAGCGCCACCAGCGCCGAAGTTGCCGGCGCAAGCGGTGCAAGCGGCAAATAGCTGAGCAGCACCGTGCGCGCTCCACTCACAACCCGCAGCCGTTCGACGTACTGCATGATGTTCAGGTCGGGCCGCCGGCAGTATCTGTTGATCAACGCGCTCGCCGCCGTGATCCAGTCCGCTGTGGTCCCCGCCGGCAGCCCGTAGTTCGCGTAGTCGGCTGGCTCCAGATAGGCCATGTTGTTCCTCCGGACCAGTGTCCAGTGAGCAGGGAGCAGATTCTTCCCCGCCGCTCAGGCTTACGAGCGGCAGTGCAATAGCTGTTCACTGCTCACTGTCCACTGCTCACTGTCCACTGCTTGTTACCGCTGCACCAGCACCTGGTAATGCGCATAGTTCGCGCCCTTGACCACCGGCGCGCCGAACTTGACCGCGACGTACTGGTGGGTGAGCGAGTTAGGCAAACCGAGTTGGAAGATGCGCGGGGCCGGAGCGCCCAGCCAGTGGTATTCGATCAGGTCCTCGGTGACGATGTACGCCGGCAGAGTGGCAGTGCCGCTTCCCGGGGTGCCTGTGTCCGCCAGGCTCCAGTCGGGAATCAGCGGCAGGTCGCCGGCCTGCGTAGCCAGCATCTTCACGCGGAATCCGCCGGTGATCTGATCGCTGTTGAGCACCACGTTGTACTCGCTCTTCATCTCCTGGTCGATCAGGTCGAGCAGCACCGGGTTGGCATAGATGGCCGTAGGCCGAACGTAGTAGCCGTTGCTCGCCACCATCTGCGCCACTGTGGTCTTGATCGTGTCCACGATCTTCATCGAAGTGCTCACCGTGACGGAGTTGCCGCCGGCCGCGATCTGCGCGGCGCAACCCATATATTGCGTGGTGGTGGGAGCGCTGAGGCTCGTGTCGTTGCCGTTCCACAGCGCAACATCGTGCGTCACCATCACGCCGCTCACCGTATCCACCAGGTCCTTCGCCTGCAGATAGGCAAACTGTTTCTGCTGCTGGCCCAGCTCAATGTCGAACAGGTTGTAGTTGATCTGCGCCACAATCGCCTTCAGCGGCACGCTCTTCTCCACCCGATTGGGCGTGACCACTGCGGGCGCGATGCTGCGCGGATCCATGAAACCAGCCGTGCCCGGGTTCGGAATGGCGACCTCTTCAAAGAAGCGCGAGGGGTGCCCGGTGGCCGGCACCTGCTTGATGCGCTGCCCGAACGGGCTCGAGCGGCGGCAGATGTCGAAGATCTCGGTCTGGTAGAGCGGCACTTCCACCGCGCCCGGTCCGATGAAGTCTGCTGCTGCATGAATATCTGCAAAGGTTGCGTTCATGGGATTCTCTCCGCCCCTCCCCGGGGCCGTGATTCGTGATCCGTGGCTCGTGATTCGTAGTTCGTGGTTCGTGATCCGTAGTAGCGAGAGGCAATGGCCTGATCACGACTCACGATGCATGCTCTAGGCGATCGCCCCCGCGCGCAGCAACTGCATCTTGACCGCGATACGCTGCTCCAGGCTCAACCCGCTCAGGGCCGCGTCCAGTGCGCGCACGTCCACCGGACCTTCACCGATGCCATGCTTGGCCAGCATCTCGGCTGTACCGGCAGGCAAGGTGCGCCGCACCGGTGCCGGTTGCTGCTGCGCGGCAGCTGCCTTCAGCTCCGCAATCTCCTGCTCGGCAGCCGCCAGCTTCTCGCTCAGTTCTGCCTCGCGTCGGGTTTGCTCCACTGTGGCGGAGATCCGCTCTACCTCGCCGGACAACACGCCCTGCCGCTCCTCCAACCAACGCAGCGTCTTCTCGAGCAGGGTCGTAGCAGCTTCCAGCCGCTCCACAATTTCCTTCTCTTCCATAGGTGCTCCTTTCTTGAAAACAGGGACAAAGGCAACAAGGCAGCAAATAAGCCAGTCAGCAGCGGAGCGCGAAAAGAGAAGAGGCTCCGGAAGAACCGGAGCCTCTTTGCCCATCTGCCGTCCTGCCAACTCGCTCAATCCCTCAACCGCCAGCCCGCCGGCTTGCTGACTCCTCAACTCGCCATGCGGAAGCTGGTGGCCCGGTAGGCAGCTTTCTCGCGCAGCAGAATCGCCGCGCCTGTGAAAGTAACCCTGGTCAGCTTCCAGATCTCCGCGCGCATGTCTTCAACGCGTGCATCGGCCAGTTCATAGCTCATGCCCAGGGCTTGCGGCGAATGAGCCGCAATCGCGCTAGCCACATCCGGAAAGTCGCGAGCGTAGAGATAGCCGCGCACGGAAAGCTCCTGTCCCACCAGCTCCGCCTCCGTCAGCACTCCGATCTTGCGCCGCGCGTCATGCCCGTCCCAGCCCGGCCGGTAGTCCACGGCCATCCCCAGCAGCGACGGCAGCGCCTTCTCTGCAGCTTCGCGGGTGAGCATCACACGATGCCCGCGCGCACCTGCCGGCGCCTTGTCGCTCGCTGCATTCACCATCGTCAGCACCCCTTCAAAAGGCACCCGGTTCGGATGCCCTTCGACGTGAGGTATCGATACCGCCATGGCTTCCAGTCGCATCTTCGCTCCGCAAAATGCAGCTTCTAGCTGCTTGCTGTTCGCTCATCCTGCTGTTACTCGCCCTTCTTCACTCTTTCTCAGAGTCCAAATTCGTGACGAGCCGCTGACGGTTCGTGATGAAAGACGCAGATGGAGCCTAGGAACTGGAAGTCAGCGGCTGTCTTTCTACGGGTGCCAGCCCCCGCATCGCGCGCACCTCGTTCACCGTCAGCACGCCGGCCTGTAGCAGCTTTACCTGCATGTCCAGCTCGGTTTGCTCGTCGCGAGCGCTCAGCTCGTTGAACACAAACTCGAAATCGCACCAGCCGATGCATTTGGCGAAAAGGTCCCGCGAGATGTGACCGGCGAGCAGCATAGCCAGCGGCGAGATGGCTCCGCGGAAGGCTTCATCGGCCAGATCGGCGGCAGTGGAGCGGTTTACATCCGCCTCCAGGCCCAGCATCAGCGCGGGCAGGCCGAAGGCATTGGCCACCATACGAATCAGAAACTCCTGCCAGGCCAGCCGCAGATCGGCGTCCGTGCCCTGCGCAAAACGCAGCACTTCGGGCTTCTGCGTGGTCGAAAGCAGTGGCACCCGGCCGGTGCCCTCGATCTCGTCCTGCCACCAGCGGATCAGCCGGTCGTGCTGTGCCGGAGTGGCCTCATTGAGCCACAATGCGTATTGCGCCACCGAGTTGGCCGCCAGGTTTCCGGCGAAGCGATGCGCGCTCAGAAACTGATTCACTGTCTCGAACGCAACCTCCAGCGGCCCCAGACCGAAGGGTGTGAAGCTGCGCGGATTCATGCGAATGTACATGAGTTGGTCATCGCGCAGTTCCACGCCACCCGTGTCCGGCTGCCCTGGCGCGACCTGCGCGTAGCGCGGCATATCGGGCCGGCCGTTCCACTTGGCGTGGATGCGAATGGATGCGCCGTCCACGGCCCACAGCATCGCCGGCCGCTCCGGATCGCCGGTCGGTTCCATCTCGATGGCGCCAAAGCCGCCCGTAAGGGCATCTTCGATCACCTGCTCCATGAGTGTGCGGAAGCTGTCCTCCGCATTCGGCTCTTCCAGCGCCCGCCGCAAAGCATTGATCTTCTTCTCTCCATCGGTAATCGCGGAGAGTTGAAAACCCCGCCGCACGCGCACCTGCCAGTCCATGGCGGCGATCCGGTCCTTGATGACATTGATGGCGCGCCGCACCACCGGCGTCTCCGCGAAGCGGCGCAGGTTCGCAGGCGTGGGCTTGGGCAAATGCCGCATGGTAAACTGCACCGGGCTCAGAATTGCGGGCATTGCCAGCGTGCGTCGCTCCGCTTCGGCAGCCTCGATCGCAGCAACGGAATGTGGATCGCGTTTCGCATGGTTGCCGCGACGCACCGGCTTCCAGAATGCCCGCAATTGTTCTCGTACGCTCACGCGCAGCCTCCAAAACAAAACGGCATGGCCGAGGGCCATGCCGCTTTGCAGATTTCAGCGATTTCACTTCAGCAAGCAGTCGTCAGTGTTGGACGTTTGACTGCCTGCCCATCAACAAAATCGATAGTACCTTGAAACACGAAAATACCTCGCAAGCTCTCGCGAAATTTTTCGTGTGCGATAACGCTCGTGCCTTGAGCGGCAAAGGAGAGCGGGCGAGCCGGACTGGAAGGACGGTGTACGTTGACGGCCACACCCAGAGCCTGTGCTTCGGCCCTTTCTCTTTTCCCTGCCTCCCTACTTGAACAGCGCCAGATGGATTGCGTTTGCCATCGCCTGGTAGCCGGCGTCGTTGGGATGCAGGTGATCGCCGGAGTCATACTCCGAGTTATAAACCTGCGGATTCTGCGGGTCCCGGGTAGCCTTTGCAAAGTCGATAACCCCATCGAAGTCTTTACTGGTACGGATAAAGCTGTTCAGATCTTCGCGCATCTGTTCGCCCTTTGCAGACCAGTACTTGGCGCCTTTGTAAGGGGTAAGCGTGGCGGCGTACACCTTGATGCCATGCTGGTGAGCGGCATCGGCCATCTGCTTCAGACCCTCCTCCAACTGGGCCGTCGTGACTTTGTCCTCCGGGCTGACCGGATGTTTGGTGTGGCCGATGTCGTTGATGCTCTCGAGAATGATGAGATAGCGCACGCCGTCCTGAGCCAGCACATCGCGATCGAAGCGCGCCAGGGCGTTGGGTCCGGCAACGTCGTTCAGCACGCGATTACCGCCGATGCCTTCATCCAAAACCGAAACATGGCTGAGCTGCTTGTCCTGCATAAGACGAGCTGCCAGCAGGTTGGGCCAGCGGCGATTGGAGTTCATCGTCATGTGCGCCCCATCGGTGATGGAATCACCGAACGCCACCACGGTGCGCGAGCCCTCGACTGCGGGCACGTCGATCCCGTCGAAGAAATACCAGGAGTGCACCTTGTCTGGGTTGCTGAGATCGGCGGCGCCGGCCGCGTCGCCTGCGGCCTCATAATTATCGCCGCCGGCAAAGGCATGATACGTCTCCGCGCGCATCACCTGCGAGGGGACAAAGAAACTCACTGTCACATCGGCCAGCGCCGCCGCCTTCATGCTGACCGGATCGGAGAACATGGCCGCGCCCGGCGGAATCACGATGTTCGAGGCGCCGCCAAAGGTAACGGCATGGTCGGAGCCGTCCTGGATCCTGGATCCGCCGGCGCTCAGCGCCACGTGGACATCG